>JAAAPF010000100.1 GCA_009908425.1 Alphaproteobacteria bacterium
CTGCGCTTTAAGGCGCGCGCGGACCGCTTGGGCGTGGACGACCTGGACGAGCCCGCTGCCGCCGGTGCTTGCGGCGGCCACGCCTGCACGCTTAGATTGAACTCCGAGGTCGAACGACGGCGCGCGCCTACCACCCCGCCCGGGCGGTCCGACAGCGCCGCAACGGCTGGGCGCTTTGAAGCGAAACAGCCGGGCGAAAACACCGAAATACGCAGTCGGCGTCGGCGAAGAAGCCGCGACGGACCTTGGGAAGAAAGCTGCGCGCGAATTCGAGATCGGTGCGGCAGCCCTCGGCCGTGCCGTCCGGCAAGCCTTCAAGCGCTTCGCAGAGATCGACGATCGAGTCCTTCGGGAAGCCCTCGGGAAGCTCGTTGTTGACCTGCTTCAAGGTCGTGGTGAGCGCGGTCGCCGCCACGGCGACCTGCCGTAGCTCCCGCGCCAGCGCCTCGTTCGGTGGCCCGTCGCCCAGCCGCACCGCTTCTCCGCCCGCTCGTACCGCCTCGACCGACGGCACCAGCGTTGGCCGCGGCCGAACGATGGTCAAGCCCGACGAGGCGGACGGCACTCGACGATCGGGCGGGTCGCGTCGCCGCACTTTTAGGTGCATAGTCCTATAGCGCCGTGTGCGCTTTCGGACCCGCACCCGTGTCGCCGAGCCCCCGTATTGCCGAACGAACCCAGAAAGCCGAAAAATCTCTGCAGATCAACGTATTGCGAGGCACATGGTCGACCCGTGCAAAGGCGCCTCCTGGGGGAATGGCCGGGCACGGCTCCCCCGCGAGGGGCGCGTTCGGCGGTCCGTGAGCGAGCGGCACGGCGCGATCGCCCGGCTGGTCGAGAAGGCGCGACGGCCGCCAGGTTCGAGAGCGCGGTGGGAAAGGTCGAGCCGGCGGGCGGGCCACGCGTGCGGCGGCTGGTCAGCCCGCGCGCTTGCGGCCATAGAGGGCGCAAGGCCGGGCGCGGCGGCGCCGCGGCCACGGCACCGGTCACCAGGCGAGCGCGCATGCGGATCATCCACGCCACCGATTTCTCGACGGCCAGCGAGGTCGCCTTCGCCCACGCCTTGGCGTTGGCGCTGGTGCACGAGGCCGAGCTCACCCTCCTCCACGTCGGCGCGGTCGAGGGCGACGCCTTCGACTGGAGCCGGTTTCCGGGGGTGCGGCCGCGCCTCGCCGCCTGGGGCCTCCTGCGCGAGGGCGCCGACAAGCACGCCGTCGCCGCCGAGCTCGGCGTCGAGGTCCGCAAGCTGGTCTTCGACGGCCGCGATCCGGTCCGCACCCTGTTCCGGCGGATCGACGCCGACGCCCCCGACCTGCTGGTGCTGGCGAGCCGCGGCCCGCACGGCCAATGGGAGCTGCTGCGCCGGTCGGTGTCGGAGGCGGTCGCGCGCGCGGCGGTGGTGCCGACGCTGGTGGTGCCGGAGGGCGCGCGCGGCTTCGTCTCGCTCGCCGACGGCGGCTTGGGGCTGGCGCGCGTCCTGGTCGGGGTCGACCGCGAGCCCGACCCGCGCGGCGCCGTCGCCCGCGCCGCCGAGCTCGTCGGCGGCCTCGCCGACGACGGCGTCGAGGTCGAGCTCTGTCACGTCGGTGCCGAGGCCGACGCGCCCGACATCCCCGACGCCGAGCTGCCGCGCGCGCGGCTGCGGCGGCTGACCCGCGCCGGCGAGCCCGGCGAGGTGATCGCCGCCCGCGCCCGCGAGATCGACGCCGACCTGATCGTGCTGGCGACCGCCGGGCGCGCCGGGGTCGGCGACGCGCTGCGCGGCAGCGTCACCGAACGGGTGCTCGCCCGCGCCACCGCGCCGCTGTTGGCGGTGCCGGCGGCCTGAGGGCCGCGCCCGCCGTTCGCCGCCGCGCCGCCACCCGCCGCCCTCAGTCCCGAGATTTCCGCATGGCCGACATCCACCCGCTCGCTCCCGAGCACCTGCCGGTCTTCGTCGCCGGCCCCGCCGGCGGCGACTGGCTCTTCACCGTCGTCGTCGTCTTCGTGCTCGTCTTCTTGCTGATCCTCGGCAACCTCTATTTCCGCCTGCACGCGCTGCCGGAAATGATGGCGCACCGGGCCAACAGCACGCAGTACCAGGTGATCGGCATCCTCGCGCTGTTGGCGCTGGTCACCCACAACAACCTGTTCTGGGTGGCGGCGCTACTGTTGGCCGCGCTCAAGCTGCCGGACTTGGCGACGCCGCTCTACGCGATCGCGCGCTCGCTCGAGCGGCGGCGCCGGCCGGAGACCCCGCCCGATGCTTGAGCTGTTGTTGTGCTCGCTGGTCACCGTCTTCCCCGACTTCCTCTACCGGCGCTACGTCCAGGGCAAGCGGCTCGGCCGCGAGATCACGCTGTTCTCGGTGTGGTTCGAGCTGCGCTGGGGGATCACCGCCTGCCTGCTGCTGACGATCACGCTGATCACCATCATCTTCTACTACCACCCGTCGACCGCCAACGCGGTGATGTTCTTCCGCACCCAGACCATCCTGCCCGAGACGCCGGGCCGCGTGAGCGAGGTGTACGTCACCAACGGCCAGCACGTCGCCGCAGGCGAGGTCCTCTTCCGCATGGACGACGGCGCCCAGCGCGCCGCCGTCGTCACCGCCGAGCAGGGGCTGGCCGAGGTCGACGCCGCCTTCGCCGTCGCCGAGTTCGAGCTGGCCGAGGCCGCGGGGCGGGTCCAGGAGGCGCGGGGCGCGATCGAGGAGGCGCGCTACGAGCTGGCGCTCAAGCGCGAGGTCAACGCCCGCAACCCCGACGTCGTGAGCGCGCGCGAGATCCGGCGCCTCGAGAACCTCGTGCTCGCCCGCGAAGGGCGGCTCGACGCGGCGATCGCGGCGCGCCGCGCGGTCGAGACCGAGCTCGCCGAGCTCCTGCCGGCGCGGCGGGCGACGGCTCTGGCCACGGTCGAGCAGGCCGAGGTCGAGCTCGAGAAGACCGTGGTGAGCGCGCTTTCCGCCGGGCGGATCGAACAGTTCGCGCTGCAGCCGGGGGACTATGTGAGCTCGCTGTTGCGCCCCGCCGGCATCCTGATCCCCGACGAGCTCGACCGCGGGATCATCGAGGCCGGCTTCGATCAGCTCTCGGCACAGGTGATCACGCCCGGCATGGTCGCCGAGGTCGCCTGCTTTTCCCGGCCCTTCACCATCGTCCCGATGGTCGTCGCCGACGTCCAGGAGGTCATCCCGGCCGGCCAGTTCCGCCCGAGCGACCGGCTGGTCGACGTCCAGCGGCGCGCCGAGCCGGGGACCGTCACCGTCTTTCTCGCCCCGCTCTGGGACGGCGGCACCGCCGCCATCCCGCCCGGCAGCAAGTGCCTCGCCAACGCCTACACCAGCAACCACGACCGCCTCGACGACCCCGATCTCGGCATGGCGCAGTGGGCGTTTCTGCACATGGTCGACACCGTCGGCATCGTCCACGCCGCGCTGTTGCGCATCCAGGCGCTGTTCCTGCCGGTGCGCGAGCTCGTCTTCGCCGGGCACTGAGCCCGGCTCGGCGTCGGACGTCGTCAGAGTTGGAAATCGGCGCGGGGCGGGGCGTCGCTGTCGAAGCTGTAGGTGGTGCGGCAGTCGCGGACGCGCTCGGCGGCGATGCCGTGGCGCTCGACCAGATAGCCGCGCACCGCCCGGCCGCGGTCGAGCGCGAGTTCCAGCACGCGCTCGACCTCCGCCTCGCTCGGCGGCTCGAGCGGCTCGCCGGCGGCGGGGTCGAGCCCGCGCAGCGCCGCCAGATCGGCGCGGGCGCCCTTGCCGCAGACGCGGATCGCCAGCGTCGCCTTCGCGGCCAGCATCGCCGCGACGCCGTCGGCGACGGCGGTGCCGTCGTCGGCGAGCGCCGCGCTGCCGGCCGCGAACGGCACCGGCTCGACGGCGATGGTGCCGCCGTCGCCGAACCAGTTGGTCGGCAACAGGCTCGCGGCCGCGCCGCTGATCGCCTTGGCGATCACCGGGCCGTAGTCGACCACCGGCGCCTCCACCGTGCCCGCGAGCGGGAGGTCGAAGGCGATGACGCCCTCGTCGTTCTTCAACAGACCGACGGCGAAATCCAACGGCACCCCGAAATCCTGCTCGAAGCGGGCGGCGGTGTCGGCGCTCGGCTCGCCCAGGAAGAGATCGCCCACCGCCAGCCCGAGCTGGCCGGCGAGGTTCCCGGCGGCGGCGTCGGCGTCGACGTTCAGACCCAGATCGCCGCTCTCGATCGTGACCCCGGCGAATTCCGTCGCGTAGGCCGAGACCAGCGGCAGCGGAAA
The DNA here is from genome assembly GCA_009908425.1 of Alphaproteobacteria bacterium. Taxonomy (GTDB): domain Bacteria; phylum Pseudomonadota; class Alphaproteobacteria; order Geminicoccales; family Geminicoccaceae; genus JAAAPF01. The sequence continues at coordinate 4,240 of JAAAPF010000100.1, forward strand.
GCCCTCGACGCTCAAGCGGACGTCGCCGTCCGGCGGCGACGCCAGCGGCGTGACCGAGCCGTCGAGGGTGATGCGGCCGCTGTCCTCGACGCCGGCTTCGAGCGCGAGCGCCGTGGGGGTGGTGGGCGCGCCGGTGTCGAGAGGACCGGCCTCGAAGCGTTCGACGTCGAACCGCAGCCGCACCGCCTCGCCGCCGCGCTCGTCGCTGAGGCGCACCTGCGCTCCCGGCGCGACGCTCAGCGTGCCGAGCCTCACCGCCGGCGCGGCGCCGCCGCCCGCGCCCGCGTCGGCCGCCGGACCCGCGCTCGCGCCGGCGCTCGCGTCGGAAGCCGGCGCCGTCCCGGCGTCGTCGCCGGCGGCGGGCGGGGCGAGCGCGATCTCGGCGTCGAGGCCGGCGAGGTCGACGGTCTCGACCGCGACCGCCGTGGCCGGATCGGCGGTGATGCCGGTGATGGTCGCCTCCGCGATGGCCAGGCGTTGGGCGGGCGCACCCGCCGTCTCGGCGCCGAGCTCGCCGAGCGTGACCGCGCCGGTGAAGCTCTGCCGCGCCGGCCCGGCCACCAGCTCGGCGACCTCGACGCCGAGCGCGCCGAGGGTCACCGCCACGGGCGCCGCGCCGTCGAGACGGCCGCTCACGCCGCCGGCGTCCACCCGCCCGCGGCCGGTGACCGCGATGCCGCCGTCGTTCTCCGCCCTGAGCGCGGCAACGTCGACGGCGAGCGTCGCCACCGCGAGCTCGCCCGGGGCCTCGCCCGAGGTCAGCGCTCCCGCCAGCCCGGCGGCGTCGACGGCGAGCGCGCCCTCGGCGCGGCCGCGCCCGGGCCAGCCCGAGACGGTGAAGGCGTCGGAGCCGACGACCAGCCGGTCGAGCGCGGCCTCGACGCCGTCGGCGGTGGTGAGCCCCGCGGCGTCGACGCCGAGCTCGACGTCGAAGGCGACGCGG
>JAAAPF010000173.1 GCA_009908425.1 Alphaproteobacteria bacterium
CCCGGGCGGGCGCGCCCGGCCCCGCCACCCCGAGCCCCGACAGTCGAGCGACCCTCAGAGATGCCGTTCCGGACCGACCCCGCCCCGATCCGCCCCGTCCGATCCCGGCGCCGTGCGCGCCCGCTGACCGCCGCCGTCGCCGCGGCCGGCCTGCTGGCCCTGGCCGCCTGCGGCAGCGGGGAGGAGGAGATCCCCTACGTCGAGCGTCCGGCGGAGAGCATCTATACCGAGGCGTTCAACGCCCTGGACGACGAGAACTATTCGCTCGCCTCCGACCTGTTCGACGAGGTCGAGCGCCAGCACCCCTATTCCCAGTGGTCGACCCGCGCCCAGATCATGTCGGCCTTCTCGCACTACCAGGCGACCCGCTACGACGACGCGATCGTCGCGCTCGACCGGTTCATCCAGCTGCATCCGGGCAACCAGGACGTCGACTACGCCTATTATCTCAAGGCGCTGTGCTATTACGAGCGCATCTCCGACGTCGAGCGCGACCAGCAGATGACGGTGCTGGCGCTCGAGTCGCTGCGCGAGGTGGTCAACCGCTTCCCCGAGACCGACTACGCCACCGACGCCGCCCTGAAGATCGACCTGACCCGCGACCAGCTGGCCGGCAAGGACATGGAGATCGGCCGCTGGTACCTGCGCCAGGGGCACTGGAATGCGGCGATCAACCGGTTCCTGTCGGTGGTGCGCAACTACGAGACCACGACCCACACGCCGGAGGCGCTGCACCGCATGGTCGAGGCCTACCTGTCGATGGGCCTGGCCCGGGAGGCGCAGCGGTCGGCCGCGGTGCTGGGCTTCAACTATCCCGGCAGCGATTGGTACCTCGACAGCTACGCCCTGCTGGTCGACGAGGGCGTGCGCCCGCGCGAGGACCAGGGCTTCATCGACGACGCGCTCGACTGGATTTTCTAGGAACCGCGGGGCCGCGCCATGCTCGCCGGGCTGGCGATCAAGAACGTCGTCCTGATCGAGCACCTGACGCTCGGCTTCGCCCCCGGCCTGTGCGCCCTGACCGGCGAGACCGGCGCGGGCAAGTCGATCCTGCTCGACGCCCTCGGCCTGGCGCTCGGCGCCCGGGCCGACAGCGGCTTGGTGCGCCGCGGTGCCGACCAGGCCAGCGTCACCGCCGAATTCGACCTACCGGCCGGCCATCCGGCCTTCGCCCTGATGGCCGAGGCGGACCTGGAGGTCGAGGACCGGCTGGTGATCCGCCGCTCGCTCAACGGCGACGGCCGCAGCCGGGCGCACCTCAACGACCAGCCGGTGTCGGTCGGCCTTCTGCGCCAGATCGGCGAGACGCTGGTCGAGGTGCACGGCCAGTTCGAGACCCACGGCCTGATGAACCCGCAGACCCACCGCGGCGTGCTCGACGCCTTTGCCGGGCTGGGTGATGCGCTCGAATCGGTGGCCGACGCCTGGCGCGCCTGGCGCCGGATCGAGGCGGCGCGCCGGGAGGCGGCCGAGGAGGCCGAGCGCGCCCGCCAGGAGGAGGACTGGCTGCGCCACGCGGTCGAGGAGCTCGACCAGCTGGCGCCCGAGGCGGGCGAGGAGCAGCGGCTGGCCGAGACCCGCGACATGCTGATGCACCGGGAGCGGGTGATCGAGGCCGTGCAGGCCGCGCTCGCCGCGCTGGAGGGCGATGCCGGGGCCGACCGGGCGGTCGGCGCGGCCCAGCGCGCGCTTCAGCGCATCGCCGACAAGGCCGGCGGCCGGGTCGATCCGGTGCTGGCGACGCTCGACCGCGCGGCGGCGGAACTGACCGACGCGCTGGCCCAGCTGCAGAGCCTGGGCGCCGACATGGACCTCGATTCCGCCGAGCTGGAGCGCCTGGAGGAGCGGCTGTTCGCCCTGCGCCAGGCGGCGCGCAAGCACGGGCTCGAGGTCGAGGCCCTGCCCGCCCTGCGCGCCGATCTGGCGCGCCGGCTGTCGCTGATCGAGGGCCAGGGCGACGAGCTGGCCCGGCTGGCCCGCGAGGCCGAGCAGGCGCGCGCCGCCTATGTCGCCGCCGCCGAGGCGCTGACCGCCCGGCGCCGGGCCGCGGCGGCGGACCTGGACACCGCGGTGGCCGACGAGCTGCCGCCGCTGAAGCTGGAAAAGGCCCGGTTCGCCACCGCGGTCGAGGCGCTGGCCGAGGGCGACTGGGGCCCGACCGGCGCCGACCGGGTGCAGTTCCGGGTCGCCACCAACCCCGGCGCGGCGCCCGGCCCGATCGGCAAGATCGCCTCGGGCGGCGAGCTGGCGCGGTTCATGCTGGCGCTCAAGGTGGTGCTGGCCGAGGCCCGGCGCTCCGGCTCGGGCAGCGTGCCGACGCTGGTGTTCGACGAGGTCGACAGCGGCATCTCCGGCGCCACCGCGGCGGCGGTGGGCGAGCGGCTGTCCCGGCTCGGCCAGCGGGTCCAGGTGCTGGTGGTCACCCACAGCCCCCAGGTCGCCGCGCGCGCCGGCCACCACTGGCGGGTCCAGAAGGCGGCCGAGGCGGAGCACGTCTCGACCACCGTCGTCGGCCTCGACGACCGGGCCCGGCGCGAGGAGATCGCCCGCATGCTGGCCGGCGCCACGGTCACCGACCAGGCCCGCGCCGCCGCCGACAGCCTGCTCGCGGGCGAGGGGTAGCAGGGGGGGCAAGGCGACCAGGACGACCGGGGCGACCAGGGCGCCCGCCCCACCCAAGCGCGTCATCGCCGCCTCTCCACAAGCGTCAGCACCGCCTCCCCGCAAGCGTCAGCGCCGCCTCTCCCACCGGCGTCGTCGCCGCCCTCCCCACAGGCGTCATCGCCGCGAAGGCGGCGACCTTTGCGGGCGGCGCGCTCCCGCCGCCGGAGGCGCAGCGACGTCCCCCACTCCACCACCACGACCGCCGCCTCTCCGACAGGCGTCATCGCCGCCCTCCCCGCAAGCGTCAGCGCCGCCCTCCCCACAGTCTACGTCGCCGCCCTCCCCACAGGCGTCATCGCCGCGAAGGCGGCGACCTTTGCGAGCGGCGCGCTCCCGCCGCCGTGGGCGCAGTGAAGCGCGCCCGTGGCGGGCGTCGCGCACGGCCAGCAACGATCCCCGACCAAGTCGGGGATGACACCGTTGGATGTTGGATGACCCCGACGGGTGGGCGCAGGCCGCGCCCCTACACCGTCAACGGCACCATCTCCCGCTTCAGCCGCCGGACCACCAGGTCCAGCCGCGAGCGGTTGGCGGCGATCAGCGCCTCGGCGCGGTCGATCAGCCGGGCGATGTTCTCCGGCCGGGCGTCGTCCATGTCGTCGTTGGGCGCCGCCGGGTCCGCCGGATCGGCGCCCAGGGCGATGTCGAAGCGCTTGTGGTCGCGGCCGAGCAGCTGGTCGAGCTCGTAGCCCACGGTGTCCGAGACGCCGTCGAACATCACCGCCAGCGCCGGCCGCGCCCAGGCGAGCAACCCCCAGTCCTTGGCCTCGTCATAGGGGATTGGCCGTTCGGTCAGGCCGGTGCCCAGCGACACTACGAATGGGCGAACACGACCCTGGCCCCGGCCCTGACCCTGGCCGGCATAGATCTTCATCGCCGAGGCGACGGCGCACATCGCCGGGTTGTTGGCGAACACGCCGCCGTCGATCAGCGCATGGCGGGTGCCGCCGCGGCTCGACGCCAGCGCCGGCTGGAAATAGGTCGGCGCCGCCGAGGTGGCGCGGCAGACGTCGCGCAGGAAGAAGTCGCGGGTCGCCGCGTTCTCGCCCGCCGGCCGGTCGGCGCCGGTGCCGCGGGCGCGCCAGCTCTTGAAGAAGTGCGGCGACCGCCGCTCGATGTCGTAGGCGGTGACCAGCAGCTCGCGCGCCAGGTCGGCCAGGCGCAGATCGCCCAGCTTTTCCGTCAGGATGCCCTCGAGCGGACCGGCCGGGTACTTCTCGTCGGAGAGGCCGCCGAGCGAGCCGAAACCGTGCCAGAACGACCGGTCGAAGATCTCCCCGCCCCGGTCGCGGTAGAGCGCCACCAGCTCGGCCGCCGTCATCGCCGCGCCGCTGCGCCGCGGCGCCAGACCCGCGGCCAGGATGCCGCCGGTCGAGGTGCCGGCGACCAGGTGGAACACCTCGCCGATCGGCCGGTCGAGGCGGTCTTCCAGATAGGCCAGGACGGTGGCGGGGATCACCCCGCGGATGCCGCCGCCGTCCAGCGACAGAATGCGCACTTCCGGCATGGCTCGCCCCTCCCCGTGGGATGCGTTGTCGCCGGACCCGCCGTTGTTTTCCTACGATGGTACCACGCGGCCGCGGTTGCGGCCGTGACAATTCGGGGATCGTGTCGCCCGGGCGGCCCCGACCCCGATGCCGCGCGCCGGGCGACCCGGCGTCGCGTCTGGTCCGGGCGCGGCGGCTGCGCTAGCCTCGCCGCATCGCACCCGCATCGCATCGCATCGGCCGGGAGGGCTGCCGCCCATGATCGAGTACGACGCCGCGCCGCCCGAGGTCCGGGCGGTCTACGACGACATCATGGCGACCCGCGGGGTCGACTGGATCAACAACTTCTGGAAGGCGCTGGCCCACGACCCGGCGACCCTGGCCCGGATCTGGGACCAGGTGAAGACGGTGATGGCCCCCGGCGGCGCCCTCGACCCGGTGGTCAAGGAGATGGTCTACGTCGCGGTCAGCGCGACCAACGGCTGCGACTACTGCATCGCCTCGCACACCGCGGCGGCGAAGAAGGCCGGCATGGACGACGCCATGCTGGGCGAGTTGATGGCCGTGGTCGGGCTGGCCAACCAGACCAACGCGCTGGCCACCGGCCTGCGGGTGCCGGTCGACCCGCCGTTCGAGGCGACCGCCTTCGGCCGCCGGCCGGCCGAACCGACGAAGTGAGCGGCAACCACTACCCCGACCGGCCGCGGGTCGGCGTCGGCGTCGTCGTGCTGCGCGCCGCGGCCGAGGCGACGGGGCCGGAGGTGCTGCTGGTCCGCCGCGGCCGGCCGCCGGGTCAGGGCCAGTGGAGCCTGCCCGGCGGCAGCCAGGAGCTGGGCGAGACCCTGTTCGCCTGCGCCGAGCGCGAGGCGCGCGAGGAAACCGGCGTCACCGTCCGGGCGACCGGCGTGATCACCGCGGTCGACACGATCGAGCGCGACGCCGACGGCCGGGTCGCCTTCCAC
>JAAAPF010000138.1 GCA_009908425.1 Alphaproteobacteria bacterium
GGATTCGCGCTTCGACGACCGGGTGTCGTGGACGCTCACCTTCCTCTTCGTCGGCGTCGTGCTCGGCTGCGTCAACGCCTGGTGGTGGGTGCAGCGGGAGAGCCGCCATGATTGAGACCCCGGCCGGTCTCGACGTCCTCGCGCTGGCCGGCGCTTTCCTCGCCGGCGCGGCGCTCGCGGGGCTCTACCTCGCCGCGCTGTGGCGCGCGGTGAACGCGCTCGCCGGCGCGGAGCGGCCGGCGGCGGCGCTGGTGGGGGGCGCGCTGGCGCGGGTGGCTTTGGTGGCCGGCGCCCTCGCCCTGGCGGCGCAACTCGGCGCGGCGGCGTTCCTGCTCTGCGTCGCCGGGTTCATCGTCACACGCTTGGCGGTCACCCGCCGCGTCGGGGCGCCGCTGCGCGGGGGCGGCGGTTGATGGAGATCTCGCCCGACCAGATCGTCCTCTGGCGCTTCGGACCCCTGGAACTCAACGCCACCATCCTCTTCACTTGGCTGGTGATGGCGCTGTTGGTGCTGGTCTCGCACCTGATCACCCGCCGTCTCTCCACCGGCGAGGAGCTCTCCCGCTGGCAGAACCTGCTGGAGGTGTTGGTGACCGGCATGCGCGATCAGATCCGCGACGTCACCCGCACCGAGCCCGGCCGCTATCTGCCGTTCATCGGCACGCTCTTTCTGTTCATCGCCACCTCGAACATCCTCGCCGTCGTGCCCGGCTTCGAGCCGCCGACGGGCTCGCTCTCGACGACGACGGCGCTGGCCCTGTGCGTGCTGGTGGCGGTGCCGCTCTACGCCATCGCCGAGCGGGGCGTCGTCGGCTACCTCAAGCGCTACGTCGAGCCGACCCCCTTCATGCTGCCCTTCAACCTCATCGGCGAGATCTCGCGCACGGTGGCGCTGGCGGTGCGCCTCTACGGCAACGTGATGAGCGGCACCGTCATCGTCGCCATCCTGATCAGCGTCGTGCCGTTCTTCTTTCCCATCGTCATGCAGCTCTTGGGCCTGCTGACCGGCCTGATCCAGGCCTACATCTTCGCCGTGCTGGCGATGGTCTACATCGCCTCCGCCGCCCGGCCGCACGCCGGCGACGCCGACGGCGACAACCGACACTGAAGGAGCCGGTCGATGGACCCCGTAAGCCTCGTCGCCGCCGCCTCGATCCTCGCCGCCGGGCTCACCATCGGCATCGGGGCGATCGGACCCGCCCTCGGCGAGGGCCGTGCCGCCGCCCAGGCGCTCGCCGCCATCGCCCAGCAGCCCGACGAGGCCAACACCATCACCCGCACCCTGTTCGTCAGCCTGGCGATGATCGAATCGACCGCGATCTACTGCTTCGTCGTCTCGATGATCCTGATCTTCGCCAACCCGTTCTGGGACCGCGTGGTGGCGCAGGCGGGCGGCTGAGCGATGCAGATCGACTGGCTCACGGTCGCCGCCCAGATCGTCAACTTTCTTGTGCTGGTCTGGCTGTTGCAGCACTTCCTCTACGGCCCGATCACCCGCGCCATGGCGGCGCGCGAGGAGCGCATCGAGAACCGGGTCGCCGAGGCCGAGCAGGCGAAAGTGGACGCCGCGGCCGAGGCCGAACGGCTCCAGGCGCGCCAACGCGAGCTCGAGGCGGCGCGCGAGGACGAACTGGACAAGGCCAAGCGGGAGGCCGAGCAGACCCGCACGGCGCTGGAACGCGACGCTCGCCGCGAGGTCGACGACAAGCGCGAGGCCTGGCTCGCCCAACTCGAGGACGAGCGCGCCAGCTTTCTGGACGAGTTGCGTCGCCGCGCCAGTGACGCCTTCTACAAGCTGGCCCGGCGCGCCCTGGTCGATCTCGCCGACGCCGATCTCGGAGAGCGCATCGCGCAGGGCTTCGTGCGCCGGCTCGCGGATCTCGACGAGGACGCCAGGGCCCAGATCGCCGCCGCCGGCACCGCCACGGTGAAGAGCCGCTTCGAGCTCTCCGCGGGCGCCAAGCGCAAGCTCACCAAGGCGATCCACGAGCGCTTGGGCGAAGAGCTCGCCGTCGACTACGCTGCCGACGAGACCGTCTCCGGCGGGATCGTGCTGCATGCCGGCAGCCGGCGGGTGGCCTGGACGCTGGAGAGCTGGCTCGACGGCCTGGAGGCGGCGGTCAGCGAGCGCCTCGACACCCTGCCCGACGCCGAAGCGCGCGAGCGTGGGCGCGTCGCGGCCGAGGCCGAGGCCGAGGCATGAACGACGCGCCCGCGACCGGCGTGCTCGCGCGCGTCGTCGACGCCGGCATCGGCCCGGTGGAAGCGGCCCTCGACACCTATCGCCCGCAGCTCGCCACCGAGGAGGTCGGCACCATCACCCGGCTGGCGAGCGGGATCGCCGAGGTCCGCGGGTTCTCCGACGTCCGCGATCAGGAGCTGATCGCCTTCGACGGCGGGCTCGTGGGCTTCGCCGCCAACCTCGCGCGCGACCATGTCGGCGTCGTGCTCTTGGGCCACGGCGAGGGCCTTCGGGTCGGCGACGCGGCGTGGCGCACGCGCCGGGCGCTCGACGTCCCGGTCGGCGAGGCGCTCTTGGGCCGCGTCGTCGACGCCCTCGGCCGGCCGCTCGATCGCGCCGGCAAGCCCGCCGCCGTTGAACGCTGGCCGATCGAGCGCCCGGCACCCGCGATCGTCGCCCGCGCCCCCGTCGAGGTGCCGCTGCAGACCGGCATCAAGGCGGTCGACGCCGCCATCCCGATCGGCCGTGGCCAGCGCGAGCTCGTCGTCGGCGACCGTCAGACCGGCAAGACGGCGATCGCGCTCGACGCCATGCTCAACCAGGCGGGCGGCGACGTCGTCTGCGTCTACTGCGCGATCGGTCAGCGCGGCGCGGCGGTGGCCCGGGTGATCGCGGAGCTGCGCGACCGCGGTGCGCTCGACCACAGCATCGTGGTCGTCGCCGCCGGCGAGGAGGCCCCGGGCCTGCAATACGCCGCCCCCTACGCCGCCACCAGCATGGCCGAGTGGTTCATGGCCCGCGGCCGCGACGTCCTGATCGTCTACGACGACCTCACCCGCCACGCCCGCGCCTACCGTGAGCTGTCGCTCCTGCTGCGCCGGCCGCCGGGGCGCGAGGCCTATCCCGGCGACATCTTCTACATCCACTCGCGGCTGTTGGAGCGGGCGACGCATCTGCGCGCCGACGCGGGTGGCGGCTCGCTCACCGCGCTGCCGGTGATCGAGACCCAGGCGCAGAACATCTCCGCCTACATCCCGACCAACCTGATCTCGATCACCGACGGCCAGATCTACCTCTCGCCCGAGCTCTTCAGGAAAGGCCAGCTGCCGGCGGTCGACGTCGGCAAGTCGGTCTCGCGCGTCGGCGGCAAGGCCCAGCTCGCGGGCTTTCGCGCCGTCGCCGGCGATCTCCGCCTCGCCTACGCCCAGTTCGAGGAGCTCGAGACCTTCGCGCGCTTCGGCACCCGGCTCGATGAGGACACCAGGCGCCGGCTCGAGCGCGGCCGGCGGGTGCGCGAGATCCTCAAGCAGGGCGAGCACGATCTCTTCGGCGTGCCGGAGCAGATCGTCGTGCTGTTGGCCACCACGGCGGGTCTCTTGGACGAGGTCCCGCTCGACGCCGTCGAGCACACCGAGGCGGACCTGCGCACGCTGATCCGCGAGCGGCGGCCCGAGCTGCGCGAGCGCATCGCGAGCGGGCGCGAGCTCGCCGACGACGAGCGTGCGGCCGTACTCGACGCCGCCCGCGCCGTCGTCGCCCGTCACCGCGGCTGAGTAGCGATGGAGACCCTCGAAAGCCTCGGGCGCCGGATCGCCACCACGGAGGACCTGCGCGGCATCGTGCGGACGATGAAATCGCTGTCGGCGGTGAGCATCCGCCAGTACGAGCAGGCGGTGCGGGCGCTCAGGGACTACCGCCGCACCATCGACCAGGGGCTGCAGGTGGTGCTCCGCGCCGAACGCCCACCGCTCGCCGGCATGGCGGAGAGCGACGGCGCGACGCTGGCGATCGTCTTCGGCTCGGATCACGGCCTCTGCGGGCGCTTCAACCAGGAGATCGCGCGCTTCGCCCTCGAACGCCTCGACGCCCGCGGCATCGACCGCGCCGGCACCCACTTCGTCGTCGCCGGCGTGCGCGCGGCGGCGCGGCTGGAGGCGGCGGACGTCGAGGTCGGCCGGACGCTCTTGCTCGCGGGCGCGGTCGAGGGCCTCGAAGAGACCGCGCGCACGCTCCTGTTGGAGATCGACGCCGCGCGGGCCGCCGACGGCATCGCCCGCGTCCTGGTCTTCTACAACCGCCGCTCGCCCGGGGCGACGGCGCGCCCGCAGGCGATCCAGCTGCTGCCGCTGGAGCCGCGCTGGCTCGCCCATCTGCAGAGCCGGCCTTGGGGCTCGCGCCGGCTACCGACCTTCACGATGGCGCCGGCCGAGCTGCTCAAAGCGTTGGTGCGCCAGCACCTCTTCATCTCGCTCTTTCGCGCCGGTGCAGAGTCGGCGGCGAGCGAGCACGCCACCCGGCTGGCGGCGATGCAGGCCGCCGAGCGCAACATCGACGAACACCTCGACGAGATGAACGGCGCCTACCGCCACCGCCGCCAGGCGCTCATCACCGAAGAGCTCCTCGACGTCGTCGCCGGCTTCGAGGCGCTCAGGGCGCGCGGCTGAGCCCGCGCCTGGGCCCCCCGTCACCGCGGCTCGGTCCAAAGTCCCCGCACGATCGCGTAGCAGCCGAGCAGCAGCACCACCGCGAACGGAAAGCCGGTGGACACCGCCATCGCCTGGAGCGCGCCGAGCCCGCCGCCCAAGAGCAGCGCGATCGCGACCAGCCCCTCGAAGATCGCCCAGAACATGCGCTGGGCCACCGGGGCGTTGACCTTGCCGCCGGCGGTGATGGTGTCGATCACCAGCGAGCCCGAGTCCGACGAGGTCACGAAGAAGACGATCACCAGCACGATGCCGACGAACGAGGTGATCGCGGTCAGCGGCAGGGCGGCGAGCATCTCGAACAGCTTGAGCTCCAGCGGCGCGGCTTCGACCGCGCCGAGACCGTCGACGGCGATCTGGTGGATGGCGGTGCCGCCGAAGGCGGTCATCCAGAACACCGAGACGATCGAGGGGATCAGCAGCACGCAGATCATGAACTCCCGC
>JAAAPF010000095.1 GCA_009908425.1 Alphaproteobacteria bacterium
GGCGCGCGAGCTCGCCGTGCCAGGGCTCCGGATCGAAGTAGCCCACGGCGTCGAGGAACCCGACACCGAAATAGAGCTCGGCCCCCACCGAGCTCGACAGCTCCGGCTGGAACTTGAAGCCGCGATAGGTCTCGTGGATGGACTCCGCGAACGACCAGTCGACCATCTCCTGCATGAGCGTCTTGACCTCGGCGCGCTGCGCCTCGTCGAGGTGCGGCCAGGCGTATTCGAAGATGCGGACGAGGTCGTAGTTGTTGTGGTTGGTCCAGCGGCCGTCGCTGAGCCAGCCGAAGGGGTAGGCGTGGTCGCGGATGGCGAAGGTGGTGGCGACGAGCTCGGGCCAATGGTTGATCTCGCCCTTGCGCGCCTTGACGATGTGGTAGGTGATCGAGAGGTCGGTGGTGGCGAAGCCGTCCCCGCCGTCGCGGTACCAGGCGCCCCAATAGCCGGTCTCGGGGTCCTGCCAGGCGTCGATGAAGCGGTTGAGTTCGGCGATCTGCGTCGCCATGGCATCGCGCGGGAGCACGCCGTCGCGCGCCGTCCGGCGCCAGAGTTCGACCGCCCCGTCTTCCCGTGCCCCCGTCGCCAGGATGCTGACGAGACCCCCCAGCCGCGAGCGGTTGTCCTCGCCCAGCCGCGCCGGATCGGAGCGCAACAGGGCCTCGAGCTCGTCGACGATCGTGGGCTCGTGGCCCACCGCCGCGATCGGCCCGTGCGCCATCGGCGGCAGCTCGCCCCGATCCGCGAAGATGAAATACTGCTCGATGGTCGCTTCCAGCCGGATGAAGGCCTCGGCCGCGCAGCGACCGTAGAACCCGTCCTTGTAGTAGGGCTCGGCGGCGAAGGTCTGATCGGCGATCGCGAAGCTGTTCTCCAGCTCATCGAGGCGGGCGTCGATGCGGGGCCACCAGGCGGTGTAGCCCACCAGCCATTTGGCCTCGACGAAGATCTGCTGCGAGCAGCGGGTATCGCGGCCGGCGACGGTGCGCGCGAAGAGCTCGGCGCCGAGGCGATCGAGCCGAGCTTCCCGGATCGGGTGCTGCACCGGGTAATCCGGATCGTAGCGGGTCAAGAGCGCGTCGATCCGCTCGCGCGCGGCGTCGCCGACGAGGGTCGGCGGGCGCGGGCCGAGGTCGAGGGCGCGCGCCTCGACGGCGCCGACGACAACGCACGCGACAAGGACCATCGACCGCACCATCCGAGCTCCTCCGTCCGCCGGCTCAGGCCGCCAGCATCTCGGGCACGTCGGCCGGCGCGAGCAGCTCGGCCGCGGTGGCGGCGCGGACCTCCTCCACGCTCACGCCCGGGGCGCGCTCCTTGAGGACGAGGCCGTCGGCCGTGGGCTCGATCACCGCGAGCTCGGTCACGATCAGGCTCACCGGCCGGGTCGAGGTGAGTGGCAGCGCGCATTCGCGCACGATCTTGGGCTGGCCGCGGTTGGTGTGGGCCATCGCGACGACGACGCGCTTGGCGCCCGAGACGAGGTCCATCGCCCCGCCCATGCCGGGCACCATCTTGCCGGGGATCATCCAGTTGGCGAGATGGCCGTGGCCGTCGACCTGCAGGCCGCCCAGCACCGTCATGTCGAGATGGCCGCCGCGGATCAGCCCGAAGGAGAAGGCGCTGTCGAAGGCGACCGCGCCCGGCAGGGCGGTGATGAACGCGCCGCCGGCATCGGTGAGGTTGGGGTCCTCCATCCCCTCGGGCGGGCGGGCCCCCATGCCGATCAGCCCGTTCTCGGACTGGAAGTAGACCGTCATGCCGGGCGGGACGTGGTTGGCCACCTGGGTCGGCATGCCGATGCCGAGATTGACCAGCATGCCGTCGCGCAGCTCCTGCGCCACCCGCTTCACGATGAGTTCCGTCGCGTCCATCAGTGGTCCCTCGCCACCAGGGTGTCGACCAGAAGGCCCGGCACCGCCACCCCGTCGGGCGGCAGCACGCCCACCGGCACGAAGAACTGCGGCTCGACGATCACCGTCGTCGCCGCCATCGCCATCAGCGGGTTGAAGTTGCGCGCGGTCAGCGTGAAGTCGAGATTGCCGTTGTAATCCGCCCGGTGCGCGAAGATCAGCGCGAAGTCGGCGGCGATCGGGCGCTCGACCAAAAAGATCCGGCCGTCGAGCTCCAGCGTCGGCTTGCCGTCCTCGGCCAGCGTGCCGAGGCCGGTGGGCGTCAGCACCCCGCCGAGGCCGTAGCCGGCGGCGCGGATGCACTCGGCGAGCGTGCCCTGGGGCACCAGCTCGACCTCGATCTCGCCGGCGATCATCTTCTTCTGGGTCACCGGGTTGGTGCCGATGTGCGAGGTGACGACCCGCCTCACGCAGTCGGCGTCGATCAGCTTGCCGATGGCCTGGCCCGGCCGGGCGGTGTCGTTGCCGATGATGGTGAGGTCGCGCTTTTGCTGGCGGACGATCTCGTCGACGAGCCGCAAGGGCGTGCCGACTCCCATGAAGCCGCCGAACATGACGCTGGCGCCGTCGTGGATGGGCGCGATCGCGTCCTCGACCTCGATGGCTTGTTTCATGTCGTGCTCCCCGAGCCGATCACTCGGCGGCCTCGGCGCGGGGCGGCAGCTCGACGAGCGGGCGGCCGTCGCGCTTGTAGGCGTGGTAGAGCTGGGCCACCGCGCAGGAGGCGAGCCGGGCCTGCTCGTCGTCGGCGCGGCTGGTGAGCATCACCGGCACGGTGAGCCCGCAGACCACCCCGGCGGCGTCGGCGTTGGCGACGAAGGTCAGCTCCTTGGCCAGCATGTTGCCGCTCTCGAGGTTGGGCACGATCAGGACGTCGGCGCGGCCCGCCACCAGCGAGCGGATACCCTTGGTCTTGGCGGCCTCGATGTCGATGGCGTTGTCCATCGCCAACGGCCCGTCGACATGGCCGCCCCGGATCTGGCCGCGGTCGGCCATCTTGGAGAGGATCGCCGCATCCAGGGTCGAGGGGATCGCCGGGTTCACCGTCTCGACCGCCGAGAGGATGCCGACATTGGGCGTCGCGATCCCGATGGCGCGGGCGACGTCGATGGCGTTCTGGACGATGTCGACCTTGGACTGGAGATCGGGGCTGATGTTGATCGCCGCATCGGAGATGATCAGCAGATGGTCGAGGCCGGGGACGTCGAGGACGAAGCAGTGGCTCACCCGCCGCTCGGTCCTGAGCCCGCTGCTCTTGGCGAGCACCGCGCGCAGGATCTCGTCCGAGTGGATGTTGCCCTTCATGATCGCTTCGGCGCGGCCCTCGCCGACGAGCGCGACCGCCTGCTCGGGCGCCTTGTGCGGGTTGGCGACGTCGATGACCTCGACCCCCGATAGGTCGGCCTCGAGGCCCGCGGCGGCGTTGCGGATGTCGCCCTCCGGGCCGATCAGGATCGGCTGGATCAGGCCCTCGCGCCACGACAGGAGCGCCCCGCCGAGCGAGTTCTCGTCGTCGGGGCAGACCACCGCGGTCCGCATCGGCTCGACCCCGGCGAGGCCGTCGATCACGCGCGTGAAGTGCTGGTGCGGGCGGACGAACAGCTCCGGCAGGTCGACATCGGCCTCGATCTTCTCCGCCGGCGCGATGACCTCGGCGGTGCCGTGGCAGAGGGTCTCGCCGCGCTGGTTGGTGAGCGCGCAGTCGAAGAGGACGACGCGATCCGGCCGCTTCTCCCGCGCGGTCACCGCGATCTCGAGCTCGTCGCCGACATGGGCGCGGCCCTCGAAGTAGAGCAGCTGAGAGCGGTAGAGCGTGCCCATGCCGGGCAGCACGTTGCCCAGCACCGCGGAGAACAGCGAGCCCGCCCACATGCTGGGGGCGACCGTCTCGCTGCCCTCGGTCGGCATCACCCCGGCCTTGGGGAGATGCAGCGGGTTGAGGTTGCCCGAGGCGTGGGCGAAGACGATCAGGTCGTTCTCGGTGCAGACCCGCGTGAGACTGGCGCGGTCGCCGATCTCGATCTCGTCGTACGTCTTGTTGGCGCTCATGTCCTTTTCCCGTCGCCGTCCCGCCGGCGGCCGGCTCAGCCGGTGTCGTCGGCGTAGACCCTGAGATAGCGGCCCTCGGTTTCGATCCCGACGAAGCGCTGCGCGAAGGCGACACAGAACTCCTGGGCCGTCGCCACGACGGCGTCGGTCGAATCGCTGCGCACGCGCACGACCAGAACGGGGCGCCGGCGTCCCTCGAAGACGCCCTCGCCGTCCATGATGGTGAAGCTCGAAAAGCGCGCCGCCATGACCGCCACCAGCCGATCGCGGTCGAGCGGCGTGGCGGCGTCGCCCTCGGTGTTGGGGAGGTAGAGGAGATGGACCCGCTGGCCCGCGCCGGCGTCGAGCTGGAAATCGACGGTGCCGCCCGTGGCGAGCCGCCCGAAATACGCCTCGACACTGGCCGCGGCCCGGTCGGCCTCGGCGTCGAACCGGCGATCCAGCGCGTCGTCGGCGCCGCGCATGGCCGCGTGCAGCTCGCGACAGCCTTTGATGTAGCCGAGGCACCACTCCGCCGGCCAACCCGCCGGCGGCGATGCGGCGGTGGCGCGCAGGTTGGAGATCATGTCGGCGGTCTTGATGATCCTCGCACCCGTCGACTTGTGCGGTGCCTGCTCGAGCCGGCGGCGCTTGCGCTCGGGCTTCGCCACGCTCGTGTCGTCGGAGTTCTCGGCGACCCAGCCGGCGACGCGCCCGCCGAAATCGCGTTCGAGTTCGTCGAACGCCACGGCGGTGTCCTCGATCACGTCGTGCAGCAGCGCGCCGATCACGAGGTCGACGTCCGCGCCGTCGGTCGCCTCGGCGACCAACCCCGCCACCTCCACCAGGTGGTTGATGTAGGGCTCCTGAGCGGCGCCCTTGCGCCGCTGGTTGGCGTGGGCGCGGGCGGCGAGGTCGAGCGCCCGGGCGAGTCGCAGCGTGTCGGCGCCGCTCACCCCCGGGCCTCACCGGTGGAGGCGGGGGTTGCCGGCGGCGCCAGCTCGAGCGCCGCGCGCAGCCGGGCGATCACGGCGAGCGTCTCGGGCGCCATCTCGTCGGCCGGGCCGGCGACGTCGAGCACGAGGTCGAGCGCGCGCTCGCGGTCCGCCGGCGTCGCCAAGAGG
>JAAAPF010000287.1 GCA_009908425.1 Alphaproteobacteria bacterium
ATCGTCCCGGCTCCAAGCTCGCCTGCTTCGACCGTGAGCTCGAGCGGTCGTGGCTCCCCGAGGCGCGCGCGCTGAAGCTCGGCCAGTTCTACCGCGCCCTCGACGTCCTCGCCGAGCACGGCGACGCGATCGAGGCCGAACTCTTCTGGCGCGGCGTCGATCTCTTCCAGCTCGACGTCGACCTCGTCTTCTACGACGCGACCACCGCCTGGTTCGAGACCGACGACGAGGACGTCGCGACGCACGAATGGCGCGGGCTCACCTTCGCGCCGTTGCGCAAGCGCGGCCACAGCAAGGAGGGCCGTGACAACGACGCCCAGGTCGTCGTCGCCCTCGCGGTGACCCGCGACGGCGTGCCGGTGCGCTCGTGGGTGTTCCCCGGCAACACCCCCGACGTCGCCACCGTCGAGCAGGTGAAGGCCGATCTGCGCGACATGCGCCTCGGCCGCACGCTCTTCGTCGGCGACGCCGGGCTCTACGGCAAGCGCCAGCTCGACGCGCTCGCCAAGGGCGCGGGGCGCTACGTGCTGGCGACGCCGATCCGCCGCGTCGCCGAGATCCGCGACGAGGTCCTGAGCCATCCCGGCCGCTACGCCGACGTCGCGCCCGGCCTGCGCGCCAAGGAGGTCGTCCTCGGCCGCGGCGAGCGCCGGCGGCGCTACATCCTCTGCCTCAACCAGGAGGAGGCCGAGCGCGAGCGGCGCCACCGCGACGAGCTTCTCGCCCAGCTCGAAGCCGAGCTGGAGCGCCTCGGCGCCGACCACCCCAAGGCGGCCTGCCGGCTCGTCGCCTCCAAGCGCTTCGGGCCCTATCTCGCCCAGGACGCCGACGGCCGTCCCTTCATCGACCGCGACAAGGTCCGCCGGGCCGCGCACCTCGACGGCAAGTTCGTGCTGACGACGAACGACGACAGCCTGTCCGCCGCGGACATCGCCCTCGGCTACAAGGGCATGTGGATCATCGAGAGCTGCTTCCGGCGGATGAAGACCACCGGCCTCGAAGTCCGGCCGATGTTCCACTGGATGCCCCAGCGCATCACCGCCCACGTCAAGCTCTGCGTCCTGGCGCTGATGATCCAGCGCCGCGCCGAGCTCGCCACCGACCTGACCTGGCGCCGCCTCCGCGCCCTCCTGGAGCCGATCAAGGCCGTGCGCTGGCGCAGCGGCGAGCGGGCGATTGTTCAGACCACCAGGATCGGCGCCGACGCCCGCGACGTCTTCAAAAAGCTCGGCATGTCAACGCCCAAGCCGATCCTCGCCGCCGACTGAACCGCCCGAGGGCCCGCGACCCCGTAGGCACACGCCGCCACGGCACCTCTCGTAACGTCGTGAAAATCTGACGGTTTTGCAGGCGTCTGCCTACGGGGCGCAAACTCGGGTCTGAGCGAGACCCCACGGGGCCGCTGATGACGGATGTAGGCGCGCTTCTCGGCAAGGGTCCGGAGCGCACGGCCCCCTTTAGAAACTCGATCTCCAGCGCCTGTCGGCCGACCAGGCGCTCGAGGGCTGCGATCTTCGCCTCGTAGGTCGCCAACATGTCGGCCGTGGCGACCTCGTCGTCGAAAGCGCCGGCTTCGGCCTTCTCGATCCAGACCCGGATCAGGTTGCGACAGAAGTCGTGACGTTTGGCGAGGCCATACAGCGTCTCGCCGGCATGGTACTCGGCCACGATCTGCCGCTTGAAGTCGATGCTATGGCTGCGGTGGCGTCTGGGCATCGGCTTTCCTCCAAGGAAAGCCCAGAACCTGTCAATTCAGGCCCACCAAACTGTCCAGCTCCAGCGGCGCACTCCACGCATGGTTGTAAAATCAAATTAAAACCGCCAAGCGTCCGTTGCGTTTCCGGATTCGCCAAGTTGATTACGGGTCGAGCAAAGAGCGACAACATGTCACGTGCGCCTCGCCGGACGAGATCGGCCGCTCATACGCGTCGAGAGCGTAGACCTGGAAGCGATATCGGTGATCGGCCTGCTGAGCGCAGGGAGCGCGGTACCGCAGGAACGCCCCCGCGTTGATGGTCTCGTCGTGAGGCGGCAGCACGCAACTCCTCCCGTGAGACTTCCCATTTGTCAGGTCCGAAATTGCAAGACAAACCAGATCGCTATCCTGTAACAAGCCATCAACTTCGACAAGTGGCGACAGTCGGCTACACGCGTTGTCAGCTGCAAAGTCAACCGTGACTTCAAGAGGTGAGATGTCTCCGGCAGCCGCCAGGTCCGCACGGGCCAAGTGGCGAGCGTACAAAACCACGCTGAGCGTCGTCGCAACACCGAACATCAACAGCGCGCCAGCAAGCAGACCCATCCATCGCCGTCTCATGATCGCGACATCCAAGAGGCGACGAAAACACCGATCCGCTGAAAATCCGCGGGGAAGAGGTACCCGCCAATGACAGCAAGCTCCCGATAATCCACTGCCGCTTCGACCCGCTCGACGAGTCGCCCCGCGTCGGGCGAGTTCCCTTCGGACATCAACAACAGCTCCAGGGGCGGCCGGAAGGGACGCTCCGCCGCCGCAGCCATGACGTCGGCAGGGACACACTCCCCGGAAACCAGTAGTTCGCGGCCAAAGTCCCGCCACGCGCGCAATCGCTCCTGCGGCTGGCGCGCGACTGCGCGCGTCGGGATCGCGCTCTGCACGAAGAAACCGCCGCCGAGCGCACCGGCGAACAACGTCGTCCTGCGGGAAATCATCGACTACGCCCTCTGAGCACGCATCTGAACGTGTTGCGCCAAGCGAAGCGCCAGTGCACAAATTGTGAGCGTCGGATTGATACTACCCCCGGAAGGAAAGACCGAGCTTCCAGCCACGTAGAGATTGTGGATGCCATGGACACGGCAATCGCCGTCGACGACGCCGTACCTCGGGTCGTCGGACATGCGTGTGGTCGACATATGATGCCATTGCCAAGCCACTTGATCTAGGAAGTCTTCATAGGTGTTGACGTGGATCTGCAGGGCGCCGAGACGTTCCTTGAGCAAGCCACGCGCCAACTCCATCAGCACTGCTTGTAAGTCCAGAAATGATTCTTGGGGTATTTGCCAATCGAGGACAGCGCGGCGTTGACCGAGCCGGTCGAGATCATCGCCGAGATAGACCCTACTGTCGGCCGTTGGTCGCTGTTCCAGCGAGGCATGCACATCCATCACGTACGGCCCGCCGGCGGGGCTCAATTCAGCTCCGGGAACGACCCGTCGCATGACGTCTTCGGCAAGGCCGCGCTTGTGTCGATACACGTTCCTCAACAGCGGCCGCGGATCGTTCGGCAAGGACCAAGTCCTCAACGCGCTGAGCAGCGCTTTGGCGGACCGTTCTCCGGCCTGATGGAGCCGGCCGCCGTTCGCCAGCCGGAAATCGCACATGGCGATGTCCTTTTGATCGAATACCCGGTTCGGCATCGTGACGTCGATTTCGACGCGTCCGTATTGCTCGTGCACAGGCTGGTAGGGCTTCCACATATTCCATGGATAGCGCGTTATCAGCGATGCCGCGTTAAAGAACGTCAGATGTTCCGTGAAGTAACGGCCGACGACGCCGTGTTGATTTCCAATGCCGCGGCCATCAGAAGTGTCGCTGAGAAGCAGGAGCCGTGCATTCTCGATGCCACCTGTCGCGAGGATGAAATATTGGGAACGGATCCGAAGCTCGCGATCGCGGAGGGTCCGCACGCTCACATCCCTAATCGCGTGGCCGCTCTCGTTTGTCCGTAGCTTTAGGACGTTGGCGCCGAGCAGCACACGTACATTCGCAGAGCGCTGAAGCGTCGCACGATAAACCTCACCGAACCGGGTGGGTGGAGAGCGCATGTAGGCGCGGTGGGCGAGGTGGGTCGTCGCCCTGGTCAGCGCCGCTTCGTCGGGATGTATAAGCAGATCTTCGAGCGGCCGTCGAAACGCCTCTTGCGCGCCGAGTTGGCAAAGCTCCGAGGCGCGTGGGTACCACTGCCAGAGCTCACGAGAAGTTATCGGCCAGCGGGTTCGAGGTGTGCCGGCAGCGCCAGCGAGCGCCTGCGAGGTGAAAACGCCGCAACGGCCGTTCCAGTGGTTGGTAGTACCGCCGAAATAGCGCAGGCGCACGTTGTCCAGCGCATCGTAGCTCTGCCCAACAACCTTGCCCGCATAAAGCGCCTGAATATCACGGTCGTACTCGAAACCGCCACTTTCCAACAAGAGGACCGGCACATCGGTGCCGTCAAGACCCAGCGCGGCGGAGATGCCGGCGGCGCCCGCTCCGATAATGCAGACGACTGTCTCGAGACTTTCGATTTGGGCGGTTGAAGCCTCGTCAATGATCATGAACTGTCAGCGGCGCAGGTGCAGACGATGCGGATACAACGCGATTGAGCATGTGGCTCCTCCCGAGGTGATCGAGGCTCAAGCAGTATCATGGTTGGCTGGAGCCGCTGCGTCCGCCGCTGACCCGTCCACGCCAGTCGGCCCGAACACGGGCGCAATGAAGCACGTCGACCGCAACGGCGCCAGCCGCGGTGCAGCATAAGGGGCCGAAGGCGGGCGCGGCGCGGTCGCGCGGGCCGGCGCAAGACAGCCCGGCGCCGCGCGCAGTCACGATCCTCGGGCCACCGTCGCGCCTTCGGGGGCTATGATCGAATTTGGTGGATGAGCGCGGGGGTGGCGTATCCTCGGTGATGATCGACGTCACCATGAAGAGGACACGCCATGGAGGACGATACCGTCGTTCGGCTGCCGCGGACAGGTGGCAGCGTCGAGGACGATCCGTTGCTCGAGGTGCTGCGGTCGGGAGCGCGTCGGATGCTGCAGCAGGCGATCGAGGCCGAGGTCGAGACGTTCCTCGCGGCGCACGCCGAGCTCGAGGACGGCCGCGGCCGACGTCGGGTCGTGCGCAACGGGCACGCGCCCGAGCGCGAGATCCAGACCGGCATCGGGCCGATCGAGGTGCGCCGACCGAAGGTGCGGGATCGTGGCGACGGCGAAGGCGGCGAGAAGATCCGCTTCACCTCGAAGGTGCTGCCGCCGTTCTTGCGGCGCACGCGCAACGTCGAGGAGCTGTTGCCCTGGCTCTACTTGAAGGGCGTCTCCACCGGC
>JAAAPF010000080.1 GCA_009908425.1 Alphaproteobacteria bacterium
TGGTGATCCGCGCCTGGCACCAGAGCCGCGGCGACGACCACCGCGACATCTGCCTGATCCCCTCCTCGGCGCACGGCACCAACCCGGCGAGCGCGGTCATGGCCGGCTTTCGGGTCGTGGTCATCGGCTGCGACGACGAGGGCAACGTCGACGAGGCCGAGCTCGACGCCAAGCTCGCCCAGTACGAGGGCCGCATCGGCGCCTTGATGGTGACCTATCCCTCGACCCACGGCGTGTTCGAGGCCGGCATCAAGGACATCGCCGCCAAGATCCACGAAGCCGGCGGCCAGGTCTACATGGACGGCGCCAACCTCAACGCGCTGGTGGGCCTCGCCAAGCCCGCCGCCTTCGGCGCCGACGTCTGCCACATGAACCTGCACAAGACCTTCTGCATCCCGCACGGCGGCGGCGGGCCGGGGATGGGCCCGATCGGCGTCAAGGCGCATCTGGCGGCGTTCCTGCCGGGCCATCCGGTGGTCGACGGCGTCGGCGGCGCCGAGAGCGTCGGCGCGGTCGCGGCAGCGCCGTGGGGCTCGCCCTCGATCCTGCCGATCTCGTGGGCCTACATCGCGATGATGGGCGCCGACGGGCTGACCCACGCCACCAAGACGGCGATCCTCGCGGCCAACTACGTCGCCAAGCGCCTCGAGGGCCATTTCGAGGTGGTCTACCGCGGCAACGCCGGCCGGATCGCCCACGAGTGCATCCTGGACGTGCGCGACATCAAGCACGCGACCGGGATCGGCGGCGAGGACATCGCCAAGCGGCTGATCGACTACGGCTTCCACGCGCCCACGATGTCGTGGCCGGTGCCGGAGACGCTAATGGTCGAGCCGACCGAGAGCGAGCCCTTGGCCGAGCTCGATCGCTTCTGCGACGCCATGATCGCCATCCGCGAGGAGATCCGCGCGGTCGAGCGTGGGGTGTGGGCGGCCGAGGACAGTCCGTTGCGGAACGCCCCGCACACCCTCGCCGATCTCGTCGCCGCCGCATGGCCCTTCGCCTACGACCGCGACACCGCCGTCCTACCCGCCGGCGAGCCCGCCTTCGGCAAGTACTGGCCGCCGGTGGGGCGCGTCGACAACGTCTACGGCGACCGCAACCTCGTCTGCACCTGCCCGCCGCTCGACGCCTACCGCGACGAAGCGGCCTGAGCCCGACCCCCGCCCCGTCCGCGCGCCCGCGGGCGGGGCGGGTTCTCCCGGCCAAAAAAAGACGGCGACCGGTTGGTCGCCGCTTGAAGCTCACTGGGAGGACACACTCGATTTATAGTAGAAGCGGTCAGCCGGATCAACCAACCGAAAGTCGGCTCCGGTTTTCGTCAAAGGAATCGAGCCTTTGACCAAGATTTCGAGAAATTTGTTTCGATCCCGGATTTCCGCCCACCGCGCCCGGTCGCCACGGCTGGCGAGAACCGCCGGGCCGGAAACGGGCGCCCCGCCGCCGCGCCGGCGGCATCTAAGACTTTCGCCGTATATGCCGGTGGGTTGGCGACGGGCTCGACCGGGGAGTCCGCCGTCCGCGCGTACCGCCCGCCGGTAGGGGCGCGGCGACGACCTCGACGGCGACCGTAGCCTCGCCCGCACCTGCCCGCCGCTCGACACCCGCCGCGACGAAGCGGCCCGAGTCCACCGCCCACGGGCCGGGTGTCCGGCGCAGGGCAAAAAAAAGGCGGCGACCGGTTGGTCGCCGCTTGAAGCTCACTGGGAGGACACACCCTTCTTATAGTAGAGACCGGCATCATGATCAAAGTATTTTAAGTAGGACCGGTGTTTATTCAAAGTAAAAGCGCTTTCGACTAAGATTTGGATAAATTTGTTTTGATCGCGGAGTTCCGCGCGCGGCGACCCGTCGGCGAGGCCGGCGACAGCCGGCGGCCCGGGCCGGGATACCCACCGTCGCCTCGGCGTCACCTAAGACTTTGGTCGTATATTGCTGTTGCGACCCCTCTCCTGAACGGCGATCGGCCAACGCGTGGGATCGACCTCGGATCGTGCGACCGCTCACCTCGGCGAGCCCGCCGGTGAGCGGGGCGCGGGGCGCGGCCGGCCGGGCGAGGTCCACCACGCGGCCAGACCGAGCGCGACCGCGGTGACGGCGACCACCGCGTGAACGCCGAGCGCGACGGCCACGGCCGGCGTCCAGGCCACGCCGGCGACCTCCAGCGCCGCGGCGAAGGCGACCTGCTGGGGGCCGAGGCCGAGGACGCCGGAGACCGGCAGGGCGAAGGCGAGGTTGCCGGCGGCGCTGGCGGCCGCGGTGGCCCCGAGCCCGACCGACACCCCCACGGCGTCGAGGGCCAACGCCGCGATGGCGACGTGGCTGCCCCACACCCCCAGCGTCGTACCCACCACGGCGAGGCGGGCGGCGGGGGTGCGGGCGTGGCTCGCGCCCTCGACCAGTCGCGCCAGGCGCCCGGCCGGTCGGCGGTCACGCCACCGTCCCGCCACCGCGATCACCCCGACCGGGGCCGCGATCAACGCCGCACCAAGGAGCATCGCGACGCCGGCGAGGCCGCGCTCGGCCATCGCCGGCCACGCGCCGGCACCGAGGACGAGCAGGCCGGCGACGGTGAGCAGGTCCGCCAGCCGCACCAGAACGAAGAGCGCTGCGGCCTCCTGCAGCGGCAGTCCCGCCCGCCGGTGCAACAGCCAGGGAAAGCTCAGCTCGCCCAGCTTGAAGGGCAAAAGGAAGCTCCACAGCAGCACCTCGGCGGCCACGCGCGTCAGCGCCCCACCGCCCGGTCGCCGCGCCGCCGGCAAGAGCGCCGCCAGCCGCGCGCCGCGCCACCACGGCAGGGTGACCGCGACGCCGGCGGCGAGTGCCGCCGGCGCCGGCTCGACCGCGGCGAGCACGGCGCCGAGCGCGGCGCCGTCGAGCTCGACCGCGAGCAGCGTCGCGCAGACGGCGGTGACGGCCACCGCCAGCA
Source organism: Alphaproteobacteria bacterium (assembly GCA_009908425.1). Taxonomy (GTDB): domain Bacteria; phylum Pseudomonadota; class Alphaproteobacteria; order Geminicoccales; family Geminicoccaceae; genus JAAAPF01. The sequence continues at coordinate 2,930 of JAAAPF010000080.1, forward strand.
CCAAGCGCAAGAGTCGGCGCATGACCGTTCAGTCCCGGCGTTCGCGGATGAGCGCCGCGGGTGGGCGCGGCGCCGTGCGGCTCACGATCAGCTCGCCGAGGACCCCGAACAGCGTCACCTGCACGGCGATGATCGCCAGCATCACGCCCAGCAGCAGCAGCGGCCGATCGCCGATCTCGGCGCCGGTGAGGAGCTTGAGCCCCGACAGATAGGCCAGGACGGCGAAGCCGACGGCGCCCAAGGCGAGACCGAGGCCCCCGAACAGGTGGCCCGGCCGGCTCGCGAACCGGCTGAGCATCAACACCGTCAAGAGGTCCAAGAAGCCCTTGGCCATGCGCTCCACCCCGTAGTTCGAGCGCCCGTAGCGGCGCGGATGGTGGCGCACCGGCAGCTCGGCGACTCGAAAGCCGCGGCCATGGGCCAGGACGGGCACGTAGCGGTGGAGCTCGCCGTAGAGGGTGATGGTCTCGAAGATCTCGCGGCGGTACGCCTTGTAGCCGCAGTTGAAATCGTGCAGCGGCACCCCCGACAGCCGCGCCGTCACCCAGTTGAAGAAGCGCGACGGCAGCGTCTTGCCGAGCGGATCCCGCCGGCCCTGCTTCCAGCCCGAGACCAGATCGACGTCGTCGGTCATCGCGGCGAGAAAGCGCGGCAGCTCGGCCGGATCGTCCTGCAGATCGGCGTCCATGGTGACGATCACCGCGCCGGTGCTCTCCCGGATGCCGACGTCGAGCGCCGTCGCCTTGCCGAAGTTGCGCCGCAGCCGCAGCGCCCGCACCCGCGGCTCGCGCGCCGCCAGCTCCGCGAGCGCCGCCCACGACCCGTCGGTGCTGCCGTCGTCGACGAACAGGATCTCGGCGAGCGCCAACTCGGCGTCGTCGGCCGCGACGGCCACCTGGCGGGCGAGTTCCGCGACCGTGCCGGCCTCGTTGCGGACGGGCACGACGACGCTGACGTCGAGCGCGGTCACCGGCAGCTCCCCTCCCCCGCGCCGAGCCGGAAGCTCATCGTCGCGTGGCGCGCGCGCGAGCCGAGCAGCGGTGCCGTGACACGGTGGGTGGGCGCGTCCGCGAGCTCGGCGGCGAGCGCGTCGCGCGACGCTGCCCGCTCGCCCTCGCCGTCGCCGGCGCCGCGCCAGACGACCACGCACTGCCCGTCGCCCGGCGCGGGCCAAGCGCCGGCGGGCAGGCGCGGGACGACCACCCGCGCCCGCGGCAGCCACCGCTTCAGGTTGCCGGCGAGGTGCATGTCGGGCGCGACCACCGTGCCGGCGACGAACCCGGCGTCGCGGATCGCTTCGGCGAAGGCGGCGGCCGGCAGGCGGGTGCGACACGTGCCGCAATAGGCGGCGTCGGTCAGCCCGATGGTGGCCCGCACCAGGACGACGGCGACCGCGAGCGCGACCAGCACGCCGCCGAGCGCGGGAACCGCGCGGTGGCCGGGATCGACCGCCGCCAGCCCGAGCAGCGGCAGCGGCAACAGCGGCACGATCATCCAGCGCTCGGGAAAGTTCACCGCCCCGGCCACCGGCACCAACAGGGCGTGCAGCGCCAGCACGGTGACGACCAGCGCCGCCAGGCGACCGCCGGCGGGCGACAACCGGCGGCGCGCCGGCCACAGGACCAAGAGGGCGAGCACCAGCCACGGCTGCGGGAAGGCCAGCGCCGAGGTGGCGAGCGCGCCCAGCCCGGCGAGCGGGCCGGGCGCCGCCGCGTCCGCGGGCGCGACCAGGACACCTTCGCCGAGCGCCACGAGCGAGGGGTGATGGGTCGCCACCCACCACGCCGACGGTGCCGCGATCGCGCCGGCGAGCGCCACGATCAACGGCGTGCGCCACGACAGCACCAGCCGGCGGGTGGCGGGCGCGGCGAGCCCGACCCCCAAATAGCCGAGCGCCAACACCACGAAGTTCCACTTCGCCAGCAGGCCGAGGCCGCAGACGACGCCGAAGGCGAGCGTCCGCGCCGGCGTCGGAGCCTCGCTCAGGCGCAGCCAGAGCCACAGGCTGGCGGCCACGGCGACCGCGAGCAGGGTGGAATGGGGCAGGTCGCCGTGAGCGAGGTAGCCGAGGGTGTAAGTGCCGG
>JAAAPF010000243.1 GCA_009908425.1 Alphaproteobacteria bacterium
CGATCTCGCGATGTCGCGCCACGACCCCTTCCTGTTGCAGCTGTCGCACCACGCGCCGGCGATGACGATCGTCGTCGGCTTCGTCGAGGAAGGCCCGGCCGCGCAGTTCTACAACTCGGCGGCGGTGCTGCGGGACGGCGCTTGCGTCTTCGTCCACCGCAAGCTCAACCTCGCGACCTACGGCGAGCTGGAGGAGGACAAGTACTTCGCCGACGGTCGCTATGTCGACGTGGTCGGCCACGGCGGCCCGTGGCAGCTCGCCGTACTGCTCTGCGCCGACGCCTGGAACCCCGGACTGGTCCATCTCGCCGCGCTCTCCGGCGCCACCGCCCTGGCGATGCCGGTGGCCTCGGGGGAGGGGGTGGTCGGCGCCGACTTCTCCAACCCCGAGGGCTGGGCGCTCGCGTGTCAGTTCTATGCGCTGGTCTACGGCATGCCCGTCGTCATGACCAACCAGACCGGCGCGGAGGGCGAGCTGCGCTTTTGGGGCGGCTCGCGCATCGTCGACCCGTTCGGCCGCGAGCTCGCCGTCGCCGACGCGGGCGACGCCCTTTTGACCGCCGACGTCGAGTACGGTGCCGTGCGGCGCGCCCGATTCCAGCTCCCGACCGTGCGCGACAGCAATCTCGACCTGATCCATCGCGAGATCGAGCGGCTCGCCAATCGCATCGGCGTGCCGCGGGACATTCGAAAATTCTGAAGCTGCACTAGATTACGCGGTTGAAAGCTGTATCAATCGTTGGTGGAGCTTGTCCCCAGGCGGCGAGCGGGGCAACGTATCGGCCCAACCGAGGGCCGAAGGCCATGCGCAACGCCGTGCCGCTACGGGAGGACGCGCGCCGCGAGACGGCGCCGCGCTCGGCGTCGTCACCGGACGTCGCCGGGGCCCTCGATCATCTTCTTCACGCCGCCCGTCGGCCCTGCGAGCGCGCCCGCATCGACCGGGCCCTGGCGGCCGGGCCCCGCGGCGACGCGCTACGCGACGTGCTGGCGGCGAGCGAGCGGCTCGGCGTGCCGCTGCACGCCGAGCCGGCGACGCGCGGCCGGCTCGAGCAGCTGGAGCCGCCGTTTCTCGTCGTCGATCCGCACAGCGGCGAGGCCCATTGCGTCGAGGGTCGCCTCGGCGGCGAGCTCTTCTTCGCGGGCGAGGGGCACGATCCCCGGCGCCTGCGCGACTTCGCCCGCCCCGACATGGCGGTGGTCACCGCCGCGCCCGACGAGCCCGCTACGAACCCCCCGGCGGTGGCCGAGCGCATCCGCCAGCGGCTGCGGCCGGTGTTCGGCGAGATCGCGCTCGCCAGCGTCTTCATCAACCTGCTGGCGCTCGCCACCCCGCTGTTCATGATGACCGTCTACAACAAGGTCATCGGCCACGGCGCGCTGCGCACCCTCGACGTGCTCGCCGTCGGCATGGTCACCCTGTTCCTGTTCGACGCCGGGCTCCGGCTGCTGCGCGGCTACGTCGTCAGCCACGCCGGGGCGCGCGTCGACGCCGCCGTCGGCGCCGACCTGGTCCACCACCTGCTGCATCTGCCGCTGGGCGCGCTCGAACGCCTCACCCCCGGCCACATGGTCGAGCAACTCCGCCAGGTCGACAATCTCCGGTTGTTCTTCACCGGCCAGGTCCCGCTGTTGTGGGTCGATCTCGGCTTCGTGGTCCTGTTCGTGGGCGTGATCGCGCTCATCGCCCCGCCGCTCGCCCTGATCACCGTCGCGGCCATCCCACTGTTGGTGGCGAGCTCGGCGTGGGCGGGGCGGCGCCAGCGCCGGGTCATGCGCGACGGCTTCACCGCCGCCGCCGACAAGGCCTCGGCGGTCGGCGAGACGGTGACCAACGCGCTCACCATCAAGGCGCTCGGCCTCGAGACCGAGATGGCCCGCGGCTTCGACGACAAGCTCGCCGGCGCCGCCGACGCCGGCTTCCGTGCCGGCCAGCTCAACGGCGCCGCGCAGACCGCGGGGCTGTTGCTGCAGCACGTCGTCGCGGTCGTGCTGGTCTATGTCGGCGCGCGCCTGATCGTGGCGGGCGAGCTCTCGGTGGGCGCGCTGATCGCGGCCACGATCCTGTCCGCGCGCGCGCTCGCGCCGATGCGGCAACTCGCCGGGGCCTGGCACCAGCTCCACGCCGTCAAGGACGCGATGGCCGCGATCGACGATCTGTTGGCCCGCGCCGCGCCGGCGAAAGCCGCGGCGATGGCGGCACCGACGCTCCAGGGTCGGGTCGATCTCGAGCACGTCAGCTTTCGCTACGACGGCCACGGCGCCGCCTTGAAGGGCGTCGATCTGGCGGTGACCCCCGGCGAGGTACTGGCGGTGGTCGGCCCGCCGGGCTCGGGCAAAACCACGCTCACCAAGGTGCTGTTGGGGCTGCTGGCGCCGAGCGAGGGGCGGGTGCTGGTCGACGGCTTCGATCTGCGCCACCTGCCGGGCCCGGAGGTGCTGCGCCAGATCGGCTACGTGCCGCAGGAGACCCAGCTCTTTCGCGGCAGCATCGCCTACAATCTCGGGCTCGGTCTGGGCCAGGTCGACACCAACCGCATCGTCGGCGCCGCCCGCTTCACCGGCCTGCACGAGGTGGTGGAGGCGTTGCCCGAGGGCTACGCCACCGTCATCGGCGACGGCCGCTTCAACCTCTCCGCCGGTCAGCGCCAGCTCCTGGCGCTGGCGCGCGCGCTGATCCGCAACCCGCGCATCCTCGTCCTCGACGAGGCCACCAGTGCCCTCGACGGCGCCAGCGAGCGCCGCCTCGTCGAGCGCCTCAAGCCGGTGACCGCCGACCGCACCGTCGTCATGGTCACCCATCGCCCGGCGCTGTTGGCGCTGGCCGATCGGGCGGTGCGACTGGAAGGCGGCACGATCGCCGACGACGGGCCGGTGGCGGAGGTACTCGCCCGCGACGGCGCCGCGCCGACGCCGGCGCCGGCCCACTGAACCGGAGCGCGTCGATGGCCGCCGTCCTCCTGCCCCGTTGCGCCGGTCTCGCCGACACCCGCTCGCGCGCCGGCCCGCGCCTGTTGATCGTGCTGCTGTCGGGCCTGCTCGCGGCGGGGGTGATCTGGGCGGGCTGGGCGACGGTCGAGCAGATCGTGCGTGCGACCGGCCAGGTCGAGCCCGCGGCCCGGGTGCAGGTCGTCAACCACCCCCGCGGCGGCCGCATCGCCGAGCTTCTGGTCGAGGAGGGTGACGAGGTCCGCCGCGGCGACCCCCTCGCCCGGCTCGATCCCGCGCTCGACGCCAGTGCGCTCGACCAACTCGTCGGCCGGCTGCAGGCCGCCCGCGTCGAGGTCGCGCGGCTGGAGGCCGAGCTCGCCGACGCCCCCGTCGAGCCGCCGCGAGCGCTCGCGCGCGCCCGCCCCGACCTCGTCGCCGAGGCCACCGCGCTGGCGGCGTCGCGCCGGCGCGCGCTCGAACGCCGCCTCGCCCAGCTCGCCAGCACCGCGCACCAGCGCGAGATGGAGCTGGAGGAGCAGCGCGCGCAGATCCGCCGGCTCCAGACCACCCTCGCGCTGCTCAAGCAGGAAGCCGCGGCGGTGACCGCGCTCGCCGCCAAGGGGCTGACGCCCCGGCTGGAACGGGTGGCGCTGCAGCGCCGCGTGGCCGACGCCGAGGGCGAACTCGCCGTCGCCGAGCGCGCCGCCGCCGCCGCCCGCGCCGCCATCGACGAGGCCGAGGCCGGGCGCGCCGGCGTCCTCGCCGACCGCGAGAGCGAGGTGCGCGAACGCCTGACCGCGGCACGCGCCGAAGTCGCCGATCTCGGCGAGAAGGTCGCCCGCCAACGCAAGCTGGTCGGCGAGCTGGAGCTGCGCGCGCCGGTCGAGGGCGTGGTCAAGGACGTCGCGATCACCAATCCGGGTCGGAGCTTCGCCGCCCACGCCCCGTTGATGCGGGTGGTGCCGGTGGGCGGCCCGTTGCTGGTCGAGGCCGAGGTCCCGCAGCGCGACATCGGCCGCGTCCATGCCGGCCAGGACGCGACGGTGAAGGTGATGGCGCTCGACTACCTGCGCTTCGGGCGGCTCGACGGCGAGATCGTGCGCATCGCCGCCGACGCCAACACCGACGAACGGACCGGCGAGACCACCTACACCGCCGTCGTCGCCACCGACCGCACGGCCCTCGAGCGCGACGGCGTCGCCTACCCGCTGGTGCCGGGCATGCTGGTCGACGTCGAACTCCACGTCGGCGAGCGCAGCATCCTCTCCTATCTCACCGACCGTATCCTCAACCTCAGCGATCAGGCCTTCCGCGAGGGCTGATCGGCGAACGCCGCCGCGGCGACGCCGGCCGGACGCCGCCCGCCGCCGGGCCGAGGTCCGTCCCGAGCGTCGCCACGCGCCGACGGTCGACGCCGCTGGCGCGGCCCGCCGTCGACGCCCGTGCCGGCCCGTGGCGAGACCCGGCGTGCGCCCGGTGCCCCGTCGCGTGACGCTATCGGTGCCGCCCGATCCTCCCCGCTCGAAATCACGGCTTCTGAAAAACGCCAAGACGTGCCCGATCGCCGAAGTTTTCACTTCGTCTCCGAGTCGCATTATACTCTCGAATAATTGATCAGACCGAGCCGATCATGGTTCTTCGTCTCACTGAAGATTTCACAGGAGCAGGAGGGGCTGGCCGATGACACACAAAGCCAAGAAGGTGGTGATCATCACCGAGAAGCTGATCCTCGATCAGGTCCTCAAGATCGTCGAAGCCGCCGGGGCCACCGGCTACACCGTCACCAGCGCCGGCGGCAAAGGCAGTCGCAACGTCCGCTCCGAGGCCCGCACGACGGTCGTGGAGGCGTTTTCGAACGTGAAGATCGAGGTGATCGTCGGCGACGCGACGGCCGCCGAACGGATCGCCACGGAGGTGGCCGACACCTGTTTCGGCAACTACTCCGGTGTCACGTACCTGCAGGACGTGGAGATCCTGCGGCCGCACAAGTTCACGCGGACGAGCTGAGGCCGCGGCGGCCGCCGCGGCCCGGGGCGGCGGCCGCCCGCTCACAGCCCGAACACCTGCTCG
>JAAAPF010000274.1 GCA_009908425.1 Alphaproteobacteria bacterium
ACTTCACCGGCGTCGAGCTCGTCAAGCCGACCCGTCTGGTCGACGACCACCTGACCCTGGAGCTCGACGGGCTCGCGCTCGAGCTCACCCATGTCGGCCCGGCGCACCAGGAGGGCGACCTCCTGGTCCATCTGCCGGCCGAGGAGGTGCTGTTCGCCGGCGACGTCGTCTTCAAGGACGCCACCCCGATCGGCTGGCGCGGTACCTTCGCCGACTGGCGGCGCGCGCTCGACGTGATCGAGGCCAAGGCGCCGGCCCGGATCGTGCCCGGCCACGGCCCGGTCTGCGGGCTCGACGGCGTCGCCGACACGCGCGCCTATATCGACCACGTCGAGGGCGCGGCGCGGCCGCTGTTCGACGCCGGCGTGCCGGCATTGGAGGCCGCCAAGCGGATCCCGCTCGAGCGCTTCGCCGACTGGCACTGCCCGGCCCGGCTCTACGCCAACGTCCAGCGCGCCTATCGCGGCTTTCGCGGCGATCCGCCGGACGCGGCGTGGGACTTCCTCGACCTCTTCAACGGCATGCACAAGCTGGCCCGGGCGCGCGAGCTGCCGGTGGAGTATTGAGGGCGGCCGGAACCTCGCCAACGCGCATCCGCGCGACCATAATGCCGCCGTCACCGCCGCGCTGGATCCCCCATGGACGACCTGCCCGTCGGCCTCGCCGACATCGAGGACGCGGCCGCCCGCCTCGCGCCGGTGGCGGTGCGCACGCCGCTCGTGCGCTCGCCGCGGCTCGACGCGGCGCTGGGCGCCACCGTGCTGGTCAAGGCGGAGCCGCTGCAGCGCACCGGTTCGTTCAAGTTCCGCGGCGCCTACAACGCGGTCGTCCGTGCGGGCGGCCGTCCCGTCGTCGCCTACAGCTCCGGCAACCACGCCCAGGGCGTGGCGGCGGCGGCGCGGTTGGCGGGCGTGCCGGCGACGATCGTGATGCCGCGCGACGCCCCCGCCATCAAGATAGCGGGCACCCGCGCCGACGGCGCCGAGGTGGTCCTCTACGACCGCACACGCGAGAGCCGCGAAGCCATCGGCGAGGCCGTCGCCGAGCGCGCCGGAGCGGCGCTGATCAAGCCCTACGACGCGACCGCAACGGTCGCCGGCCAGGGCACCTGCGGGCTCGAGATGGTCGAACAATCCCGCGAGCACGGTCTGGTCCCGGACCTCGCGGTGATGTGCTGCGGCGGCGGTGGGCTCGCCGCCGGCTGCGCCGTCGCCCTCGCCGCCGCCCATCCCGGCATCGCGCTCTACACCGCCGAGCCGGCGGGCTTCGACGACACCAAGCGGTCGCTGGCGGCCGGTGAGCGGCTCGGCGTCGAGCCGGGGGCGACGTCGGTCTGCGACGCGCTGTTGGCTCCGATGCCCGGAGCGTTCACCTTCGAGATCAACCGCCGCCTCGTGGCCGGCGGGCTCGCGGTCAGCGACGCCGAGGTGGCGCACGCGATGCGCGTCGCCTTCGAGGAGTTCAAGCTCGTCGTCGAGCCCGGCGGCGCCGTCGCCCTCGCCGCCGTGCTCGCCGGCAAGGTGGACGTCCGCGGCCGGACGGTGCTGGTCGTGCTCTCCGGCGGCAACGTCGATCTCGCCGACTTCCACCGCCTCACCGCCGCCGCGCCGGCGCTCGCGCCGGCCGCTTGAAACCCTACGGAGCGCCCGATGATCGCACCCGCCCTGTTGCTGCCCAAGATCGTCGCGCTCGTGGACGAAGCCGCGGCGGTGGTGATGGAGCACTACCGTGGCGACCCGACCGTCGCCGAAAAGGCCGACGCCTCGCCCGTCACCGCCGCCGACGAGGCCGCCGAACGCGTCCTCGCCGAGGGGCTGCGCGCGCTCACCCCCGAGGTCCCGGTGGTCGCCGAGGAGGAGCGCGCGCGCGGCGCGAGCCCGGAGCCCGACGCCGTCGGCGAGCTGTTCTGGCTGGTCGACCCGCTCGACGGCACCAAGGAGTTCATCAAGAAGAACGGCGAGTTCACCCTCAACGTCGGCCTGATTCAGGCCGGCCGTCCGATCCTCGGCGTGGTCGCCGCCCCCGCCGTCGACGCGCTCTGGACCGGGGCGGCGGGCCACGGTGCCAGCCTGCGGACCGCCGGCGAGGCCCGTGCCATCGCCGCCCGCGGGGTCCCGGCCAGCGGGCCGGTGGCGATGGTGAGCCGCAGCCACGGCACGCCGGAGGAGGAGGAGCTGCTGGCCGCGGAAGGCACGGCCGAGCGCCGCAAGGCCGGCAGCTCGCTCAAGTTCTGCCGCATCGCCGAGGGCATGGCCGACATCTACCCGCGCTTCGGGCGCACGATGGAGTGGGACACCGCCGCCGCCCACGCCGTCCTGGCCGCCGCCGGCGGGCGGGTGACCACCCGCGCGGGCGCGCCGCTGGTCTACGGCAAGCCGGATTTCGCCAACGACGCCGGCTTCGTCGCCCGCGGCCGAGCGGGGTAAAAAAACGCGGCCCCGAGGGACCGCGTCAGCCGAGATATGGGAGAACCATGAAACGCCTCGGCAGCGCCGCGTCGCTTCATGGAGACAAACTACCAGAGTTGATCGGGTTCGCCGTGATCTTCGTCACCATCGCGTATCGACGGACGCGCCCGCGGGCGACGACATGACGCCGCAGGCCGGGCCCCGCGACGCCCTCGCCGGTCACCGCTGGTTCGCCGGCGAGGGCGACGCCGTGCGCGCGGCGCTCGCCGCGACCGCGCGCACGCTCGACATCGCCCGCGGCACCCAGATCTTCGCGCGCGGCGAGCCCGGCGCCCGGCTGCTGTTGCTGCGCGAGGGTGTGGTCAAGATCTCCACGGTCTCGCTCGACGGCCGCGAGCTGGTGTTGAGCTTCGTCCAGGGCGGCGAACTGCTGGGCGAAATCGCCGCACTCGACGGCGGTCCGCGCACCGCGGACGCGACCGCGATGACCGCGGTCTCGGCCTTCGCCTGGCCGCGCGGGGCGTTCTTGCAGGTGATGCGCGAGCATCCCGACTTCGCTCTCAGGGTGGTGACCCTGTTGTGCGAGCGGCTGCGCCACACCAACGTCATGGTCGAGGCCGCCGTCCAGCTGTCGATGGCGGCGCGGATGGCGCGGGGACTGGCGAGCCTGTTGAAGACCGCGGGGCGCGAGACGCCGGAGGGCTGGCGGCTCGACTTCAAGCTGAGCCAGCGCGATCTCGGCGCCTATGTCGGTCTCGCCCGCGAGAACGTGAACCGCCAGCTCAAGCAGTGGGAACAGGCCGGCCTCGTGCGTCTGGAAAAGGGCGAGATCATCGTCCGCGATCGCGCCGAGGTCGAGCGGCTCGGCGACATGGAGGGCGTGTGAGCCCAGCTTGACAGCCCCGACGGGCGTTTATACCTGCGCGTCCACCCGGCGCCGGCCGCCCGCGAAAAGGACCGCGATGCCCATCAAGCTCCCGAGCGATCTGCCCGCCTTCCACCAGCTCGAGGCCGAAGGCGTTCAGCTCATCGAGGAAGACGCCGCCCAGCGCCAGGACATCCGGCCGATGCGCATCGGCCTCGTCAACCTGATGCCGGACAAGATCAAGACGGAGACTCAGCTCGCGCGCCTCTTGGGCGCGACGCCGTTGCAGATCGAGCTGGTGCTGCTGACCACGGCGAGCTATCGCCCGGGCAACGTCGAGCCGGGCCATCTCTCGCGCTTTTACCACACCCTGCGCGAAGTCCGGGACGAGAAGTTCGACGGGTTGATCACCACGGGTGCCCCGGTCGAGCTCATGCCGTTCGAAGACGTCAAGTACTGGCGCGAGCTGGCCGACATGTTCGAGTGGTCGCGCAGCCACGTCCACACCATGTTCAACATCTGCTGGGGGGCGCAGGCCGCGCTCTACCACTTCCACCGGGTGCCCAAGCACACCTTGCCGGTGAAGCGCTTCGGTATTTTCTGGCATCGGGTGGCCACCGGCAGCGGCGCCCGCTCACCGCTGTTGCGGGGGTTCGACGACGAGTTCCTGGTGCCGGTGTCGCGCCACACCGAGGTCCGGCGCTCGGACCTTCCGGACATCGACGATGTGCGCGTGCTGGCGAACTCGCCGGTCGCGGGGTTGTGCCTGGTCGAGGACGCCAAGCATCGCGACGTCTTCATGTTCAATCACCTCGAATACGACACCTACACCCTCGACCACGAATACCGCCGCGACCGCGAGAAGCGCGAGGACGTCGAGGTTCCCCTCAACTACTACCCGAGCGACGAGCCGACGCGGGTGCCGGTGAACCGCTGGCGGGCCTACGCCCACCTGTTGTTCGGCAACTGGATCAACGAGATGTACCAGACGACGCCGTTCGACATGGACAACATCGGGACCGGCAAGCTGCGCGACTGGCGCGTCGCCAGCGCCGACTGCTGAGCGCCGATGGGGACGGAGCTCGGTCCCTGTCCCTTGTGCGGGCGGCCGCTGATCGACGGCCCGAGCGTCGATCGCCACCATCTCGTGCCGAAGGCCGAAGGAGGTCGCCGGGCGGTGGCCATGCACCGCATCTGCCACCGCAAGATCCACAGCGTGCTCGACGAGCGGGCCCTCGCCACCGCCTACCACGAGCCCGAGGCGCTGAAGGCGCATCCCGAGATCGCCCGCTTCGTCCGCTGGGTGCGCACCAAGCCGCCCGAGTTCTACAAGCGGACGGAACCCGCGCGCCGCCGGCGCCGCCGCTGAGTCGGCGCCCCACCGGCGTCCGCGGGCGTCGCGACGGACGCCGTCAGGCCGGCGCCCGCGGGCCAGCGACGCCGAAGCGTCCACCGCGCCGGCCCCCACCCGCGTGCTCGAGCGCGGTCAGGTCGTCGAGGGTCTGCCGGCTGACCAGACCGACGAGCCGGTCGGCGGCGTCGACCACGCCCACGGGGGCACGATTGGAGCTCTGCAGCAGCCGCGTCGCCTCGGTGAGGTCGTCGTCGACACCCACCGTGGCGACGTCCGTCGCCATCACGTCGACGACCGGGGTGTCGGGGCCGCGCGCCTTCAGCGCGTCCAGCACGGCGCCGTGGCTG
>JAAAPF010000166.1 GCA_009908425.1 Alphaproteobacteria bacterium
GGGTTCTCCTCCGGCTCCGTGAGCAGCTCGCAGGCGAGCGTGCGCGCGCCCTCGACCTGGCGCAGCATGCTGGTCTTGCCCTCGGCGACGAGCTTCTCGGTGAGCAGGTCGAAGGCGTCGCCGACGCGGATGGCGGGCGCCGCGTCGGTCGCCGCCCCCGCGCCCGCCGCCGGCGCCGCCGGCCCGGCCGACGGCGTCGCATCGCCCGGCCGCTCGGCCGGAGGCGGCGGCGGGGGCGCGGCGGACGCGGTGGGCGCCTCACGGTGCGCCGTCGGCGCGGGCGTCGCCGCCATGGCGACGACGGGGGCGGCGGCGCCGGCGGCGGTGACGCCGGCCGGGCCGAGCGCCGCGTGTGCGACCGGCGCCGACACCGTCAGCGGCGCCGCCGCCCGCCACGGCCACGGCGCGTCGCCGCCGCTCGCGGCGACGTCGTAATGGCCGCGCTCGCGCGCCGCCTCGATGCGGGCGACCTCGACCTGCGCCTTGGCGGCCTCGCGCATCAGGATCCGGCGATCCGGGTCGTCGGCGAGGGCGATCCCGGCACCGGCGAGCGCGGCGTCGACCTGCGGGCGGACGCCGTCGACGTCGCGCCGCGCCAGCGCGGTGCGCCAGGCCTCGGCGCGTTCGTGCCGGGCGGCGACCGCCTCGTCGATCTCGGCGTCGCTCCTCGGCGGGGCGAGCGCGCGCTCGCGCTCGCCGGCGGCGAGCGCCTCCTGCGCCAGCGTGCGGACCAGCTGGTCGATGTCCCGGCCGGTGAGCGGCATCCCGCTCTCCTCCTCGCGTGCCCGATCGATCGCCCGATCGACGGCGAGCCAGAGCCGCGCCGCCGCCGTGCGGGCGTCGCTCGCGATGTGGGCTCGCGTGGAGAGCCGGATCTCGCTCTTCGCCCCGCGGGCGCGCAGATCCGGCGGCAAACGCCGCCGCCACCACCACATGGTACCGCGCCGGTAGAGGTTGGTCCGTCCCGACACCTTCGCAACTCCCGCGTGCGGCGGGGGCGGCGCCCGGTCCCGGCGCCCGACCCCGCTGCGCACAGCGCTGCGCACAGGCCTGCGCACATTCGCTCCGAGAGGTGTGCGCACGGCCCGGCAAGTGGGCCACGCACGCCCGGATTTCCGCGGATCGTAGCTGCGAATTTTGGGAATCTGGCTGGGGCGGCAGGATTCGAACCTGCGATCGTGGGACCAAAACCCACTGCCTTACCGCTTGGCTACGCCCCAACCTGGCCGGATCGTAGGATCGGCTCAGGTGGCGGGCAAGGGGACCGGGGTGACCGGCGTGCCGATCGCGAGGTCGAAGCGGGCGGCGGCGGAGCTTTCGCGGGCGGCGATCTCCACCAGGCCCATCGCGTTCTCGTACCAGAAGCCGATGGCCGCCGCGTCGTCGGCGAAGGTGCGCAGGCGGTCGAGCGGGGCGTCGAGGCCGGGCACGGCGAGCCGGGCGTCGGCGGCGAGGGTGGCGGCGCGGCGGCCGGTCATGGCGTTGCCGTAGTCGTCGATGAAGACGATCTGGTCGAGGTCGTCGGGCCAGTCGGCGCCGACCCGACGCGCCGCCACCGGCTCGAGGCCGGCGGTGACGCCGCGGGCGAGCGCCGCCGCCGTCGGCGCGAACAGGTCGCGGCCGTGGAAGCTCGCGCTCAGCCGCGCCGGGCGCCAGACGATGGCGAAGGTCTCGACCCGTTCGGCGCGGCGGGCGACCAGGTCGGTCAGGCCGTTGTCGGGGCCGACGTACCAGACCTCGTCGGCGCGCACCGCCAAGGCCGCGCGCTCGCCGCCGACGCCGGGGTCGACCACCGCCAGCACGACGTCGCCGGGCCGCGCGATCGCGCTCTCGGCGGCGAGCAGATAGGCGCTGCGGTAGGGATCGAAGACCGGCGCGTGGGCGGTGAGGGTGACGACGTCGACCTCGGGCGCGGCGCGGCGCATCACCGCCCGCATCTGGCCCATGTAGGAGCCGCGCCCGCCGAAATCGCTGAAGACGAGGATCATGTCGTACGGGTCCGTTCGATCCACCAGCCCGGGCATTCGGCGCCGAGCAACGCGGCGCTGGCATCGGCGGCGGCGGCGTCGGCGTAGGCCGCGAACACCGTGGCGCCGCTGCCGGAGAGCCGCACCAGCACCGCCCCGCTCGCGGCCAGGCGGTCGCGGACCGCGCCGATCGCCGGCGCGACGGCGAGGGCGGCCGCTTCGAGGTCGTTGCGGCCGTGGCGGAGCCAGGCCGGCAGGCCGGCGGCGGCGTCGCGGCGTTCCGGCGCCGGCGCGAAGCCGGCGGGATCGAGCGCGCGGTAGACCGCCCCGGTCGGCGCCGGCCGGTCGGGGTTCACCAACACCAGCTCCAAGGGCGGGATCGCCGGGGCCGGGGCCAGGACGTCGCCGATGCCGGTCAGCCGCGCCGGGCGGCCGGCGAGGCAGGCGGGGACGTCGGCGCCGAGGCCGCGGGCGACCTCGACCATGAGCGAGGTCTCGACGTCGCCCCACAGCCGGGCCAGCGCCCTGAGCGCCGCGGCGGCGTCGGCGGAACCGCCGCCGAGGCCGGCGGCCAGCGGAATGCGCTTGGTGAGCCGCACCGCCACCGCCGGGCGGCGGTCGAGGGCGTCGGCGAGGCGGTGGACGGCGTGGGTCACCAGGCTCTCGCCCTCCGCCCGCAGCGCCGCGGCGAAGGGCCCGTCGACGGCGAGGTCGAAGGCCTCCGCCGGGGCGAGCGCGAGGTCGTCGCCGAAGGCGGTGAAGGCGACGACGCTGTCGAGCAGGTGGTAGCCGTCGGCGCGGCGGCCCTCGACGTAGAGGTCGAGATTGAGCTTGGCCGGCGCCGCTTCGGTGACCGTCGTCGTCGCCACCCCGGTCAACCCGCGTCGCGCTTCGGCAGCCCGGCCTCGAGCTTGGCCTCGATCTCCGGCACCTCGTCGGGGGCGGGCTCCAGGGTGAGCGCCCGCTCCCACTGATAGCGCGCCTCCCGCGTCCGCCCCACCCGCCAGTAGGCGTCGCCGAGATGGTCGTTGATCACCGGATCGCCGGGCTCGAGGGCGACCGCCCGCTCGAGATGGGTCACCGCCTTCTCGTACTGCTCCAGGCGGTAATACGCCCAGCCGAGCGAATCGACGATGAAGCCGTCCTCGGGGCGGAGCTCGACCGCCCGGTGCAGCATCGCCTTGGCCTGGTCGAGGTTGAGGCCCTGATCGACCCAGCTGTAGCCCAGATAGTTCAAGACGAAGGGCTGCTCGGGCTCGAGCTCGAGCGCGCGCTGGAGCGCCCGTTCGGCGCGCGACCAGCGGCTGCTGCGCTCGAGCGCGATGCCGTGGGCGTAGTGCAGCCGCCACGAGCCGGGCGCGCCCCCGCCGTCGCCGTCGATCCGGGCGAGCGCGTCGTCGTAGGCGACGACCGCGGCGTCCCAGCGCTCCGCCCGCCGCAGCATGTCGCCGAGCGCCACCAGCGGCCGGGCGTCCTCGGGTTCGGCCGCGGCGAGCTTGCGCAGGACCTCGGCGCCGGCGTCGAGGTCGCCGCCGTCGGCCATGGCCTGGGCCATCTCGATGCGGGCGGTGCGGTACCAGGGCGAACCCTCGGCGACGCGCTCGAACGCGGCGAGGCCGGCGGCGGGTCCCTCCTGCTCGACCAGCAGCCGTCCGAGGGCGAGCCAGCCGGGGTCGTAGTCCGGCGCGGCGTGCAGGCCGAGGCGGGTGTAGAAGATGGCGTTGAGCGGGCGGCCGCGGGCGCGCAGGACCTCGCCCATGCCCGACAGCGCGTCGGCGATGCCGGTGGTGGGGTCGCCGATGAGCGCCGCCGGGATCTCGCCGGCGGCGAGCGCGGCGTCGGCCCGGCGCACCAGCGCCGCCCGCTCCAGGCCGTCGGTGCCGAGGCGCAGCATCGCGCGGGCGGCGTCGACCTCGCCCAGGCGGGCGAGCAGGCGGGCCTGGGTGACCCGCAATCGCTCCGACATCCCGGCGGGCTCGTCGGCGAGCTCGCTCAGCGCCGCCAGGGCCTCCTCGGGG
This sequence comes from Alphaproteobacteria bacterium, assembly GCA_009908425.1. Classification (GTDB taxonomy): domain Bacteria; phylum Pseudomonadota; class Alphaproteobacteria; order Geminicoccales; family Geminicoccaceae; genus JAAAPF01. The sequence continues at coordinate 3,986 of JAAAPF010000166.1, forward strand.
CGGTCGGCGGCGTCCAGCAGGCTCACCCGGTGGAAGCCCTCGAGGTCGCCGAGCCGGGTGGGAGCGGCGTCGAGATGGGCGGCGCCGGCGCCCGGATCGACCATCGTCCAGGCCACCAGGATCGGACGCAACAGCCCCGCCAGGGTGCCGTCGGGGAGCGCGGCGAAGGCGTCGTGAGCGGCGCCGGGGCCCTCGCGACGGACCCGCTCGACCGCGAGCGCCAGCGCCGCCTCCGCCGCGTCGCCGCCGCCGGCCCCGATCAGGGTGCGGGCGTGGGGCAGCGCCGCAGCGACGTCGCCGCTGGCCACCTCCAGGACGAACACCCGGCGCCGCAGCGCGGTGTCGTCGGGGACCAGCTCGAGGGCGCGGCCGAGCCCCGCGGCGGCGTCGTCGAGATCGCCGTGCTCCAGCGCGAAGCGGCCGGCGAGATAGTTGCCGGCCGCCGAGCCGCTCTCGCTCGCCGCCGCCGGCGCGACCCCCGGCCAGGCGCAGCCGCCGGCGAGGCCGAGCGCCAGGGCGACGGCGCGCAGGGGCGCACCCCGCCCTCGCCTTGACGACGGGCCGGCGCGCGCCTTAGACGATGCGGTCCGAAACCAGGCTGCTGACGCGCGAAGGCCGTCGGCCACGGAGTGCGTTCCCGATGCTGAAGACGTCGACCAGTAAAAACGACCCGACCGCGCGCGGGCCAGCCCAGCGAGACAAGACCTTCAACGGCAAGAAGGTCAAGCCCGTGCTCTACGTCGGCAGCGCGCTCGGTCACGGCCGCTACATGGCGGCGCAGGACGAGGGCGGCAAGCTGATCATGGGCGAGGGCGACAAGCCGGTCGCCTTCTCCGACATCTGAGACGCCGGCGGCGGTGACGCCCGCCCCGCCCGCGGCGTCGGACGACGCCCGCGCCGCCGTCGTCGCCTGGCTGCGCTTCGCCGATCAGGCCGGTATCGATCTGGCGCTGGAGGCGACCCCGCGGCCGTGGTGGCGCGCCTC
>JAAAPF010000244.1 GCA_009908425.1 Alphaproteobacteria bacterium
GGCCTTGAGTTCGGCCATGACCTCGGCGTGGTCGACGTCGTGCTTGACCTCGTCGACCTCGTGGCTCTCCTGCATCGCGTTGACGATGATGGCGATGAAGAGATTGAGCACCGCGAAGGTGGTCAACAGAATGAAGGGCACGAAGAACGCCCAGGCCCAGGGATGGACCTCCATCACCGGCCGCACGATGCCCATCGACCAGCTCTCCAGCGTCATGATCTGGAAGAGCGAGTAGAGCGAGGCGCCGAGGTCGCCGAACCAGTCGGGGAAGGTGGCGCCGAACAGCTTGGTCGCCATCACCGCGAAGACGTAGAAGACCAGGCTCATCAACGCGACGACCGAGCCCATGCCCGGGATCGCCGCCAACAGCGCCGCCACCACCCGCCGCATCGTCGGCAGGATCGAGACCAGCCGCAGCACGCGCAGGATCCGGAACGCCCGCAGCACCGCGAGGCCCTCGCTCGCGGGCACGAGCGCGATCCCGACGATGATGAAGTCGAACCAGTTCCAGGCGCGGCGGAAGAAGCCCCAGCCGTAGGCGACGATCTTGAGCGTCAACTCGACGACGAAGATCGCCAGCGCGATCTTGTCGAAGGTCAGCAACACCGACCCGAAGCGGTCGAACACCGGCGGCACCGTCTCGAGGCCGAGGGTGACGCCGTTGAGCACGATGACGGCGATGATGAAGCGCTCGAAGGCCGGGCGCTCGACGAGCGCGGCGAGGCGCGGACGTAGGGGTTCGGGCTGGCCGGAGACGGTCGCCATGGCGCAGGTCCGATCATGCGGCGGTGAGGTCGAACGGCCGCGAAGGTAAGAGACCACCACGGGCGAGGGGAAGAGTCGGCGCGCGCCCGGCCGGACCCGCCGGCGCCCGTCGCCGCCCGGTCGATTCATTCCCGTACATACGCGTGAATGCTCGGAGGAGGGGGCGACGACGGCTTCGTCTTCTCGACGACGTCACCCCCGCGGCGGCGGCGAGCCGGGCCTGCGGCTCCGGGTCGCCTCGCGGCGCGCGGGGCGAGCCGGCAGGCGGGGGTGATGAGCGAAACCGCCGGCGAGACCCCGAAGAGCGGACGCGCTTCGAGCGTGAACGCCGAACGCCACGACGGGGCCGTCGACCGCGCACGCGTGGCGGCCGCGATCCTGGAGCGCACCGCGGCGCGGGGGCCGGGGCGGACGGTCTGCCCCTCGGAGGTCGCCCGCGCGCTCGCCCGCGACTGGCGGGCGGCGATGCCGGCGGTGCGCGCCGTCGCCGCGGAGCTCGCCGACGCCGGCAGGATCGTCGTGACGCAAGGCGGGCGGCCGGTCGATGCCCGCACCGCCCGCGGCCCGGTGCGTCTGGGCGCGCCGCCGCCGCGGCATGATTAGGCCGAGAGCGAGGCGCCCGCCGGCGTGGGCACCGCCACCGGCGCGCCGCCCGCGACCGCCCGCCAGCCGTCGCGGAGTTCGGCCAGCCGCGCCATCAGCTCGTCGCAGATCGCCGGGTCGTTCTTGAGGTTGATGTCCGAGAGCCGCTTGGCGAAGTAGAGGTAGAGCCGGTCGAGATGCTCGGCGACCTCGCCGCCGTGGGCGTGATCCAGCGACATCTGCAGGACGTCGACGACCGCGGCCACCTTGTGGGTCAGGTGGAGGCGGTCCTCGATGCGGCCGTCGAAGATGGCGCGGCGGGCCTCGGCGAGCTTGGCGATCATGCCGTCGTGGACCTCGACGAGTTCCGCCACCGGCGAGGTGCCGGCCGCGGCGCCGTAGAGCTGGGCCGCCGCGGCGGCGCTCTTCATCGGATACATGCTGTCACCTCGCCTCGCTCTACCGGTCCGCCGACATCGCGTCGGTCTGCGCGCGGACCTGGTTCAGCATGGACTCCGAGAGTGAAAGAGCGGTTTCCAAGCGCGCGAACCGCTCGATCAGCACGAGCCGGTGATCCTCCGCCCGCGCCTCGATCCGCGCGACGTCCTCGCGCCAGCTCTCGGTCTGCGCCATGGTCTCGTCGATGGCGGACCGCAGCGAGCCGTCGACGTCGTCGACCGCCCGCTCGATCGCGCCGTGCAGGCGGTCGGCGATGCCCTGGGTGGCGGTGACCTCGATCGGCCCGGCCGGGTCGGCGTCGTCGGTCCAGAACAGGGTGAGCCCGTCGTAGGCGCTGCCCGCGGGACCCTTGAGGGTGTTGCCGTCGGCCTCGAGGGTGAGGCTCCCGGTGCCGTCGGTGAGCTGCCACGAACCGTCGCCCAGCTTCTCCACCTCGAAGTCAGTCGCCGGCAGCGTCGGCGGATGGCGGAAGACGGCGAGCCCGGGATCGCTCGTCTCGGCCCTGAACTCGAGCACGTCGCGCACGGCCCCCGGGTCCTTCAACAGCATCTCGTCGAGCTCGGCCTGATCGACGCCGAGCCGCCCACCTTCGCCCATGTCGATGCCGAGCTGGGCGAGCGTGGCGGGCCGATCCGAGGCCAGGCCTTCGACCGCGCCGCCGACCGCGAAGCCGAGCTCCTGGCCGATGGTGCGCAACAGGGTGTCGCCGAAGAGCGGGCTCTCCAGCTCGTCGACCTCGCCCTCCTCGCTGACCGCGCGCTGGCCGTCGATGAAGTCGCGCATGCCGTTGTAGGCCTCGACGAAGCCCTGGATCGCCTCCTTCGCCCCGGTGAAGTCGGGCTCGACCTCGACGCTCACCGTCGTCGCCGGGTCGGCCTGGTAGAGGTCGAGGGTGAGCCCGTCCATCAGGTCGGTGACGGTGTTCTCGGCGCGCACCACGTCGACGCCGTCGACCTTCAGGTGGGCGTCGCTGGCGGCGGAGAGCGTCTGCGCCTGGAGCGCGTCGCGCAGCGGCTGCGTGCCGCCGGTGACCTCGATGGTGTTGGCCGCCCCCGTCCGTCCACCGGTCGTCACCAGCCGGAACTCGTCGTCGGCGACCTGCAGGACGCTCGCGTCCACGCCGGTGGTCGCGCTCTCGGCGTTGATGGCGTCGCGCAGGTCGTAGACGGTCATGTCGGTGGTGACCGCGATGTCGGCGGTCTCGCCGCCGCCGAGCCCGAGCGTCACCGTGCCGGCCTCGCCGATGCCGGCGTCGGCGCCCGCGAACGCCTGCGACATCGTCTTGTGCGCGGTGGCGAGGTCGTCGATGACGAGGTCGAAACTGCCGGTATCGGCCCGATTGCTCGCCTGCACCCCCAACAGGCCGGCGGGCGAGGTCGTCGTGTTCGAGCTGAAAAAGGCCGCCTTCTTCTCGAACAGGTTGTCCTCGACGCCGGTGAGCCCGGGCGGGTTGCGGAGGCCGTCGAGCGCGCTCCGCATCTCCTCGAGCTTGGTCTTCAGCTCGCCGTAGGCCTTCACCTTGGCGTCGTTCACCTCGATCTTCTGCTCGATCCGGGTCGCCGGGATGAGCTTGGCCTCGTAGAGCGCGTTGGTGAGCTGCTCGGTGTCGATCTTGGAGCTCGTCGAGGTCAGGCGAGGGCTGTTCGTCTTGGGATCGATGGTGAGGTTGCCGAAGCCGGGCTCGGACATGGCGCTACCTCCGGCTCAAGCGTCGATGACGGTGGGGGGCGGGCCGCCCGCGGGCGCGCTCGCCAGAAAGCGCAACAGATCCTCGGGCGGCGTCTGCAACAGCACCCGCCCGCTCCACTTGTCGGCGACCCGGGTGACGAAGCGCCCGGTGTCCTCGTCGTGGAACGAGGCGACGTCGAGATGATCGGAGCCGGCGAGCGCCTTGGCGACGGCCTCGGCGGCCTTCAGCGGATCGGTGCCGTCGCCGGCGACGTGCGGTTCGGGCAGGCCGTGCGCGGCGGCGCGGGCCACGCTCTCCTCCGGGGCCTCGGGCCGCGGGCGCGGATCGGGCGCGGCCGTGGTCTGAGCCTGGGAGATGACCGGGGACGACAAGGGCGAGAACGAGACGGTCATCGGATCGATTCCTCGGGAGACGGGACGTGGAGCCTAGCCCCACGTCCCCGGAGATCCCCTTACTGCAACAGCCGCATCAGGTTCTGCGGCAGCTGGTTGGCCTGCGCCAGCATCGCCGTCGAGGCCTGGGTCATCACCTGGTTCTTGGAGAACTCGGTCATCTCCGCCGCGACGTCGACGTCCATCAGGGTGGAGCGGGCGGCGTCGAGGTTTTCGGTGGTGGTCGCCAGGTTCTCGTTGATCTTCTCGATCCGCGACATGTTCGCGCCGAGACTCGCTCTCTGAGTGTTCACGGTCTCGATCGCCTGATCAATAGCTGCGCTCGCAGCTTCTGCATTTGTCTGCGAGGTAATATCTTTACCTGACACGCCAAGTGCAGCCGTTGTTGCAGCAGAAATTTCCACAGCGACGTCGTCGGCACCGGCAGTCACGCCGAGCTGGAAGTTCGCGGATCCATGTTCGACGTCGATCTGAGTTGCTGCGCCTGCAGCCAAAGCGGTCGTTGTGTCATAATTTCGGATATCAAGAGTGATGCCAAGGCCTTCGAATTCGACTTTTCCAGTGAACTCTCCGTTCGTGTCAGCAGTGATTTTGACGCTTTCGGTTTCGTTGCCAGTGGCTTGATCGGTCAGTGTGAGAAGGCCTGTGGAGTTAGCCGCGATCGCGCTGTGCCCGAGTTGGAAGGACGCGCCGTCGGCGACGGCCTTGTTGGTGACGGCCTCGATGCCGTCGCCGCCGGTGGCGAAGGTCAGGGTATCGGTCTGAACGTCGGCCGTGCCGGCGTCGAGATCAGCGTTGCTCAGGTTCACGCGGATCCCGAGTTGGTCGAAATTGAGATCGCCGTCCTGTTCAGTGGCGTCACCGGTGCCGATGGTTTGCGAGACGCCGGTCCGATCATTGGTGATGGTGAGTCCGAAGCCGGCGCTGTCGCTGTTGTCCTCATCCCAGACAACGGAAAAGGTGTCGCCGTCCTCGATCGGGACGTCGCCAGTGGCGGTGTAAGTCACCGTACCGCCAGCTGCGAAGCTGGTGGTGCCGCCTGCGGCGGTTACGCTGTCGTC
>JAAAPF010000018.1 GCA_009908425.1 Alphaproteobacteria bacterium
AAGAAGCGCGGAAACGCTGGTGGGCGGTGCTGGGATCGAACCAGCGACCCCTACGGTGTGAACGTAGTGCTCTTCCGCTGAGCTAACCGCCCGGATCGTGCGGCGGATTAGGGTCGGTGGTCGGAGGTGTCAAGCGGCGACGGTTGTCGCCGGCCGCCGGATGCGCCAAAGCGGCGCCAGCTGTCACCGCACGAGGTTCGCGCCGTGTCCCAAACCCTTACCGCCGTGGTCCTCGCCGCCGGTCGGGGCCGGCGGATGCGCTCCGACCAGCCGAAAGTTCTCCACGAGCTCGGCTTCCGCCCGCTGGTCGGCCACGTCCTGGAGGCCGCGCGCGCGGCCGGTGCCGACGCCGCCGTGCTGGTGCTCGCGCCCGGCATGGGCGCGGTGGCGGCCTACGCCGAGGGCCTGGGCCTCACCGTGCGGGTGGCCGAGCAGGAACCGCCGCTCGGGACCGGCCACGCCGTCATGGCGGCGCGGGACCGGCTGCCGGCCGCGGGCGACGTGGTCGTCGTGTTCGCCGACACCCCGTTTCTCGAAGGCGACACCATCGCCCGGCTGGCGCGCACCCGCCGCGACGCCGGCGCCGCGGTGGCGGTGCTCGGCATGGAGCCCGACGAGCCCGGCGGCTACGGCCGGCTGGTGGAACGCGACGGCCGGCTCGAGGCGATCGTCGAAGCGGCGCAGGCCGACGCCGCGACGCGGGCGATCGGGCTGGTCAACAGCGGCGTCATGGCCTTCGACGCGGCGCGGCTGGCGACGCTGTTGGACGCGCTCGAGCCGCAGAGCGCGCGCGACGGGGATCCGGAATACTACCTCACCGACACCGTGGCCGCCGCGCGGGCGCGCGGCTGGGAGACCGTCGTCGCGCGCTGCGATCCGATCGAGGGCCTGGGCGTCAACGACCGCCTCCAGCTCGCCGAGGCCGAAGCCGTCCTGCAACGTCGCCTGCGCGCGCACTGGCTCCGCGAAGGCGTCACCATGCTGGATCCCGCCAGCGTCCATCTCGCCGCCGACGCCCGCTTCGGCCGCGACGTGGTCCTGGAGCCCAACGTCTTCATCGGGCCCGGCGTGGTGGTCGAGGACGGGGTCCGCATCCGCGCCTTCTCGCACCTGACCACCGACCCGCCCAAGGACGCCACGCCCCTGGTGGTGCGCAAGGGCGCGGTGATCGGCCCCTTCGCGCGGCTGCGCAGCGGCGCCGAGGTCGGCGCCGGCGCCCATGTCGGCAACTTCGTCGAACTCAAGAACGCCCGGCTCGACGCCGGCGCCAAGGCCAACCATCTGACCTATCTTGGTGATTGTACCGTCGGGCGCGACAGCAACGTCGGCGCCGGCACCATCACCTGCAACTACGACGGCTTCGCCAAATGGCCGACGACCATCGGCCGCGAGGTCTTCGTGGGCTCCAACGCGACGCTGGTGGCGCCGCTCACCATCGGCGACGGCGCGCTGATCGGGGCGGGTAGCTGGGTCGGCCGCGACGTGCCGGCCGGCGCCAGCCACGTCGCCCGCGGCGCGGCGGAGCAGCGCGAGGGCGGCGCCGCCCGGCTGGCGCGCCATCTCGCGCGCCGCGCCGGCAAGGACGGGTAGCCGGCGCCGCGCCGGCGACCCATCTCCCCGGTGGCGGCCACGCGGAGGAGGACCATGAACGAGCCGGAGACCTGCATCGTCGCGGGCGTGGGGCCGGGGCTCGGCCGCGCCCTCGCCCGTCGCTTCGCCCGCGCCGGCTTTCAGGTGGCGATGCTGGCGCGCGACGGCGAACGTCTCGCCCGCATCGGCGACGAGATCGCGGCCGAGGGCGGCCGGGCGCGCGGCTTCCCCGCGGACCTCACCGTCGAAGCGGACATCCGTGCCGTCATCGGTCGGGTGCGCGACGAGATGGGACCGCCGTCGCTCCTGATCTACAACGCCAGCGTTTGGAACCCGACGCCGGCGATGGACTTTCCGCCGGCCGACTTTCAGCGCGACCTCTTCCTCGACGTCACCGGCGCGCTGGTGGCGGCGCAGGAGGTGGTGCCGGCGATGCGCGCGGCGGGAGGCGGCACGCTCCTGTTCACCGGCGGCGGCTTGGCGCTCAAGCCGTCGATGGGCACGCCCGTGCCGTCCCTCGCCACCGGCAAGGCGGCGCTGCGCGCCTTCGTCCACGCCCTGGCGGGCGAGCTCGCGCCGCTGGGCGTGAGGGTGGCGACGGTGACGGTCGCGGGCACCATCGCGCCCGGCACCGGGTTCGACCCCGAGCGCATCGCCGACAGCTTCTGGCAGGTCTACACCGCGGCGGGCGACGACGCCCCGGTCGAGGTCAAGTTCATGGGGGCGTGAGGCCGCCGTTCGTGGCGCCCGTGTTGTGGCCGCGGGACGGCGGGCTTACATGACGCCTTCATTCGTCAACGCACGCGACCGCAGTTGGAGAAGACGATGGACCGGCCCTTGATGCCCAAGGCGACCGCGGTTTGGCTCGTCGAGAACACGAGCCTGACCTTCGAGCAGATCGCGGAGTTCTGCGGCCTGCACGTCTTGGAGGTGAAGGGGATCGCCGACGAGGAGGTGGCGCAGGGGATCCGCGGGCTCGACCCGATCGGCGCCGGGGTGCTCACCCGCGAGGAGCTGGCGCGCTGCCAGGCGGATGCGAACGCCCGACTGGAGATGCGCAAGCCCAAGGCCGAGGTGAAGGCGCCCAAGAAGCGCGAGAGCCGCTACACCCCGCTCTCCAAGCGCCAGGACCGCCCCGACGCCATCGCTTGGCTGTTGCGTCATCACCCCGAGATCACCGACCAGCAGATCTGCAAGCTCCTCGGCACCACCAAGAACACCGTGCAGGCGGTGCGCGACCGCACCCATTGGAAGAGCCAGGAAATCCGCCCGCGCGATCCGGTGATCCTCGAGCTCTGCTCGCAGACCGACCTCGATGCCACCGTCGCCAAGGCCAAGGCGATGCGTGACGAGGCCCAAGGGGTGGCCGCCTCCTCACGCGACCACTGAGCTCCCGCCACCCCTGCGGCATAGACGCCGCGCGCCATTTCGACCCGCGACGCCGGCGCCCGCAACCTCCATGGTCGGGCGCCGGTCGGGCGCGCGACGCCGGAGCGACCGTCTGTTCCAACGAAGGAGTACCAGCATGGATGGGCCGGGTTTCAGTGCGCGGCAGTTCATCTTGTGGGCGGCCGGCGGGGTCGTGACGTTCTGCGTGATCGTCACCGTCGCCGCATTCTTGACGGTCGCGCCCTGGGGCGGAGCCGACGAGCGCGTCCGCCAGGCCCTGCCGCCGGCGCAGGGCGAGACCACCACGGAGGTCGGCGCGAAGGCGCCCTGAGCCCGTCGCTCAGGTGCCGCAGAAGGTCGCTTCGACCTCCTCGTCCGGCCGCGGCGGGGCGGCGAGGTCCGCGGCCCCCGGCTGGTCGTCGAAGGGCCGGCCCAGCACCGCGAGGAGCCGCTCGAAGGGGGCGAGATCACCCTCTTCGGCGGCGGCGAGCGCGGCCTCGACGCGGTGGTTGCGCGGCACGAAAGCGGGATTGGCGCACCGCATCTCGCGGACGCGGTCGGCGGGCGCGGTCGCCTCGGCCGCCAGCCGGCGCCGCCAGCGCTCGGCCCACTCGTCGAAAGCCGTAGGGTCCTCGAACTGGGCGCGGGCGGGGGCCGGGTCGTCGGCGGCGGCCGCCTCGGTGAGCGCCCGGAAGGTGTTGGTGAAGTCGGCACCCGCCTCCGCCATCGCCTGCAGCAGGTCACGGGCGAGCGCATCGTCGTCGTCGTGCGCCTCGCTCAAACCGAGCTTGGCGCGCAGGCCGGCGAAATGGGCCTCGGCGAAGTGCGTCGGGAAGGTGTCGACCACCTCCTGCGCCACCGCCACCGCGGCGTCGTCGTCCGCGTCGAGCAACGGCACCAACGCCTGGGCGAAGCAGGCCAGGTTCCAGTGCGCGACGCGGGGCTGGTTGCCGTAGGCGTAGCGCCCGCCGTGGTCGACCGAGCTGTAGACTTGGCCCGGATGGAAGCGGTCCATGAAGGCGCAGGGGCCGTAGTCGATGGTCTCGCCGGCGATCGACATGTTGTCGGTGTTCATCACGCCGTGGATGAAGCCGACGTTCTGCCACTGCGCCACCAGCGCCGCCTGCCGGCGCACGACCCGCTGCAACAGATCGCGGTAAGGCGTCGCGCTGCCGGTCAGGTCGGGGTCGTGGCGGGCGATGACGTGCTCGGCCAGCGCACGCAGGGCCTCGACGTCGCCGCGGGCGGCGAAGAACTGAAAGGTGCCGACGCGGACGTGACTCCTCGCGACGCGGGTCAGGATGGCGCCCGGCCGCGCGCGTTCGCGATAAACCGTCTCGCCGGTGGTCACCGCCGCGAGCGAACGAGTGGTCGCGATGCCGAGCGCCGCCATCGCCTCGCTCACGATGTACTCGCGCAGCACCGGCCCGAGCCAGGCGCGGCCGTCGCCCATGCGCGAGAACGGCGTGCGCCCCGCACCCTTGAGCTGGATGTCGCGGCGCTCACCGTGGCGGTCCACCACCTCACCCAGAAGGATGGCGCGGCCGTCGCCGAGCTGTGGCACCCAGTTGCCGAACTGGTGGCCGGCATAGGCCATCGCGATCGGCTCCGCGCCGTCGGGCACGGCGTTGCCGGCCAGCATCTCGACCCCCGCCGGGCTCGCGAGCCAGTTCGCGTCGAGGCCGAGTTCACCGGCGAGCGCGGTGTTGAGCTTCACCAGCTCCGGCGTCGCCACCGGCGTCGGCGGCAACTTGACGTAGAATTGCCCGGGCAGGCGGGCGTAGGTGTTCTCGAAGGCGATGGTCATCGCTCGCTCCGATCGCAAGGCTGAGGCGATGCGCGCGCCGGCGACCGCGGATCCGGAGGGTGGGGGCTCGCGCGGCCCGGTTCAAGCGTCGCGCTCGGCCAAGGCCGCGCGCAGCCGCCCGCCGTGGCGTGCGAGGCGGGCCCGCGCCG
>JAAAPF010000170.1 GCA_009908425.1 Alphaproteobacteria bacterium
CTACGAGGCGGCGAACGTGCTGCTGGTGAAGATCACCCGCAGCTGCGCGTTGCGCGAATGGGGCCTGGCGATCGCCGAACGCAGCGGCTTCAAAAAGGCCCCTCGGCGATCTCCTGATCGCCGCGGCTTCGCCGTCGGATCGCGCGGCCTGCTGGCGCGCGATGGTCGCCGTCGCCCGCAAGCTCGCCGTCCTGCTCCACCGTCTGTGGCGCGACGGCCCACCCCGTGCGGCAGGCCGCACGGGGACCCCGGCGGCACCGAGTTCCGCTGGAGCGCCGCGCCCGCCGCCGTCTGAGGCGGCGCGGACGCGGTCTCCACCCGTGCGTCCCCGCCGGGACGACGGCGTCGAGCGAGCGCGACCCCAGGGACGACGGCGGGCCCCACGCCCGACCTCGCACACCACTTCGCGCTGCTCACGTCCGTGAACGCCAACCTGGGACGGTCGAACGCGCCGATCCCGTAGAGAACCCTTCACCCGGCGGCCGCGGACCCAGCGAGACCATGCTTGACCGGCGGGATTAGAGAAGCCACGGGGCACGATCCAACCCAGAAGCCTCCGAAGCACTGCAGTGCCGAGACTACCATGCCCAACGCAACGGCACGGAGTCCCCCCGGGCGACGACACCCTATCTCAGCATAGCGAAGGCGATGTCTTCGCCGGCTCTCAGGCAAAGACGTCGTAGACGCCGAGCAGGCTCAGCTGCTCGCCGTCGCCGAAGTCGAACGTGAGACCGGGTCCGCGCGCCGCGTCGATCGAGGTCTCCTCGACGAGGTCTCGAAAGTCGTCGTGGTGGCCGAGCCGGCGGCCGCTCCCTTCGACGTCGCCCGCGAGGATCAAGGTGTCCACGCCGATCGTGAAATCCATCACGAAGTCGGAGCCGCCGCCATCGTAGACGAAGCTGTCGGCGTCGGCGCCGCCGAGCATGACGTCGGTGCCGTCACCGCCGCGGAGAACGTCCTCGCCGCGGCCACCGACGAGCACGTCGAAGCCGGCGCCACCCTCGAGGACGTCGTCGCCGTGGCCGCCCAGGAGCCTGTCGCCGCCGTCGCCGCCGTGAAGGGTATCGGCGTGATCGCCCCCACGGAGGACGTCGCGGCCTGCCTCGCCGTGAATGAGATCCTCGCCGTCACCGCCGTTCAGCCGGTCGTTGCCGGCGCCGCCGTAGAGGTCGTCGTCCCCGGCCAGCCCATCGAGGCGGTCGTCGCCCGCGAAACCGATGACGAGGTCGCCGTCCGCGGTGCCGTCGAGCCGGTCGTGGTCCTCGCCGCCGCCGATGCGCGGCGCCGCGATCAGCGCGTCGCGATAGACGTGGTCGACCGCGGTCGTCCGCTCGATGATATCGGCGAGCGAGGTCGCCTTGATCTCCTCCACCTGCTCCGGCGTGAACCGGTTCTCGAAGTAGAAGCGATCGCCGTCGCGCAGATTGGCGAACTGCTCGCGAATGACCGTGGTCGCGGTCGGGCCGAGCTGGGAACCGTCGGCTTCTTGCTCGAGCAGCACGCCGATGACCGTGTCCATATTGGCGATGTCGCCGGCATCGGAGCCGTAGAGGTCCTTCAGGTGGCCGCGGCGGACCTCGCCAATATCGTTCGCCGTGAAGAACGCGTCCCAGCTCTCGTAGCGCTCGAGGCCGTGCGCCTCCCGGAAACCGTTGTAGTCGTTCACGCCATGGTCGCGCCCACGCACGATGTCGAAGGCTTCGAGGTTGCGGCCCGGGATGCCGAACAGGTTGCCGCGATTGCCGCTGACGACGAAGCCGTCGATCTCCTGGTGCGGGATACCGAGCTGCCCGCGGATCCAGTCGGCCTGATCCGCCGGAGTCTGGGCCTTGGCGATGCCGGCGCCTTCGCCGCCGAGCGGGATGAACGAGCTCAACAGCGTGACGTCGGCGCCGGTGCCGTCCGGGCCCGGCCCCTTCGCAGTCACGCTGCCGTCCTCCTCCAACAGGTCGAAGAAGTTGTTGGCCTGGTCGTGACCGAACCGGAACACCGCCGCCGTGAAGTCGTTGATGATGCCCGGGTTCACGCTCTTGTCGTAGCCGTCGTACTCGATGACGTTCTCTTCGCCGATGATCGCCGGCAGGTACTCGTCGTAGACCACCCACTGGAATTCGGCCTCGTTGAGGGCGCGGGCCCCGCGGAAGACCTGGTCGTCGCTCCACTCCGGGAACTGCGCGGCGAGCCGGTCGGCGTGATAGTTGTGGTTCTGGAGCCAGATGGTGTGGTGCGTGACGAGCTGCTCGGTCTGCGCCGCCCGGAAGTCACCGGTGATGATGGGGCGGTCCGCGATCAACTGGTCCTCGCCGACCTCGACGTCGTGCGCGCGCGCGATGTCGTCGGCACCGGGGAGCAGCCCGTCCTCCCGCGTCACCATCCGGCCGCTCGCCGGATCGCGCAGGAGCGGCGACCGCTCCGGGTCGTTGTCGTAGACGTGGCCGAGATCGAGAGGCGCGGTTTCTTCGTTGATCTGGGTGCGCACGCCGTCGACCGTCTCACCGGCGTTGCGGGTGATCCCGTTCAACTGACCGTCGACGTCGTCTTCACCGCCGGACGAGAAGGCGAGGTCGTGGGCGATGAACTGGCCGAAGAACTGTGTGTAGTCGTTGACGTCGAACGCGTTGAAGACGCTTATCGGCTCGCCGCCTTCGACGCCGCCGTTGTCGGCGTTCATCACCGTCTCGGTGACCTCTTCGGGCGCCGGCGCGATGCGAATCTCGTCGAGATCGTTGCCCTCGCCGTCGGGAAAGGAGTTCTCGACGCGAACGAAGGTCTCGCCGATGGCGCCCCACCCTTCGTTGTGGCGATTGTTGCCGCTGCCGTCGGGCGAGCGCGGCTCGAGATCCTCGAGGCTGGCGAACAGAGCGTTCTCGCTAGGCGTGTTGGTCATGGTGTCTCCCGTCGATTTGCGGCCGGCGATGACCGTAACTGTCTTTGCGGCGTCTCATGGAGATGCCGATGGGGAAGTCATCGAGTGGGGAAGTGCTGGGCGAAAGCGGGCGCGGCGTGCCGGTACCGCGTGAACCGATGTCAGGCGGCGGTGATGTCCAGCGGCGGCGCGGGCGCGACGGATCTCAACGGGTCATCGAGGCTGAGCCAAGAGCGCCTCCCGCAGGTCAAGCGGTGATCGGATCACCCCCGCGGCGACCGCCGACGGCGCCGGACCGACTCCCCGTTCCTGTGTCGCCGACGACGGCGCGAGGCTGGGACGGGACCGCTCGATGATCCCACGTGTGAGGGCCAAGGCAATTGTCCGCGTTGGGCGTTTCTTTAGTACCGACGAGCGATCGTTGGAGTTAATCCCACGTTGCGGTGGAGGGGTGGCCGAGTAGGCGCGGGTGGTTGCCGACGCCGCCCCTTACAGACGCGAAAGAGCGGATTTCCCGCTTCGTGTGGTCGTGTCGCGTTTCGGGTGTCCCCCGGTCTACGGTTCGCTGAGACACCGCGCTCTGCTTGTTTGAGGAGAGCGAGGAGGTGACGATGACGGATCGCAAGGCGGACGGGCCGGCCCGTCGCAGCGCGTTCCAAACGCTGGCGGAGACGGGCCGGCCGTTAGTGAATCGTACCGGGTTCCCCGGCAACTGTATTCGACAAGGCCTTTTTGGCGGCACGCGCTATCTTGGGCGGCGCCGTGGATATGCCGCTCCGGCCCGCGGCCGGAGCTTGGACGACGCGCTGCGTCGTCCACATGTCCACCGCGACCACGATTGCAGGCCAGTGTGTTTTTGCGGGTTTGTGGGGGTATCGCGCCTCTACCCCTGGGTCGCGGTGCCGGGCCGATAGTCGGTGCCGGCGGCGAGCATGGCATTGAGGACCGCCAAGAGCTTGCGGGCGGTGGCGATGATCGCGGCCTTCACCGGTTTGCCCGCCGCTTCGAGCCGCCCGCGGAAGGCGGCGAAGACGGCATCGCGGCGCGACGCGTGGAGGCCGGCGATGTACAGCATCGTCCGGACGATCGGTCGTCCCCCACCGATCGTTCGCCGCCCGGCGCGTCGGCCGCTGTCCCGGGCTATGGGTGCGAGACCGGCGAGGGCCGCGATGCTTCGACGATCGAGGCGGCCGAGTTCGGGAAGCTCGGCGATCAGCGTCGCGGCGACGATCGGACCGACACCTGGCACGGTGCGCAGCCGACGATCGATCTCGGCCAGCTCGGGATCGACTTCGACGATCGCGCGCATGCGGCTGTCGGCCTTGGCGATCCGGCGGTCGAGCAGGGTGACGAGGCTCTTGATGTCGGCACGGGCCTCGGCATCGGCGGTTTGCTGCAGCCGGGTCGCTTCCTGCTTGCGGAGCTCGACCAGCTGGCGGCGACGCGTGGCCTGGGCTTGGAGCGCGCGGCGAGCGGGGTCCACCGGCTCGGTGGCGGCGGGACGCAAGCGTGCGCCGAGCTCGGCGAGCATACGGGCATCGACGCGATCGGTCTTGCCGATCACCCCCATCGCCCTGGCGAAGTCGCGAGCCTGGCGGGGATTGACCCGACTGAACCGGACACCCTGGGCTTCCAACCCTTCACGCAGCAGCCGATCGTAGCCACCGCTCGCCTCGAAGACGACCCAAAGGCCGGTCTTGGCGCTGGCACTGACGAACGCGCGCACCGCTGCGGGCGAATTCTCGATCCGACGGGTACCCCGACCGGGATGGTGGATATCCAGCCAACTCTTGGCGACATCGACGCCGACGAAGACCTCCTGCATGATGCTTCCTGCTCCTGTTCTGCGGGGTCTGCGGCAACAGCCCCGATCAACTGTTCAGGATGACGTGCGCAAAGGCGGACGGCGCCCAAGCCGGGAAACGGGTTTGATCACCCCGGAGGCCCGCGGGCTACCGTCCGCCAGCCGCAAATTATGCAAGAGCAAAAAGACAGGAGGCCCCGACTTTTGGAAGGATGGGGTCCATGACGAGCAAGACGACGCGATCGAAGGC
>JAAAPF010000181.1 GCA_009908425.1 Alphaproteobacteria bacterium
GACGGCGAGCCCGTGCGGGCGCAGCATCGCGCCCAATAGCGCGTCCTCGAAGCCGCCGACGGAGTAGCCGACCTTGCGGCCCTCGAGGTCGGCGAGCTCGTCGATCGGGCCGTCCGCCAGCACCACCAGCGAGTTCAGGGGCGTCGCCACCAGCGTGCCGATGCGCACGAGCGGCAGGCCCTCGTGCACCTGCACGTGGAGCTGGGGTTGGTAGGAGATGGCGAGGTCGGCCCGGCCGGCGGCGACGAGCTTGGGCGGGTCGTTGGGATCGGCCGGGGCGATCAGCTCGACCTCGAGGCCGGCGTCGGCGAAATAGCCGCGCTCCCGGGCGATCACGAGCGGCGCGTGGTCCGGGTTGACGAACCAGTCGAGCATGACGGTGAGCGGCTCCTGCGCCCGCGCGGGCGCGGCCGCGAGGACGAGGGCCGAGACGACGAGGGCGCGGATCACGACGGCGTTTCCTTCTCGGTGTCGGTGGTTTCGGATTGCCAGGGGGTCAGCGCCCGCGCGGCGCGGTCGACGGCGGCGTAGAGCGCCACCGCCATCACCGCGAGCACGAACAGCGCCGCGAACATGACGTCGACCTGCATGCGGGCGTTGGCGTGCAGCATCAGATAGCCGAGGCCACGGCTGGCCCCGACCCACTCGCCGACGACCGCGCCGATCGGGGCGACCGCCGCCGCGACGCGCAGGCCGGAGCCGAAGGCCGGCAGCGCCGACGGCAGCCGGACCCAGCGCAGTCGCTGCCAGGCCGTGGCGCCGGCGAGCTCCGCGAGGTCGAGCAGGTTGGGGTCGGTGCGGCGCAGGCCGTCGTAGAGGCTGGCGGTGAGCGGGAAGTAGATGATCAAGACCGCCATCGCGACCTTCGAGCCCGGCCCGTAGCCGAACCACAGCACCAGGATCGGCGCGAGCGCGAACACCGGCAGCGCCTGGCTCGCCACCAGCACCGGGTGCAGCCAGCGCCGGGCCGCCTCGGAGGCCGCCAGGAGGAGGCCGGTCGCCGTGCCGAGCGCCGTGGCGACGACCAGCCCGCCCAGGATTTCGGCGAGGGTGACGGCGGCGTGGCCGGCGATGACCCACCAGCGCTCGGCGAGCGCGGTCGCCACCGCCGCCGGGCCCGGCAGGATGAACGGCGGCACGCCGCTCGCGCGCACCGTCGCTTCCCAGACCAGGACGAGGCCCGCCAGCGTCACCAGCGGGCGGTGCCAGCCGGCGCGCCCGCGGCGCCGCGGCGTCCGCGGCCACGCGTCAGCCCGCTGCGAGGCCCATCTCCCAAAAGCCGATCTCGAGCCGGGTGGCGGTGCGGAAGCTCGCCGCCAGCTCGGACCAGCGCGGGTGGGTCCACGGCGCCTCGCCGAGCCGCCGGCCGAGCACCCGCTCCAGCTGGGCGGCCGCCGCCGCCGCGCCCGCCTGGTAGTCGTCGCCGGCGTAGGTGCGGATCCAGGCGTCGTAAGGGTTGCCCTCGCGACGGGTCGCCGGGTCGCGGTCGAGCCGCGCGCCGATCTCGGCGTAGCCGACGACGCAGGGCATCAGCGCCACCAGCAGGTCGGCCAGATCGCCGGCGAGGCCGCGCTCGAGCACGAAGCGGGTGTAGGCGGCGTTGGCCGGATCCTCCGGCGTGGTCTTGACCTGGTCCTCGGCGAGCCCCCAACCGGCGCAGGTCTCGATGTGGAGCTCGAGTTCGTCGTCGATCAGGGTGTGGACCAGCGAGGCGGCGCTCTTGATGTCCTCGACGTCCTCGCTCTTGACCGCCACCAGCGCCCAGGCCCGCGCGAAGTGCACCAGGAAGCGGTAGTCCTGGATCAGGTAGTAGCGGAAGGCGGCCGGCTCCAGCGTGCCGGCCTTGAGGTCTTCGACGAAGCGGTGGCGGGTGAACTTGGCCCAGTCCTCGCCGGCGTCCTCGATCAGACGGGCGAGCGCGGTGTCCGTCTGGACGGTGTAGAGCTGACTCATCTGCTCCTCGCTCAGCTGGTGGCGCGGGCGCCGAGGAAGGCGTGCATCGAGATCCGCGACCAGGTGCCCTCGCGGTCGCGGAAATCGCGGTAGCTGCGGGCGATCTCGCCCTCGATCCCGGAACGGTTCGCGAAGTCGGCGTAGAGGTCGTCGGCGGCGGCGCGCGCTCGGTTCACGATCGTCGCCGGCAGCTCGCGCAGACGGACGCCGAGCTCGCCGGTGAGCTTGGCGAGCGCCGCCGTGTTGCGCCGTTCGGCCTCGCCGAGCGCGATCGCGTTCTCGGTGGCGCAGGCGTGCTCGACGATCGCGCGCAGATCGGCGGGCAGCCGATCGAGCGCCTTGCGGTTCACCAGCGCCTCGCCCGAGCCGTTGGGCTCGTGGATGCCCGGCCAGTAGTACCGGCGCGCCGCGCGGTGGAAGCCGAGGGCCAGATCGGAGGCCGGGCCGGCGAACTCGGCGGCGTCGATCGCCCCCGACTGCAGCGCCGTCAGGGTCTCGCCCGGCGGCAGCGAGACCTGCACGACGCCCAGCTGCTGGTACATCCGCCCGCCGAAGCCGGGCATGCGGAAGCGCAGGCCGTCGAGGTCCTCGGGCCCGGTGAGCTCGCGGCGGAACCAGCCCGCCATCGACATGCCGGTGTTGCCGGCGAGATAGGGCTTCACGCCGAGATCGGCGTAGTAGCGGTCGTAGAGCGCCTGGCCGCCGCCCTGGTAGATCCAGGCGTCGTGCTCGTGCGGCACCAGCCCGAAGGGCACCGCCAGGAAGAAGGGCGACGCCCGCAGCTTGCCCGACCAGAACACGGCGGCGGCGTGGCCGATCTCGGCGGTGCCGCGGCTCACCGCGTCCAGCACCTCGAAGGCGGGCACCAGCTCGCCGGCGGCGAACAGCTCGATCTGGAGGCGGCCGCCCGACATCGCCGCGACCCGCTCGGTGATGCGGCGGGCGGAGACCCCGGGACCGGGCAGGTCGGGTGGCCAGGCGGTGGCCATGCGCCACCGCACCGGGCCGTCGGCGCGGGCGACGAAGGGGGCGGCGAGCGCGCCGGCGGCGGTGCCGGCGAGCGCGGTGCGGCGGGCGAGGCGGGTCATCGGCCGTCCGTCCAGAGCGCGTGGAAGTGGTGCACCGGCCCGCGACCGTGGCCGACCGCGAGCTCGTCGGCGTGCGCGATGGCGCCCGCGATGTAGGCCTTGGCCTCGGCCACGGCCTGCGGCAGCGGCACCCGCGCGGCGAGGCGCGCGGCGATCGCCGACGACAGCGTGCAGCCGGTGCCGTGGGTGTTGCGGGTGTCGGTGCGCGCGGCGTCGAGCCAGTGGGTCTCGCCGCCGTGCATGAAGAGATCGGGGCTCTCGCCGCCCTCGAGATGGCCGCCCTTCAAGAGGACGTTGGCGGGGCCGAGGCTCTGCAGCCGGGCGCCGACGTTGGCCATGCGGCCGCGCTCGCGGGGTGTCTCGATGCCGAGGAGATCGGCGGCCTCGGGCAGGTTGGGGGTGATGATCGTCGCCAGCGGGACCAGCCGCTCGCGCAGCGCCGCGACGGCGTCCTCCTCCAGCAGCCGATCGCCGCCCTTGGCGACCATGACCGGGTCGAGCACGACCTGAGACGGTCGCCAGTGCGCCAGCCCGTCGGCGACCGCGGCGATGACGTCGGCGGTCCCCAGCATCCCGATCTTCACCGCCGTCACCGCGAGGTCGTCGAAGACGGCGTCCAGCTGCGCCCGCACGAAGCCCGGATCGACGCCGAGGATGCCGAAGACGCCTGTCGTGTTCTGGGCGGTGAGCGCGGTGATCACCGAGCAGCCGTAGACGCCGAGTGCCGAGAACGTCTTGAGGTCGCCCTGGATGCCGGCGCCGCCGCCGGAATCGGAGCCGGCGACGGTGAGCGCGATGGGCGTGGTCATGGGCGGCTCCGTTTGGCGAGTGCGGCGTCGACCGCGCGGCGCAGCGAGCGGGCGGCGGCCTCGACGTCCTCGGGGTGGAACAAGGCGCCGACGACGGCGACGCCGTCGACCCCGGCGCGGATCACTTCGCCCGCGCGGGTGGCGGTGATGCCGGCGATGGCGCAGGCGGGTACCGGCCCGAGCCGGGCGCGCACCTCGCCCAGGAGGTGGGCGAGCCCGGCCGGGCGCAGCGGCGGGTCGCCCGGATCCTTGGTGGTGGTGGCGTAGGCCGGGCCGAGGCCGACATAGTCGACGCGGGCGTCGGCCACCGCCTCGTGCGGGTGGTGGACGCTGAGGCCGACGATGGCGTCCTCGCCGAGCAGCCGGCGGGCGTCGGCCGGGCTCGGATCCTGCTGGCCCAGATGCACGCCGTCGGCGCCGGTGACCGCGGCGACGTCGACGCGGTCGTTGATCACCAGCGGGACGTCGGCCGGGAGCGCGCTCTTGAGGCGGCGGGCGAGGGCGATGGTGGCGCGGGCGTCGCCGCCCTTGTCGCGCAGCTGTACCAGCGTGGCGCCACCGCGCACCGCGGCCAGCACCGCCTCGACCGGGTCGTGGCGGACCATGATCGCCGGATCGGCGACGGCGTAGAGGCGGAGGTCGACGGCCCTCACGCCGACCTCGCCCGCGCCGCGAGCCGCTCGGCGTCGAGGTCGTGGAGCGCGTCCAGGAGCGCGGCGGGAAAGCTGCCGGGGCCGCGCGCCGTCGCGCCGGCGAGTTCGCCGGCCACCTTGAGGCAGATCAGCGCCGCGGCGGTCGCGGCGAAGGCGTCGGGCTCGACCGCGAGGAAGGCGGCGACCAGGCCGGTGCCGGCGCAGCCCGCCGCCGTGACCCGCGCCGCCAGCGGATCGCCGCCGGCGATCCGCCGCTCGCGACCGTCGTCGAGGACGAGGTCGACCTCGCCGGTGATCGCGCGGACGGGCCCGGCAGGGGGGTCGAGGGCCGCCATCTCCGCCTCGTTGGCGCGGACGACGGCGGGCGCGAAGGCGAGGAGTTCGCGGGCGAAG
>JAAAPF010000082.1 GCA_009908425.1 Alphaproteobacteria bacterium
GATGGTCAGCGTCAGCCAGGCGGCGCGCCGGCGCAGCATGGCGGGCTGATCGGAGGTGGCGACGACGGTGACGGCGCGGGCCCGGGCCTCGGCGTCGAGGGTGTCGTTCAGGAACTCGTTCACCTCGCGGCCGCGCTCGCCGATCAGGCCGATGACCAGGCAGTCGGCGCGGGCGCGGCGCGCGATCATCGCGAGCAGCGTCGACTTGCCGACGCCGGAGCCGGCGAAGATGCCGAGGCGCTGGCCGCGCCGGATCGGTACGAACAGATCCAGCGCGCGCACCCCGAGCGGCAGGGGGGCGCCGAGGGGACGCCGGCGGGTGGCGTCGGGCGGGCCGCCGTAGACCGCCACCGGCGCGCCGCCCGGGGTCGGGGCGGGGGCGTCGTCGAGCGGGCGGGCCAGCGGGTCGAGGACCCGGCCGAGCCAGTTCGCCCCGGGGCTCACCTGCGCCAGGGCGGGCACCACCTCGACGCGAGCGCCCAGCGCGACTTCGCGGCAGGCGCCGTAGGGCAGCAGGATCGTGGTGTCGCCGTCGAAGGCGGCGACCTCGGCCAAGAGCGGCTCGCGGCCGGCGCCGCGGTCGATCCGGCAGCTGTCGCCGACGGCGACGAGGCCGCCGAGCCCGGCGCAGTGCAGCGCGCTCGCGCGGGCGGCGTGGACCCGACCGGCCACGGTCCATCGCGGCAGCTCGGCGAGGGCGGCGTCGAGGGGTTGCACGGGGGCGCCTCCGTCTCTCGCGTCTGACGGGACATTTTAAGAGCGTATAAACTTAAGGATTGCATAAGTCGGTTCAGCACGCAGCTGACACCGAACGACCATGGTCTCGGCCGTCATCGGCGACGGCGTTCGCGCTTCGCCCGGCCCGGTTGCAGCGGCGTTGGTCAGATCCGCGGCGGGAGACGACGATGCGGGCACTGGTGGTCGAAGACGATCCGATGTCGCAGAAGCTCATCCGAACCGCGCTGGAGCGGGACGGCGTGATCATCGAGCCGACGGCCTACGGCGAGGACGCCGTCGAGCTGTCCAAGCTCTACGACTTCGACATCGTGCTGTTGGACCTGACCCTGCCGGACCTCGACGGCTACGACGTCGTCCGGCGCATGCGGAGCGCGCGCGTACGCACCCCGGTGCTGATCCTGTCGGGGCGGCTCGAGGTCGGCGACAAGGTCAAGACGCTCACCTCCGGCGCCGACGACTACGTCACCAAGCCGTTCTACCCCGAGGAGTTGGCGGCGCGGATCCACGCCGTGGTCCGCCGCTCCAAGGGGCATTCGGAATCGGTCGTTCGCACCGGCACCCTCGTGGTCAACTTCGACGCCCGCACCGTCGAGGTCAACGGCTGCCGCCTGCACGTCACCGGCAAGGAATACAGCATCCTCGAGCTCCTCTCCCTTCGTAAAGGCGTCACGCTGACCAAGGAGATGTTCCTCGACCACCTCTACGGCGGCATGGACGAGCCGGAGCTCAAGATCATCGACGTGTTCATCTGCAAGCTCCGGAAGAAGATCGCGCAGCTCAACGCCGGCGAGCACTACATCGAGACGATGTGGGGGCGGGGCTACGTCCTCAAGGATCCGGACGCCGCGGCCGACGCCGACACCGGCGACGACGTCGCCGCGATCGAGGCCCCGGCCGACGCCGTGGCGGTGCTCTGAGGCGCCCGGCGCCGCCGCCTCAATCGCCGGCGTGGGGCACCGCGTCGGGCGCCGACACCAGCCCGGCCGCGCGGTAGAACGCGACCGCCGCGGGGTGCAACGGCACGCTCAGCCCTTGCAGGGCGGTGGCGATGTCGATGCGGCGGCCGGCGGGATGGCCGGCGGCCAGCACCTCGGCGGTCGCGTCCGACCACAGCGCCGACAGCAGCGCGCCGACCAGGTCGTCGTCGAGACCGGCGCGGGTCACCCACAGCGCCGGCACCGCCAGCGACGGCGTCTGCGGCATGCCCGGGTACAGCCCCGCCGGCAGCAGCGTCAGCCGCCAGTGCGAGCCGGCGCCGACCAGCCGCCGCGCCTCCGGCGGCCGCACCGCCACGAGCTCCATGTCGGAGCGGGCGATGGCCTCGCGCACCGCGGTCGTAGGCGTTCCCGCGATGGTCAAGAAGCCGTCGAGTTCGCCGGCGTCGATCGCGGCGAGCGCCGGCGACGGGTTGAGGTCGCGGAGCTCGACCGCGCCCGGGTCGATGCCGAAGGCCGGCAGCACCAGTGGCGCCGACAGCCGCGTCCCCGAGCGCGGGGCGCCGACGCCGAGACGCCGCGGGCGCCGCGCGGCGGCGCGGCGGACCACGAGCTGGACGACCTCCGGGTAGAGGCTCGCCAGTGCGCGGACCTCGCCGAAGGGCGCCTCGGCGAAGACGTCGCGGCCGGCGTATGCGGCGTGGGCGACGTCGGCCTGGGCGAAGGCGCTGTCGACCTCGCCCGCGGCGAGCGCTTCCAGGTTGGCGACCGAGCCCTGGGAGGTCTGGGCGACCGCCACCAGCCCCGGCACGCCGCAGAGCTCGCCCGGCCGACACCGCTCGCCGCCCGGCGGTGCCGTCAGCACGTTCGCGAGGATGCCGCCCAAGGGATAGTAGGTGCCCGCCAGGTCGCCGGTGGCGATGGTGAACTGCCGGACGGGCTCGGCGCCGGCCGGGCGCGGCGCGACCGCGGCGGCGGTCAGGAGGGCGAGCAGGTGGCGGCGGCGGAGCGGCGGCGGGCACGGCATACCGAATTGTGACCTGCGCCGGTGACGGCGACAAGACAACGCCGGCCGCTCACTCGGCCGCGGCGGCCGCGCCCGTCGGCGTGGCTCGGGCGCCGGCGGGCCAGGGCCGCAGCGTCCCCGCCGGCGGTGGCGGGCCGGCGGCGTCGACCAGCAGCCGCGCCGGATCCTCGCCGGGCATGATCGTGGTCGGCGGCGCCGGCGCGAAACCGAGCGGGCCGTAATAGGCGGGATCACCGACGAGCAGCACCGCCCGCGCGCGCACGGCGGCGAGGCTCGCGCGCAACAGCGCCCGGCCGATGCCGCGACCGCGGCGTGCGGGCTCGACGCCGAGCGGGCCGAGCAGGAGCGCGGCGTCCTCGCCCACCGCGATCGGCCAGTAGCGGACGGTGCCGACCAGCCGCCCGCCGTCGGCGGTGACCGCGACCCGGGCGAGCTCGGCGACGGCCGGGACCCCGTCGCGCAGGGCGTAGGACGCCTTGGCGCGGCGCTCGGGTCCGAACGCCCGATCGAGGAGCTGTTCGATCGCCGGACCGTCGCCCGGCGCTTCGGCGCGGAGGTGGAACATCGTGGACCTCGAAGACGGAACGAACGCGTGACCGGATCGCCGGTGCGGCGATCAGGCGCGTCGTCGTCGGAGCGGTAGAGGTCCTCGGCGCATGACCCCGCTTCGCTATGGCCTGACCGGCGTCGCGTCAAGCGTCGCGGATCGACGGGGTCCCGGCGCCGTGCCATGCTCGTCGACCCGTGTCGCCCCACCACCGCCGAGCCCATGCGCGAGCCCCCTTACACCGCCGTCGTCCGTGAGCTGCCCGCGACCGTGCCCTTCGTCGGCCCCGAGACCCGCGAGCGCGCGCGCGGGCGCCCGTTCCGGGCCCGGCTCGGCGCCAACGAGAGCGTCTTCGGGCCGTCGCCGGCGGTGGTCGCCGCGCTCGCCGAGGCGGCCGGGGAGAGCTGGCGCTACGGCGACCCCGAGAGCTTCGAGCTCCGCGCCGACCTCGCCCGCGCCCACGGCGTCGCACCCGAGAACGTCCTGGTGGGCGAGGGCGTCGACGCGCTCTTGGGCTACGCCGTGCGGCTCTTCGTCGAGCCCGGGGTGCGGGTGGCGACCTCGCTCGGGGCCTATCCCACCTTCAACTTCCACGTCCACGGTTACGGCGGCGAGCTCGTCACCGTGCCCTATCGCGACGATCGCGAGGACTTGGACGGCCTGGCGGAGGTGGCGCGGCGCGATCCCGCGGTCCGCGTGGTCTACCTCGCCAATCCGGACAACCCGATGGGGTCGTGGTGGTCGGCCGCCGCGGTCGCCCGCTTCGCCGCCGCGCTTCCCGAGCGCTGCACGCTCTGCCTCGACGAGGCCTATCACGAGTTCGCCCCCGCCGGGACGAGCCCGGCGTTCGACGTCGACGACCCGCGGGTGCTGCGCTTTCGGACCTTTTCGAAGGCCTACGGTCTGGCCGGGTTGCGCGTGGGCTACCTCGTCGCCGAGGCCGGTGTCGTCGCCAACTTCCACAAGATCCGCAACCATTTCGGGGTCAACCGTCTGGCGCAGGTGGCGGCGCGGGCCGCGCTCGCCGACCGCGACCACCTGGCCCACGTGGTCGACCGCGTCGCGGGTGCCCGCGACCGCATCGGGAAGATCGCCGCCGCGCACGATCTCGTCGCGCTGCCGTCGGCCACCAATTTCGTCGCCGTCGACGCCGGTGGCGACGGGGCCTTCGCCCGCCGCCTGCTGGAAGCTCTGGTCGAGCGTGACCTGTTCCTGCGGATGCCCGCGGTCGCGCCGCTCGATCGCTGCCTGCGCATCGGCGCCGGCACCGACGCCGATCTCGACCTGCTCGCGGCGGCGTTGCCGGAGGCGCTCGCCGCGGCCCGCGCCGCCGGCTGACCCCGCGCTCCGGCCGGCGCTTGACGGCGGCGATCGGCGGGCGCATCGACGCCCTCTCCCGCGCGCCGCGAGTACGCCCGAGCCGAGCGAGGAACCGCGATGACCGCCGACGTTCTGATCGCGCCGTCGATCCTCTCCGCCGATTTCGCCCGCCTCGGCGACGAAGTCGAGGCGGTGGACCGAGCCGGGGCGGACTGGATCCACCTCGACGTCATGGACGGCCATTTCGTCCCCAACATCACCTTCGGGCCGGAGATCGTGCGCGCGCTCAGGGGGCGTACGGCCAAGCCGTTCGACTGCCAT
>JAAAPF010000117.1 GCA_009908425.1 Alphaproteobacteria bacterium
TGGTCGAGCTCGTTCTGCAAGGGCGTCGCCGGCGGCGCGGAGGTGGCGACCAGGCCCTGGATGCGGCCCATCTCGGTGGCGGTGCCGGTCGCGGTCACGACGGCGATGCCGTGGCCGCCTGTGACCGCGGTGCCGGCGAAGACCATGTTGCGGCGGTCGGCGAGCGGGGTGTCGGCGTCGAGCCGGCAATCCGCCGCCTTCGCCACCCCGCCGCTCTCGCCGGTGAGCCCGGCCTCGCTGACGGTGAGCGCGCGCGTCTCGACCAGGCGCGCGTCGGCGGCGACGAAGCCGCCGCGCTCCAGGACCAGGACGTCGCCGGGCACGAGGTCGGCGGCGTCGGTGAGCTGGTCGCGGCCTCCCCGACGCACGCGGCAGCGCGGGTCGGCCGAGCGCTGCAGCACCGCTATGGCGCGCTCCGCGCCCTGCTCGGTGATCAGGCCGATGGCGGTGTTGAGTGCGACGACGGCGCCGATGACGCCGGCGTCGAGCCGCGAGCCGGTGGCCGCCGACAGCCCGGCCGAGCCCGCCAGAAGCGCGATCGGCACGCTCACCAGCTGGTCGCGCAGGGCCGAGAGCCAGCCGCTGCCGCGCGCGACCTCCAGCCGGTTGGCGCCGAAGCGCTCCCGCCGCGCGGCGACGGCGTCGGCGTCGAGTCCGCGCTCGACCGCGGTGGCGAGCGCCGCGACGACCTCCTGGTGGGCGAGCGTCCAGGGTTCGCTCGGCGCCTCGACCTCCGGGTCGGCCGCTGCGGTGGCCGGCGGATCCGCGGGCGCCGCGGCGGCCGGCCCGTCATCGGCGACGGCGGCCCAGGCCTCCGCCAGCTTTGCCAGCAGGTCCTCCGGGTCGTGCCCGGGTGCGCCCTTCAGCAGGACGGTGCCGGTCCGCGCGTCGGCGCGCGCGTTCAGCCCGTCGTGACCGGCGTCGTGGAGCCGCCGCACCAGGGCGGCCGCCCGCGCCGGCCGCCGCTTCAGCCCGGCGACCGTGACGCGCAGACGCCCCGGCACCGCGCGGTGGCGGATGGTGAAGCCTGCCTCCGCCGTTCCCGCGGCGGGGCTCGGGCCATGGTCCTCCATCATCACCGCCAGTCTAACGCACCGGCCGGACCCGTAGGCGGGCCAAGCGGTTAACACCAAGGTCGAACGGACGCCGGCCCGCGATCTCGGGCGAGGACGCGGAGCAGGCTCGCGACGACCCGCTCCGGCGCGTCCTCCTGCACCAGATGCCCGGCCTCGGGCAGCCGCTCCGGTGCCGGCGCGCCCAGCTTCGCCGCCAACTCGTCGCCCTGGTGCGGCGGGATGAAGCCGTCGTGCTCGCCCCAGACCAGGGTGACCGGGCAATCCGGCCGCCGGTAGAGCGGCTGCAGGGCCTCGATCGCGGCGAGGTCCGACTGCGCGATCCAGCGGTAGAACGCCGCCTGCCCGACCGGCCCCTGCCACGGCTCGAGATACAGTTGCATCGTCGCGGCGGGGAGCGGGGCGTGCGCGGCGCTCTGGGCGTAGGCGCGGAAAAGGGCGGTGTGGATGTCCGCCGGCACGCCCGCGAACGCGGCCTCGTGGCGGCGCACATGGGCGTAGAACGGTGAGCCCGACGGCAGGACGGCGACGGCGTCGAGGAGCGTCAGCGAGCCGTGGACGAGGCCGTTGACGAACAGTCCGCGCAGCGCGGTGAGGCCACCGAAATCGTGGGCGACGATATCGGGTCGGTCGATCTCCCAGTGGGCGAGTAGGGCGGCGAGCAGGTCGTTTTGAACCGCCGGCGCGACGTCCTGGCCCGCGAATTTGGCCGAGGCGCCGCAGCCCAGCACATCGAAATAGTAGATCGTGCGGCGGTCGGCGAGGCAGGGCGCGATCCGACGCCAAGCCTGGCTTGGACCACGGAAAGCCGTGGATCAGCACGAGCGGCGGGCCGGTGCCGATGCAGCCCCAGGCCACGGTTTGATCGCGGAACGTGAAGGGGGGGGGCCAGCGGCAGCATGGCCGTCTCTCCTAACCGTTTAATTCCGGAAAGCGGTGTCACGCCGGGCGGCGCCTTGCAACCTCTTTTACAAATTAATAAGTTAGTACAATGCGGCACGCATGGCAGACGCACACGCCGTTCGGCGGCCATCGCTTTCTCGACTTCGTCAACACGGTGGACGACGAGCGAAAGACCCGGGCGCGGAACGGACTCCCGGACTGGCCCACGGTGCTCGCCTGGTGCCGCCGGGCCGGCGTGATCGACGATGAGGAAGGCGCCGCGCTGGTCGCGACGCCGCCGGCCGAGGGTGCCGCCGCCTGGGACGCGCTGATCGGCTTCCGCGAGGCCGCCTACGCCCTGCTCAGCGCGGTCGCCGGGGGGTTGCCCCCGCCCGAGCCGGCGCGGTCCGCCGTCGAGGCCGCGGCGGCGACTGGGCTCGCGCGCGCCACGCTCGCCCCGACCTCCGACGGCCTGGGCTGGACGGCGCCCGCCGGGGCGCTCGGGGCGGAGGTCGTGCGCGTCCGCCTCGCCCTCGCGTTCCTCGACCTCGTCGGCTGCCGCGATCTCGCCCGGCTGCGCGAGTGCGGGCGCTGCACCGGGCTCTACCTCGACCACGGCCGCGGGGCGGGCCGGCGGTGGTGCCGCATGAGCACCTGCGGCAACCGCGCCAAGGTCGAACGCCACCGGCGCCAACGCTGACCGCCACCGGGCGCGCGGTAGCGTGCTACGCTGAGCTTACGGTCTTCATCCGGAGACGTCGTGCACGAGCTGTCGCTGGCCCGCGCCCTGCTCACCCAACTCGCCGCGGAGGCCGAGCGCCACGCGTTCGCGCGCGTGCTGCGGGTGAAGCTCGCCATCGGCGCGCTCGGCCACGTCGACCCCGACGCGCTCGCCTTCGCCTTCGAGGTCGCGTCGAAGGGCACGCTCGCCGCCGGTGCGGCGCTCGACATCGAGCGGGTGGCGGGCGCGGCGCATTGTCTCGGCTGCGGCGCGGACGTCGCGGTTCACGGGCGGGGCGACTTTTGTCCGAAGTGCGGCGGTGGTCACCTCGTGGTGACTGGCGGCGAGGACATGAAGATCAGGGAACTGGAGGTCGCCTGATGTGCGGCACCTGCGGCTGCCCTTCGCACCAGGCCGGCGGCGCCGGGCGGGCCGAAGACCCCGAACGCGGCCGCGTCATCACGCTCGAGCGGGACCTGCTCGCCGCCAACGACGCCGTCGCCGCCCGCAACCGCGAGCGCCTCGCCGCCGCCGACACGTTGGCGGTGAACCTCATGGCCGGGCCCGGCGCCGGCAAGACCACGCTGTTGGTCGCGACGATCACCGCGCTCGCCGGAGGTGTGCCGGTGGCGGTGGTGGAAGGCGATCAGGCCACCGACCTCGACGCCGCGCGCATCCGCGCCACCGGCGTGCCGGCGCGGCAGATCACCACCGGCAAGGCCTGCCACCTCGACGCCGCGATGATCGCCCGTGCGCTGGACGACGGCATCGCGCCGGCCCACGGCGTGCTCTTCGTCGAGAACGTCGGCAACCTCGTGTGCCCCGCCGGCTTCGATCTCGGCGAGGCCGCCAAGGTGGTGGTGGCGTCCGTCCCCGAGGGTGACGACAAGCCGCTCAAATACCCCGACATCTTCGCCGCCGCCGACCTCGTCCTGGTCAACAAGTGCGATCTGCTGGCCCATGTCGCCTTCGACCTCGAGCGCTTCACCGCCGCGGCGCGGCGGCTCGCCCCCGCGGTCGCGGTGCTCGCGGTGAGCGCCACCAGCGGTGCGGGTCTGGGCGTCTGGCTCGACTGGCTCGCGCGCCGGCGCGCGCGGCTCCACGCGGCGGCTTGAGCCGATGGACGCGCTCCGCGCCGCCGATACCGTCACCAGCCGCCTGCGCCTGCGGGTGCGCGGCCTCGTCCAAGGCGTCGGCTTTCGCCCGTTCGTCTACACCCTGGCCCGCCGCCACGGTCTCGCGGGCTGGGTCAAGAACGACGCCGAGGGGGTGCTGATCGAGGTCGAAGGCGCCGCCGTCGGGCTGTTCGCCGACGAGGTGCGGCGGTTCGCGCCGCCGCTCGCCCGCATCGACGCGGTCGAGACCAAGCCGATCGCGCGCCGCTTCGAGCACGGCTTCCACATCGCGCCGAGCGGTGACGGCGTCGCCGCCACCCGCATCGGTCCCGACACCGCGCCCTGCGACGCCTGTCTGGGCGAGTTGTTCGATCCCGCCGATCGGCACTGGCGCTACCCGTTCTTGAACTGCACCCATTGCGGACCGCGCTACACCATCGCCGCTGGGCTGCCCTACGATCGGGCGCGCACCGCGTTGGCGGAGTTTCCGCCCTGCGGGGATTGCGCGACGGCCTACGACGACCCCACCGATCGGCGATTCCACGCCCAAGCGGTGGCCTGCCCCGCCTGCGGACCGCGGCTCACCGACCCGGTCGAAACGATCGTCTCCCGCCTGCGCGACGGTGCGGTCGTCGCCGTCAAGGGCGCCGGCGGCTACCAACTCGCCTGCGACGCCCGCGACGGCGACGCCGTCGCGCGGCTGCGTCGCCGCAAGGGCCGCGAGGCCAAGCCGCTCGCGGTCATGGTGGCGAGCCTGGCGGCGGCGCGGGGGATCGCCGAGGTCGACGACGCCGCGGCCGAGCTCTTGACCGCGGCCGAACGCCCGATCGTGCTGCTGCCGCTGCGCGCGGAGGCCGGACTCGCCGAAGCGGTGGCGCCGGGGTTGGCCACCGTCGGGGTCATGCTGCCGGCGACCCCGCTGCACTACCTGCTCTTCCACGAGGCGGCGGGCCGACCCGCCGGCAAGTCCTGGCTCACCGCGCCCCCCGAGGTCGTCTGGGTGATGACCAGCGCCAACCCGTCGGGCGAGCCGCTGATCACCGCCGACGAAGAGGCCCGCACCAAGCTC
>JAAAPF010000119.1 GCA_009908425.1 Alphaproteobacteria bacterium
AGATCTTCGATGTTGTCCGGTGGCCAGCCCGGCACCTCCATGCCGAGCGACAGCCCCATCGAGGTCAGCACCTCCTTGATCTCGTTGAGCGACTTGCGGCCGAAATTCGGCGTGCGCAACATCTCGGCCTCGGTCTTTTGCACGAGATCGCCGATGTAGACGATGTTGTCGTTCTTGAGGCAGTTCGCCGAGCGCACCGAGAGCTCCAGCTCGTCGACCTTGCGCAACAGATGCGGGTTGAAGGGCAGATCGGGCTTGCGCTCGCCCATCCCCTCGGCCCGCGGCTCCTCGAAATTGATGAAGAGCTGCAGCTGGTCCTGCAGGATGCGGGCGGCGAGCGCTACCGCGTCCTCGGGCGCGACCGAACCGTCGGTCTCGACGTCGAGGGTCAGCTTGTCGTAGTCGGTCTGCTGGCCGACGCGCGCATTCTCGACCCGGTAGGCGACCTTGCGCACCGGGCTGTAGATCGCGTCGACGGCGATCAGGCCGATCGGCGCATCCTCGCTCTTGAGCAACGACGCCGGGACGTAGCCCTTGCCGCCGGTGGCGGTGAGCTCCATCGACAGCGAGCCTCCACGGTCGACGTGGCAGATCACGTAGTCCGGATCCATGATCTCGACGTCGTGGCCAACCTCGATCATCCCGGCGGTGACGACGCACGGCCCCTCGGCCTTGAGGTACATCCGCTTGGCGTGGTCGCCGTGGACGCGGATGCCGACCGCCTTGAGGTTCAAGACGATGTCGGTGACGTCCTCGCGAACCCCGGCGATCGAGGAGAACTCGTGGAGCACGCCGTCGATCTGCACCGCGGTGATCGCCGAGCCCTGCAGCGACGACAGCAGCACGCGGCGCAGGCTGTTGCCGAGGGTGACGCCGAAGCCGCGCTCGAGCGGCTCGACGACGATCTGCCCCTGCCGCTCCGGCCGGCGTCCGGGCTGGACGTCCAACTTCTGCGGCTTGATCAGCTCCTGCCAATTCTTCTGGAGCAAAGCTTTCCTCGCCTGGTGGGTCGATGCGGAAACGGGTTACGGGACGATCGCCGGTGCCGGGCTAGACGCGGCGGCGCTTGCGGGCGCGGCAGCCGTTGTGCGGGATCGGGGTGACGTCGCGGATCGACGTCACCTGAAAGCCGACGTTCTGGAGCGCCCTGAGCGCCGACTCGCGCCCCGAGCCCGGCCCCTTCACGTTGACCTCGAGGGTCTGCATGCCGTGCTCCATGGCCTTGCGGCCGGCGTTCTCGGCCGCCACCTGCGCGGCGAAAGGGGTCGACTTGCGCGAGCCCTTGAAGCCCTGCGCACCCGCCGACGACCACGAGATCGCGTTGCCCTGCGCGTCGGTGATGGTGATCATGGTGTTGTTGAAGGTCGCCACCACGTGGGCGACGCCCGAGGTGATGTTCTTGCGCTCGCGCTTTCGAAGGCGCGTCTGCTCCGGTTTGGCCATCTCGTCTCGTCCGATCCCGTATCCGCGCCTACTTGCCGGCCTTCTTCTTGCCGGCGATCGGCTTGGCCGGGCCCTTGCGGGTGCGCGCGTTGGTGTGGGTCCGCTGGCCGCGCACCGGCAGCCCCTTACGGTGCCTGAGGCCGCGGTAGCAACCGAGGTCCATCAGGCGCTTGATGCTCATGGCGTATTCGCGCCTGAGGTCGCCCTCGACCTTGAACTCACGATCGATCTTCTCGCGGATCTGCAGCAGCTCGGCGTCGGACAGCTGATTGACCCGCCGCTGCGCCGCGATGTCGAGCTCGCCCAGGATCCGGCGCGAGGAATGATGACCGATACCGTAGATGTAGGTCAGCGCCACGCCGACCGGTCTGTCGCTCGGGATGTTGACGCCCGCGATACGCGCCACCGCAACCTCTCCTTCGAAACGCGCAACGCGGGCCGGTCGCCCGCCCCGCGAAGCGCTCCACTCCTAAACAAGAAGTCCAACTTGTCAACGCCGCTCGCTCAGCGAGCGACTCGTCGTCGTCACCGGAGGGCCGCCTTGATCGCGGCCGTCACCTCCTCGACCGGACGATCGCCGTCGATGACGTGCAGGACGCCGCGGCTCTCGTAGTACGGCAGCACCGGCGCCGTCTGCTCGTGGTAGACCGCGAGGCGCCGCTTCAGCGTTTCCGCGTTGTCGTCGGCGCGCTCGCCGCCGGTCTCCGCCGCACGCTTCTCGATCCGGCTGATCAACACCTCGTCCGGCACCCGCACCTCGACCACGGCGTGGAGCCGCTTGCCCTTCTCGGCCAGCATGGTGTCGAGGGCCTCGGCCTGCGGCAGGGTGCGCGGAAAACCGTCGAGGATGAAACCGTTGGCGCAGTCGGGCGCGTCGATCCGATCGGCCACCACCCCGGTGATGACCTCGTCGGGGACGAGCTTGCCCTCCTCCATGATCGCCTTGGCCTGCAGGCCGAGCTCCGTTTCCGCGGCCACCGCCGCGCGCAGCATGTCGCCGGTGGAGAGGTGCGCGAGGCCGAGGTCGCGCTTGAGGATGTCGGCCTGGGTGCCCTTACCCGCGCCCGGCGGGCCGAACAGAACGATGTTCATCACGCGCGTCGCCCCCTGAGTTTCGCCTTCTTGATGAGACCCTCGTACTGGTGCGCGATCAGGTGCGACTGGATCTGCGCCACCGTGTCCATGGTCACCGACACGACGATCAGCACGCTGGTGCCGCCGAAGTAAAACGGCACCGCGTATTGCGAGATCAAGATCTCCGGCAGCACGCAGACCGCCGCCAAGTAGAGGGCGCCGACGGTGGTCAGTCGGGTGAGCAGGTAATCCAGGTAGTCCGCGGTGCGCTGACCGGGTCGATAGCCGGGGATGAAGCCGCCGTGCTTCTTCAGGTTGTCCGCCGTGTCCTGAGGATTGAACACGATCGAGGTGTAAAAGAAGGCGAAGAAGATGATCAAACCGGCGTAGAGCAGGATGAAGAGCGGCGCCCCGCGTCCCAACAGCGTGCTCACCACCGCCAGCCATTCCGGCCCGCCGCCGCCGGCGGTGAACGACGCCAGCGTGCTCGGCATCAACAGGATCGAGCTCGCGAAGATCGCCGGGATCACCCCCGAGCTGTTGAGCTTGAGCGGCAGATGCGAGGTCTCGCCGCCGACCATGCGGTTGCCGCGCTGCTGCTTGGGGTACTGCACCAGCACCCGGCGTTGCCCGCGCTCCATGAACACCACGAAGGTGATCAGGGCGACCAGCATCACCACCAGGAAGATGATGAAGAGCGGCGACAGCGCCCCGGTGCGCCCCAGCTCGAAGGTGCTGAACAGCGCCGACGGCAGCGTCGCGATGATACCGGTGAAGATGATCAACGAGATGCCGTTGCCGATGCCGCGCGCGGTGATCTGCTCGCCCAGCCACATCAAGAAGAGCGTGCCGCCGACGATCGTGATCACGGTGCTGGCCCGAAAGAACCAGCCCGGATCGACCACCGCCGAGCCCGCCGGCCCGGACATCGACTCCAGTCCCACCGACAGCCCGTAGGCCTGAAAGGCCGAGAGCGCGACGGTCAGGTAGCGGGTGTACTGGTTGATCGTGCGCCGCCCGGTCTCGCCCTCCTTCTTGAGCTGCTCCAGCGTCGGCGATACCGCGGTCATCAGCTGCATGATGATGGCGGCGGAGATGTAGGGCAGGATGCCGAGGGCGAAGATCGACATGCGCTCCAGCGCGCCGCCGGCGAACATGTTGAACATGCCCATGATGCCGCCGGCCTGCTGGCGGAAGATCGCCGCCATCGCCTCGCCGTCGATACCCGGCAGCGGGATGAAGGTGCCGAGCCGGTAGACGATCAGCGCCCCGAGGGCGAACAGGATGCGTTGCTTGAGTTCGGTGGCGCGCGCGAACGCCCGCCAGTTGACGTTGGCGGCGAGCTGGTCGGCTACTGCCATCGCGTGCTCCGCTCTCCCGGGCCGCCCGCCGCCCGCCTCACGCCGACGCCGCCTCGCCCGCCGGCTCGCGCACCGTCACCTTGCCCCCCGCCGCCTCGACCGCGGCGACCGCCTTCGGCGACGCCTTGGCTACGTCGAGGGTGAGCGCCGTCTGCAGCTCACCGCGCCCGAGCAACTTCACCGGCTCGTCGGCTTCGCGCACGACCCCCGCCGCCGCCAAGGCCGCGCCGTCGAGCACCGTCCCGGCGGCGAACTTACCCTTGTCGGCGGCGGTCTGCAGCCGGTCGAGGTTCACCAGCTGGTAGCGCGTGCGAAACAGCGCGTTCTTGAACCCGCGCTTGGGCAGACGGCGGTAGATCGGCATCTGACCGCCCTCGAAGGTGCGCGACGCGCCGCCGGAGCGCGACTTGTGCCCCTTGTGGCCGGTGCCGGTATTCTTGCCGCGACCGGAGCCGATGCCGCGGCCGACCCGCTGGCGCCGCCGGCGGGCGCCGGCGTTGTCGCGGAGCTGGTTGAGGCGCATGGCCTAGCCCTCCGGGCCGTCGACGGCGACGACCGAGACGAGATGGTGAACCTTGGCGATCCGCCCCCGCACCTCCGGGGTGTCCCGCCACACCCGCGCGCGGTGCATCTTGTTGAGGCCCAGACCCACCAGCGTCGCCTGCTGACGCTCGCTGCGCCCCGCACCGCTGCGGGTCTGGGTGATCTTGAGGTAACCCTGTTCGGACATGGCCTCAGCCCGCCGCCGCTTCGGCCGGCGCGGTGGTCTCGCGCCGGCGGGTTATGTCCGCCACCTTCTTGCCGCGCTTGGCCGCCACCGACTTGGGCGAATGCACCGCGCGCAGGGCGTCGAAAGTCGCCTTGATCATGTTGTGCGGGTTCTGGGTCCCGTTCGACTTCGCCACCACGTCCTGCACGCCGAGCGACTCGAGCACGGCCCGCATCGGCCCGCCGGCGATCACCCCGGTACCCGCC
>JAAAPF010000324.1 GCA_009908425.1 Alphaproteobacteria bacterium
CGCCCGTGAGGACGAGATCGACCGGCCCGCTCACAGCGCCGCCCACCCGCCGTCCACCGGCAGATCGACCCCGGTGATCTGCCGGGAACGATCCGACGCGAGGAAGAGGGTGGCGTCGGCCACGTCCTCGGCGGTGCTGATGCGCGCGAGCGCGTAGTCCGCAGCGTGGCGTTCGACCGCCGCTTCCTCGCTGATGCCCAGTCGTGCGGCCATGTCGGGGACGACCTTCTCGCGAAAGCGCGGGCCGTCGACCATGCCGGGCGCCACGCAGTTGACGTTGATGTCGAAGGGGCCGAGCTCGAGGGCGAAGCTCTTGGTGACGCCCCTGAGCCCCCATTTCGAGGCCGAATAGGCCAGCCGGCCGGCGCGACCCTTCATGCCGAAGGTGCCGCCGACGTTGACGATCTTGCCGTAGCGCCGCGCCATCATCGTGGGCGCCACCGCCCGGATCATGTTGAAGGGCCCTCGCATGTTGAGATGGACGATGTCGTCGAACTCCTCGGCGGTGGTCTCCGCCCCGGTCTTGCCGATGGGCCCCGAGCCGCCGGCGATGTTGACCAGCACGTCGATGCGGTCGCCGTAGGCCGCGCGGATCTCCGCGACCGTCCGCCGGCACGCCGCCTCGCTCGTGACGTCACAGGTGAAGCCTTCGACCCGCACGCCGCGATCCGCCACCTCGTCCGCCACCCGGGCGATGGCGTCGACGTCGCGGCCGACGAGGGCGAGATCGGCGCCCTCGTCGGCGAAGGCGCGCGTGATCGCGGCACCCATGCCCTTGGCGGGCCCCGTCAGCACGACGACCCGGCCACCAAGTCCGAGATCCACGGGCTCGCCTCAGAGCAGCCCGGCCAGCCGCTGGTCGGCCGGCGGCAGGAACTCGGGGGTGAAGACCTCGCCGGGCGCGGGCGTCCGCGCGAGGTCGAAGGCGTCGACGACGATGTCGATGGCGCGGGCGAAGCGCTCCTGCTCGACGTTGCCGAGACCGACCTCGGCGAGCTCCGGATGGCCCATCTCGTCGCGGATGGTGGCCAGCAGCCGCTCCTTCTCGATCGCCGGGTCGATCAGGGGCTCGCGCGCGGCCACGGCGTCGATAGCGTTGTCGAGATCGGCGAGGGTATCGGCGACGCCCTGGTTGATGCCGGCGCAGATCGCCCGCATGGCCTCGGGGTGCTCCTGGGCCAGCTGCTTCGAGACGATGATCCCGTTGGAGTAGAGGTCCATCCCGTAGTCGCCGTAGCGGATGAAGCGAATCTCCTCCTCGGGGTTCATCCCCGAGAGCTTCGCCGAGAAGCGGATCGTGTTGACGTAGCCGAAGACGCCGTCGACCTGCGCGTTCCTGAGCATCTGCTCGCGCAGGTTCGGCTTGAAGTTGGTGATCTCGATGCCGGAGGTGTCGAGCCCGGCGATCTTGGTGAAGGCGGGCCAGAGCTTGAGCGCGCCGTCGTTGGCGGCGCCGCCCAGAAGCTTGCCCTCCAGGTCCTTGGCGGTCCGGATGTCGCTGTCCTTGCGCACGGCGACGGTGAAGGGCGGCTGGTTGTACATCTGAAAGATGCCGATCGGCGCCTCGTCGGGCTTGTCGGCGGCGAGGCTGATGAGCGCGTTGATGTCGCCGAAGCCGATGTCGTAGGCGCCCCCGGCGACCTGGCCCACGGCCGCACCCGAGCCGTTGCCCTGATCCATCGTGATGTCGAGCCCGGCGTCGGCGAAGTAGCCCTTGTCCTGGGCCAGGAAGAACCACGCCTGTGGGCCCTGGTAGCGCCAGTTGAGGATCATCTCCAGCGAGGTGGCGGCGCGCGCGCCGCGGCCGAGGCCGAGGGCGCCGACCGCACCCGCGGCGGCGGTGGAGGCGAGCGCGGCGCGCCGGGACAGACGGAGCTTCATGACGGTTCTCCCGGAGTGGGGACGGCGGTGGCGAGGACGGCTTCGGCGGCGGCGACGATGTCGGCCGTGCGCGCGGTGAAACCGTAGAGCTGGCGCACGAGCAGCAGGACCGCGTCGCGCACCGAGGTCGGCGACGGCGTCGCGCAGGCGTCGTCGACCAGGATCGGATCGTAGCCCTCGAACGCCCCGTCCATCAGCGTGGCGAAGACGCAGCGATCGATGTTGATGCCGGCGTAGAAGACGGTGGTGACGTCGCGTCGCCGCAGGATCTGATCGAGCCGCGTGTCCTTGAAGCCCGAGAGCCGGGTCTTGTGGACGACGAGGTCGTCCGGCGCGACGTCCAACCCGTCGACGGGCGCGGCGCCCCAGTCGCCGGCGACCAGGATGCCACCGTCGCCCGCGGGCTGCGCGTCGCCGTAGCCCGGCAGCCCACCGCACGCCGTGGCCTTGTCGAGGACGTTCGCCGGCAGGTCGGCGCGATCGGCGGCGACACCCCAATGCACGAAGATCACCGGCGCCGCGAACCGGCGGAACGCCGAGGTCAGACGGTTGATGGCGGCGATGGGGGCGGTGAGCGGCGCCGGGTCGACGCCTCGCACGGCGGAAAACCAGCCCTGCGGGTGGCAGAAGTCGTTCTGCATGTCGACGACGACCAGCGCGCTGCGGGCGAGGTCGACCTCGACCGGCTGCGGCGCGGCGGCGAAGCGCAGCGGGCGCGGCGCGACCCGGGGGCGGACGAGGCTCACCGCATCCGCGCGCGCAGTCCAGCGATCGGGATGCGGCGGCGCGTCGTGGCCGACCGTGGAGACGGCGTTCACCGGTCCTGCCCTCCGTTTCAATCCACGGCCGAGACGCTAAGGGCTTTCGAGTGACCGCGTCGTCTGCTCTTTTTCATCCAATGCGGTGCGGAAAACGCACCGCTCATGGAGCGTGGGGGCAATGCGCCATCTGACCTCGTTTCGGCTGATCGACGCCGTCGCCCGGGCGGGCTCGATCCGTAAGGCGGCCGAGCGCACGAACCTGACGCCGTCGGCCTTGAACCGGCGGGTTCAGGCCTTCGAGGAGGAACTCGGGGTGACCATCTTCGAGCGCCTGCCGCGGGGCGTGAAGCTCAACACCGCCGGCGAGATCGTCATCCAGCACGCCCGCGCCCAGCTGGCCGACATGGACCGGGTGCGCTCGCAGATCGCCGATCTTTCGGGCATGCGGCGCGGCCACGTCGCCATCGCCTGCAGCCAGGCGCTCACCACCGCCTTTCTGCCCGAGCAGATCGCCGCCTATCGCGCCGACTACCCGGCGGTGACCTTCGACGTCCAGGTGCGCGACCGGCTCGCCACCGAGGAGGCGCTCTTGGACTTCTCCGCCGACGTGGCCCTAGTCTTCGAGCCGACGGCCTCCCCGGACTTCCACACGCTGATGAGCGTGCGCCAGCAACTCCACGCGGTGATGGCGATCGACCATCCCCTCGCCGAGCGGGCGGTGCTGCGGCTGCGCGAGTGCGTGCGCTGGCCCCTCGCCCTGCCGGCGCCGATGTTCGGCGGTCGCAAGATGCTGGAGGAGGCGGTGGCGCGAACCTCGTCGGACCTGCGGCCGACGCTCGAATCCAACTCCTTCGTCTTCTTGAAGGAGCACGTCCTCGCCGAGCCGGCGATCACCTTTCAGATCCCGATCGGCGTGCCCGAGGCGGAGGCCGGCACCCGGCTGGCGAGCCGGCCGATCGACGAGCGCGACGTCCCCGCCGGCGTCCTGTTGATGGGCCAGCGCCGCGGCCGCACGCTGCCGGTGGCGGCGGCCCGCTTCGTCGACCAGCTGGCGCGGGCCTTCGCGGCGCGCTTCGACTGTGTATGATAGCCTTGTTAACGACGTTTGGCACTGCGGCCTGGGGAGGACGCCTTCGCCGCCTTTGAAAGCATGGTAGCGCGCTGTCGGCAGTCGGGGCGATATGGCTGGCTTACTTGCCCGGCTCGACGTCGTCGTCCTGAACGACTTGTTGGATGCGACTGGACGAGGTGGCGTATCTGCCCTTCGTCGAGGCCGGCAACGAGAGCTGGCGCTTCAAGAACGTCGCCTGACCGACCACCCTCAGATCGCAACCAGACGGTTGCCCCGCTGGATCGCCCACGGCTCGGCAACGGGGCAACCGCTGCGCGAGCTCTCATCGGTGCCACCGCAAATCGCTGATCCTGGTGGGTGGGTACGGTGGCGGCTGCGGTCCAACGGTGGACCCGACGTGTCCCTGCCATGGCGGTCGAGACGATCGGCCGACGCCCCGGTCGGTCCTTCGGCACGGCCGGTCGAGCGGGGAGTTAGGCTGGGGTCGACGCGGTTCGTTCGTCCGGCCGGATCAAGCGTCACCCGCTGGCCGAGGCGTAAGCCGGCCGGGCGCGTTCGGCGTTCCAAGTGCTGGCTGGGGGACCTGGATTCGAACCAGGACTAAGCGGTCCAGAGCCGCTCGTTCTACCGTTAAACTATCCCCCAAGGCGCGGCGCGGCTGGTGGAGCCGAGCGGGATCGAACCGCCGACCTCCTGAATGCCATTCAGGCGCTCTCCCAGCTGAGCTACGGCCCCATCGGCGTCACCGCGAAGCCGTCAGCTAGGCGATTTCGCGAGCCCGTGCAAGGGGTGACGCGCCGGGCTAACCGGTCTCGTCCTCCTCGGGCGGCACGACGTCGACGTCGCCCTCTTCGGAGAGTTCCTCGGTGTCCTCGTAGCCGGCTTCCTCGACCTCCTCGTCGACGACCGGCTCCAACTCCTCGGCCTCTTCGGCCACCGCCGGGGCGGCGGCGGTGGCCGAAGAGGCCCGCTCCGGCGCCGGGCGCTGGCGGCGGGCGCGCGGGCTCGGCGTCTCCAGCTCGAACGTGGCCCCGCACGCCGGGCACACGATCGGCGAACGGTTGAAATCGTAAAACTTGGCGCC
>JAAAPF010000129.1 GCA_009908425.1 Alphaproteobacteria bacterium
CGGCAGCGGCATCAGGCCGTGGGCGGCGAGGGCGGCGTCGAGATCCATCTCGGCGACCAGCTCGACCTCGATCTCGCCGCCGCCGAGATTGGCGAGGACGAGCGCATGGAAGCCGTCGGCGACCGCGACCGTGTCGCCCGCCTTCAGCTTGCGCGCGGGCTTGGCGAAGGCGCGCCAGCGGTCGTCGCCCAGGGGCTCGTGGAGCAGGAGTTCGATCCGGGCCGCGCCGCGCCGACCGTAGAGACGGGCGGGGATGACCTTGGTGTCGTTGACGACCAGAAGGTCGTGCGCGTCGACGAGGCTCGCCAGGTCCGCCACGCGCCGGTCGCGCAGGTCGTGGCGGATGTGCAAGAGCCGGGCGGCCACGCGCGGCTCGATCGGGTGCTGCGCGATCTGGCGTTCGGGAAGATCGTAGTCGAAGGCCTCGACCTTCATTCGGCCGCCTGGCGCCCCTGCTTGAACTTGACCTGCAGGGCGGCGTGCACCTGCGGCGACACGAAGCTCGAGACGTCGCCGCCGAGGATGCCGATCTCCTTGACGAAGCGCGACGAGATGAACTGGGTCGTCTCCGCCGCCATCAAAAAGAGGGTCTCGACGTCCGGATTGAGGCGGGCGTTGTTGGCGCCCATCTGGAACTCGTACTCGAAATCGGAGACGGCGCGCAGGCCGCGGATGATGATCTGACCGCCCTCGTCGCGCACGAAATGCATCAAGAGATTGGCGAAGGGTTTGACCTCGACCTTGCAGCCGTTGGTGCGGTTGCCGGCCATCAAGAGTGCCGCCTCGCGTTCGACCAGTCGGGTGCGCTCCTCGAGGTTGAAGAGCGGGCCCTTGCCGGCGTTCTTGGCGACCGCGATGACCAGGCGGTCGAGCATCCGGGTCGCCCGGCGGATGATGTCGGTGTGGCCGTTGTGGATGGGATCGAAGGTGCCCGGATAGACGCCGACGCGCAGGGGCATGGTCCTACCTCAGCTTTCCGATCCGTTGGTGTCGTCCGGCTCGACGGCGACGGCCTCGGCCTCGCCGGCGATCCGCGCCACCGAGACCACCCGCTGGCGCCGGCCGATGTCGAAAATGATCACGCCCTGGGCGTTGCGGCCGGTGATCCGCACCCCGTGCTCACCGCTCACGGGCGTGCGCAGCACTTGCCCCTCGCTGGTGGTCAAGACGATCTGGTCGTCGTCGGCGACCGGGAAGGTCGCCACCACCGGCCCGTTCCGCGCCGTGGTCTCGATGTTGATGATGCCCTGCCCGCCGCGACCGGTGACGCGGTACTCGTAGGCCGAGGTCCGCTTGCCGTAGCCGCGCTCGGTGACGGCCAGGATCATCTCCTCGCCCTCGGCGAGCTCATGCTCGCGCTCGGGTGCCAGGGCGCCGGTCGGGGGTTCCTCGCCCTCGGTGCGACGGCGGCTCTTGAGGTAGGCGTCGCGCTCCTCGACCGAAACGGCGACGTGCTTTAGAACCGACATCGAGACGACTTGGTCGTCCTTGCCGAGCTCCATCCCGCGCACGCCGGTCGAACTCCGCGACTGGAACACCCGGACGTCGGTGACCGGAAAGCGGATGCACTTGCCGGCGCGCGACGCCAACAAAATGTCCTGACCGGCGTCGCAGACCTGGACGTCGACGAGATGGTCGCCGGCGTCGAGGCCCATCGCGATCTTGCCGTTGGCCGGCACGAAGGTGAAGTCGGAGAGCGCGTTGCGCCGCACGCGGCCGCGGTTGGTGGCGAACATGACGGTGAGGTCGCTCCAGCGGCGCTCGTCCTCCGGCAGCGGCAGTACCGCGGTGATCGCCTCCCCGCCGGCGATCTGCGGGAAGAGGTTCACCATCGCCTTGCCGCGGGACTGCGGCTGACCCAGCGGCAGGCGGTGCACCTTGCGCTTGTAGACCTTGCCCAGGCTGGAGAAGAACAGCACGGGCGTGTGGGTATCGGCGATGAACAGGCGGGTGACGACGTCGTCCTCGTGGGTCGCCATCCCGGCGCGCCCTTTGCCGCCGCGGTGCTGGGCGCGGTAGGTCGAGAGCGGCACGCGCTTGATGTAGCCGTTGCGCGTGACCGTGACGATCATCTCCTCGCGCGGGATCAGCTCCTCGATGTCGATGTCGACCTCGGCGTCGACGTCGATCTCGGTGCGCCGCGGGTTGGCGAACTTGGCGCGGACCTCGGCGAGCTCGCTCTTCAAGACCTCCAAAAGCTTCTCGCGCGAGCGCAGGATCAAGAGGAGCTCGGCCATGCGCTCGCCCAGCGTCTTGACCTCGTCCTCGAGCTTCTGGCGCTCGAGCGCGGTCAGGCGTTGCAGGCGCAGATCCAGGATGGCGCGGGCCTGGCGCTCGGAGAGCTGGTAGGTCGTCACCCCCTCGGCCGGCGGCTCCTCCACCAGCGCCAGCAGCGGCGCGATGTCGGCCACCGGCCAGGCCCGGTCCATCAGACGGGTGCGGGCCTCGTCGACGTCCGCCGAGGTGCGGATCAGCTCGATCACCTCGTCGATGTTGGCGACCGCCACGACCAGGCCGATGACGACGTGCGCCCGCTCGCGCGCCCGGGTGAGATCGTAGGCCGCGCGGCGGAGGATGACCTCCTCGCGGAAGGCCAAAAAGCGCTGCAGGACTTCCTTCAAGGGCAGCGTCTGCGGACGGCCGTCGGCGAGCGCCACCATGTTGATGCCGAAGGAGGTCTGCAGCGGGGTGAAGCGGTAGAGCTGGTTGAGGACCACCTCGCCGTCGGCGTCGCGCTTGAGCTCGACGACGACGCGGATGCCCGAGCGGTCGCTCTCGTCGCGCAGATCGGCGACGCCTTCGACCTTCTTCTCGCGGACCACCTCCGCGATCCGCTCGACCATCTTGGCCTTGTTGACCTGATACGGCACCTCGGTGACGACGACGGCGAAGCGGTCCTTTCTCAGCTCCTCGACCGCCGCCTTGCCGCGCAGCGTGATGCCGCCCTTGCCGCCGGCGTAGGCCTGCAGGATCCCGCCGCGGCCGAGGATGATGCCGCCGGTCGGGAAGTCCGGGCCGGGCATGATCTCCATCAGGTCCTCGACGCCCAGCTCCGGGTCGTCGATCAGCGCGGTGCAGGCGTCGATGACCTCGCCCAGATTGTGCGGCGGGATGTTCGTCGCCATGCCGACGGCGATGCCGCCGGCGCCGTTGACCAGGAGGTTCGGGAACTGGGCGGGCAGAACCTCGGGTTCGTGCTCGCTCTCGTCATAGTTGGGGCGGAAGTCGACGGTGTCCTTGTCGATGTCGGCCAACAGCGCCATCGCGGCTTGCGCTAGCCGGGCCTCGGTGTAGCGCATCGCCGCCGGCGGGTCGCCGTCGAGCGAGCCGAAATTGCCCTGGCCGTCGATCAGCGGCAGGCGCATCGCGAAGTCCTGCGCCATGCGGACCATCGCGTCGTAGATCGCGGCGTCGCCGTGGGGGTGGTACTTACCCATCACGTCGCCGACGATGCGCGCCGACTTGCGGTGCGGCCGGCCGACGCCGTAGCCGCCCTCCTCCATGGCGTAGAGGATGCGCCGATGCACCGGCTTGAGCCCGTCGCGCACGTCCGGCAGCGCCCGGCTCACGATCACGCTCATGGCGTAATCGAGGTACGAGCGTTTCATCTCCTCTTCGATGGGGACGATCTCGTACGACTTGGACGTCTCGTCGGCCAAGACCCGGTGCCATCCTTCCGTTGGGCGCCGCCCGTGCCGCAGCGCCGAAAGCCCGCAGGAGGCCTAGCAGACCCCTCAGGTGCGGTCGAGGGTGGCGGCACCGTGGTAGTGCCACAGGAAGATCGCCCCACAGCCGCGCCAGGGTGCCCAGGGCGCGACGAGGTCGCGCGCGGCCTTGGTGACCAGCCGGTCCTCGATCCCCTTGAGCCGGCCGAGCGCCAGTCGTAACGCCAGATCGTCGCCCGGAAAGGCGTCGGCGCGCCCGAGCGCGAACAGCAGGTAGATCTCGGCACTCCAGCGCCCGAAGCCCTTGAGCGCGGTGATCGCCTCGACCACCGCCTCGTCGTCGGCGTGCGCGAGCGCGTCCAGGTCCAGCGTGCCGTCCGCGACCGCGCGGGCGAGGCCGGTCGCGTACGCCGCCTTGCGGCCGCTCAGCCCCGCCGCGCGGAGGTCGTCCACCGGCACCGCGAGCAGGGTCTCGGGCGTCACCGCCCCGAGCCGCGCCTCCAGCCGGCCCCAGATCGCCGCGGCGGCGTGGGTCGAGACCTGCTGCGCCGTCACGATCCGCAA
This sequence comes from Alphaproteobacteria bacterium, assembly GCA_009908425.1. GTDB lineage: Bacteria > Pseudomonadota > Alphaproteobacteria > Geminicoccales > Geminicoccaceae > JAAAPF01. Next base: position 4,230 of record JAAAPF010000129.1, read on the forward strand.
CAAGGTCGCGAAGCCGGGCGGACGCACCCGCGGCGCCGGTGGCCCCAGCCGCTCGAGGGCACCGCGCAGCTCGGCGTCGCGCTCGGCGAGCGCTTCGAGACCGGCCGCGAGCCGGGCGTGATCGAGCGGTTCGACGGTCATGGGCTGGGCCGCGGCGACATCCTGCTTACCTAACGGGTGAACGCTGTTGCGCAAGCGCTTGGAGCTCGTCATGGACTGGTCGCGCCGCTCGCTGGTCGCCGCGACGATGACCGGCGCGGTCGGCGCCGCCGACGCCACGGCCTTTCCCGACAAGCGGTGGCGGCGCCGGCTCTTCCTCATCTTCGCGCCGAGCGCGGAGCACGAGGGCTTCAAGCAGATGCGCGCACAGACCCGCACGCCGAAGTTCGGCGCGCGCGATCTCGATCTTGTCGAGGTGACCGGCGACGAGGTCCGGGTCAACCGCCAGCCGGTGGCGGCACCCGGCGCCGAGCAACTGCGGCGCGCCTACGAGGTCGCGCGCCGGACCTTCGCCGTCCGCCTCGTCGGCAAGGACGGCACCGTCAAGCTCGCCCGCAGCGGCGCGGTCCCGATCACCGAGGTCTACGACCTCATCGACACCATGCCGATGCGGCAGCGGGAGATGCGAGAGCGTTCGCCGGCAGAGCGTTAACGTACGCTCTCAAGGTGACATCTCACCTGAAGCCCGCGTCCGCGAGACGGCCCCGTCGAGGATCCGTCCCGCCGCGGCCGCGCCCGAGAGGAACGCCGCTTCGACGCCGGGACCAAGGCACCAGTCCCCGCAGGCGGCCAGCATGGTCGCGCGATCGAACAGGCAGGGCTCGCCCACCGGCGTCTCGACCCGGGCGTAGCGCCAGCGGTGGGCGCGAGCGTAGCGCGGCGTCGGCAGATCGGTCCCCGCCGTGGCCGTGAAGGCGGCGAGGACGGCCTCGATCACGCTCTCAGGATCCTCTTCCAAATGCTTGCGTGACCATTCGGAATCGGTGTGAACGACCCAGCTCTCGCCACCGTCGCGAGCGGGCTTCGTGCCGTTGCGGGCGAGCATCGCGGCGGTGCCGGTCTCCGGGCGCACCACGTCGTCCAACGCCAACGGCGCATCGAAGGCGAAGAGGCCCGTCCAGCACGGCGCCATGACCGCCCGGCCGGCCACCGCGGCGAGTGCCGGCGCCGCCGACAACAGCGGCACGGCCTGCGGCGACGGCGTGGCGACGACCACGGCGTCGAACCGACCCTGCTCGACGCCGTCCGCGTCGATCAACCGCCAGCCGTCGCCGTCGCGCTCGACCCGTGCGATGCGGCAGGGCTGGCGCCGGTCGACCTCCTCGCCGAGGGCGCGGCCGAGCGTGCTCATGCCCGGCGCCGCGACCCACCACGGCTCGTCGTCGGCGCCGGTGGGCCGCCAGCGGCGCAGCAACCCGCGCTCGGCCCAGGCCTCGACGTAACGCCTGAAGCGGGGGTCGCCGGCGGTGAAGCCCGGGGCGCCGTGGTCGAAGGCGTCGCTCTCGGTGCGGCGGGTCGCGACGCGCCCGCCGAGCCCGCGGGACTTCTCGAAGACCACGACCGGCAAGCGGTGGTCGGCGAGCGTGCGGGCGCAGACGAGCCCGGCGATGCCGGCGCCGATCACGGCGACGCGCGGCGGCTCATCGACGTTGGCGCGCTCGACGCGGCGGACGTAGCGGGCGACGTCGAGACGCTTGGCGTGGATCGCGGTGGAGCGCCGGCGCAGCGTTCCGGTGACCGGGTCGCCGGGTGGAAACGGCCGGTCGAACAGACCGAGACACCACAGCAGGCCGCCGTAAGAGTTCGGGTCGCGGCCGTCGAGCGCGTAGCGGTGGTTGAGGTCGACGAGGTGCGCGAGCGCCCTCTCCGGCGTCGCGGCCCACGGCACCAGCACCTTTCCCCAGGTCATCCGCAGGTTGTTGTGCAGCTCGCCGTGGACCAAGAGCGAGGTCTGCGCCGCGTCCCACAGCAGGTCACCGGTGCGGCCGCGCGCCAGCGTCTCCCCGTCGAAGACGGCGTCGCGCGCGTCGTCGCGATGGGCGTCGAGGGTCACGCGCGCCCAATCCGGCAGCGCGGCGAGTGTCTCGATCTCGTCGGTGTGAAAGCACCAGACGTACGCCATCTCGCGCCAGACCAAGAGCTCGTCGAGGAATTTGTCGGCGCCGTCGCCGCCGGCCGCCCGTGCCTCGCGCGCGATCCGCAAGGGCGCGACCATCCCGTAGTGCAGATAGGGCGAAAGCCGGCTGACGGCGTGGCGGCGGGTGGCGTCGTTGCGCTCGCGGGCGTAGCGCGCGAGCCGGCGGTCGCGGAAGTCGGCCCAGCGGGCGTAGCCGGCGCGGCTGCCGCCGGGGGTGTCGGCGATCGGGCCGACCAGGTGATCGATCGGGGCGACGGCGATCAGGTCGGCGAGATCGCCCTCGAGATCGACGGGTTCGAACGGCAGCAGCGCCGGGTCCGCGGGTGGCGGCGACGGCGCGTCGGCGGGCCAGCCCGCGGCGATGCGCTCGGCGCGGGCGGCGGCCGTGCGCTTGCGGAAGCGGAAGGCCCGGTCCGGCGCACCGCCCGAGACCCGCATCGGCAACGTGCAGGCGGTGTCGACCAGAACGACCGGTGCCTGGTCGCCCAAAAGGCCGAGCTCTTCGCGTGCGTCCGGCGTCGGCAGGTCCTCGCTGACGACGATGGCGGCGCGCTCGGCGAGCGGCCGGAGCGCCGGGCCGTCGTGACCGGCGCGCTCGACGTGACAGGCGTAGGCGATGCCCGCGGCGGCGAGCTCGGCGGCGACGTCGCGGGCCCCTTCGAGGACGAAACGGTGGAGCCGATCGGAGGCGAAGCGGTCGCCCGCGTGCACGACCTGGACCACCTGAAGCGGCAGACCACGTGCCGAAGCCACGTGCCGAGCGACGTCGAGCGCCGGGTTGTCGTGGCCGCGCAGCGCGTAGCGCATCCAGTAGAGCACGACGCCGTCGGTGCGGCCGTCGCCGGGTTTGACGACTCGCGTACGCTCCGCCAAGTGCTCACCAAGCCGGTCGATCATCGCGGTCCTCGCGCCCTGTCGTCGCGGCTGAGCTAGAGCGGCGCCAGCGCCGGCCAAGGCCGTCGTCTCATGACGGGACAAAGTGGTCTCGATCACCTAGGTTATGTTGCAAGAGCGAACGAACGCGAGGAGGTGGCCCTTGGAACGCGAGGCCATGGAATACGATGTCGTGATCGTCGGTGCCGGGCCTTCGGGTCTGTGCGCCGCGATCCGGCTGCGGCAGCTGGCCGACGAGCACGGGCGCGAGCTCTCGGTCTGCGTGCTGGAGAAGGGCTCCGAGGTCGGCGCGCACATTCTGTCGGGTGCCGTCATCGAGCCGCGGGCGCTCGACGAACTGTTGCCCGACTGGCGCGAACGCGGCTCGCCGTTGAAGACGGAGGCGACGGACGACCAGTTCCTGTTCCTCACCGAGCAGCGCGCCTTTCGGATGCCGGCGCCGCCGCAGATGAAGAATCACGGCAACTACATCGTGTCGCTGGGCAACGTCTGCCGCTGGCTCGCCGAGCAGGCCGAGGCCATGGGGGTGGAGATCTACCCCGGCTTCGCCGCGGCCGAGGTGCTCTACCACGACGACGGTCGCATTAAGGGGGTGGCCACCGGCGACATGGGCATCGCCCGCGACGGCGAGCCGAAGCCGGACCACACCCCCGGCATCGAGCTGCACGCGAGCGTCACGCTCTTCGCCGAGGGCTGCCACGGCTCGCTCACCAAGGGGCTGATCGAGCGTCACGGCCTGCGCGACCACGCCCAGCCCCAGACCTACGGCATCGGGCTCAAGGAGCTCTGGGAGGTCAAGCCCGAGGTCCACCAGCCCGGCAAGGTCGTCCACACCATCGGCTGGCCCATGGACCGCAAGACCTACGGCGGCTCGTTCCTCTACCATCTGGAGGACAACCAGGTCGCCGTCGGCTTCGTCATCGGGCTCGACTACGAGAACCCCTATCTCTCGCCCTTCGACGAGTTCCAGCGCTTCAAGCACCACCCGGCGATCAAGCCCACCTTCGAGGGCGGAAGGCGCATCTCCTACGGCGCGCGGGCGCTGAACGAGGGCGGCTTTCAGTCGATCCCGGACCTGGCGTTACCCGGGGGCGCGATCATCGGCTGTGCCGCGGGCTTCTTGAACGTGCCCAAGATCAAGGGCACCCACACCGCGATGAAGTCGGGCATCGTCGCCGCCGAGCAGGCCTTCGAGACCATCGCCGCCGAGGACCCGGCACGGATCACCGGCTACAAGGACAAGCTCAAAGGCACCTGGCTCTGGGATGAGCTCTACAAGGTCCGCAACATCCGCCCCGCCTTCCGCTGGGGGCTGCTGCCCGGCCTCGCCTACAGCGGGCTCGACACCTACGTCCTGCGGGGTCGCGCGCCCTGGACGCTCGGCCACCACACCGACCACGGCAGCACCAAGAAGGCGCAGGAGTGCGCGCCCATCGAGTACCCCAAGCCCGACGGCGTGATCAGCTTCGACAAGCTGTCGTCGGTCTTCCTCTCCAACACCTACCACGAGGAAGACCAGCCGGTGCACCTCACCCTCAAGGACGAGCGCATCGCCATCGACGTGAACTACGAGGAGTACGCCTCGCCCGAGACGCGCTACTGCCCGGCCGGGGTCTACGAGATCGTCGAGGAGGACGGCCAGCCGAAGCTGCAGATCAACGCGCAGAACTGCGTGCACTGCAAGACCTGCGACATCAAGGACCCGCGCCAGAACATCCACTGGGTGGTGCCCGAAGGCTCGGGCGGGCCGAACTACCCGAACATGTGACGGTCGCGATCTTGCCCGCCGCCGCGCCCTCGCCTAGCGTCTTGCGGCGCGCGGGCGAGGGTCGGCGCGACGCGGGGAGGGAGGCCGAGCAGGCATGACCGAGGCGCAGCCGCCGGCGGGCGAAATCGGTGTCGCCGATTTCTTCAAGATCGACGTACGGGTCGGCCGGGTGGTGGCGGCGGAGCCGTTTGCCGAGGCGCGTCAGCCGGCGATCAAGCTCTGGGTCGATTTCGGCGAGCCGCTAGGCGTCAAGCGGAGCTCGGCGCAGATCACCGCGCATTACGACCCCGCCGCGCTGACGGGTCGCCAGGTGCTGGCCGTCGTCAACTTCCCGCCCAAGCGGATCGGCAAGTTCACGAGCGAGGTGCTGGTGCTGGGGGTGCCCGACGAGGCCGGCGAGGTCGTGCTCGTGGGCCCCGACGCCGACGTCCCGCCCGGCGGACGCCTGCACTGACCGGCGCGGCGGGACCCGGCGGATGATCGCGCCTTCGGTGGTGAACCTGATCGGCGACACGCCGATGATCCGTTTGAAGCGGGCGTCCGACGCCACCGGCTGCGAGATCCTCGGCAAGTGCGAGTTCGCCAACCCCGGCGGCAGCATCAAGGACCGCGCCGCGCTCGCCATCGTCGAGGACGCCGAGGCCAAGGGCCTGCTGCGTCCCGGCGGCGTCGTCGTCGAGGGCACCGCCGGCAACACCGGCATCGGCCTCGCGATGGTGGGCCGCGCCAAGGGCTATCGCACCGTCATCGTGATGCCGAAGACCCAGAGCCGCGAGAAGAAGGATGCGATCCGCCTCGCCGGCGCCGAACTCCACGAGGTCGAGGCCCTGCCCTACAAGGATCCGGGCAACTATATCCGAGTCTCCGAGCGCCTCGCCGCCGAGCTCGCCGAGCGTGAGCCCGAGGGTTCGATCTGGGCCAACCAGTTCGACAACGTCGCCAACCGCGACGGCCATTATCTGCGGCTCGGGCCCGAGATCTGGCGCGACACCGCCGGCGCGATCGACGCCTTCACCTGCGCGGTCGGCACCGGCGGCACCATCGCCGGCGTCGGCCGCGCGCTGCGCGAGCGCGACCCGCGGGTGACGATCGTGCTCGCCGATCCCTACGGGTCCGCCCTCTGGCACTACTACGCCCACGGCGAGCTCAAGTCCGAAGGCGGCTCGATCACCGAGGGTATCGGCCAGGGCCGGATCACCGCCAACCTCGAGGGCTTCACGCCCGACGGTCAGCTCCGGATCGGCGACGACGAGGCGTTGACGGTGCTGTTCGAGCTCGTCGAGCACGAGGGCCTGGTGCTCGGCGGGTCCGCCGGCATCAACGTCGCCGCCGCCGTCCGCGTCGCCCGCGAGCTCGGCCCGGGCCACATCGTCGTGACCATCCTCTGCGATCACGGCGCGCGTTATCAGAGCAAGCTTTACGACCCCGAATTCCTGCGGGCGAAGGCGCTGCCGACGCCGCCCTGGCTCGAGCCCCGCTGATCGTCTCCAAGTCGAGGAAAGCCCATGGCCAGCGCACTCGTCTCGACCCGATGGCTGGAAGACCACCTCACCAGTCCCGACGTGCGGGTCGTCGACGCCACCTACTTTTTGCCGCATCACGAGCGGGATCCGCGCGCGGAATTCGAGCAGCGCCACATCCCTCGCGCGGTCTTCTTCGACATCGACGAGATCGCCGACGACAACACTGATCTGCCGCACATGGTGCCGGCGGCGCCGAAGTTTTCGGCACGGGTGAAGAAGCTCGGGCTCGGCGACGGCGCTCGCATCGTCTGCTACGACGCCAACCACTTCTGCGCGAGCGCGCGGGCGTGGTGGATGTTCCGGCTGTTCGGCGCCCGCGACGTCGCCGTCCTCGACGGCGGGCTGGAGAAATGGCGGGCGGAGGGGCGGCCGCTGGAGGATCTGCCGCGGCGGCCGACCGAGCGGCACTTCACCCCGCGCCAGAACAACTTCCTCTACCGCAACCTCGAGCAGGTCCGGCGCAACATCACGACCAAGCAGGAGCAGGTCGTGGACGCCCGCCCGGAGGGCCGTTTCTACGGACGCGAGCCGGAGCCGCGGCCGAACATGCGCCCGGGACACATCCCGGGCAGCCTCAACCTGCCGCACACCGCGGTGTTGGACCCCGACACCAACACGATGCTGGCGCCGGACCGCCTGCGCCGCGTCTTCGCCGAGGCCGGGGTCGATCCCGCCAAGCCGGTGGTGAGTACCTGCGGCTCCGGCGTCAGCGCCGCCGTCCTCAACCTCGCGCTCTACGAGCTCGGCCGCGAGGACGCCGCGGTCTACGACGGCTCCTGGGCGGAATGGGGCGGCCGCGACGACACCCCGGTCGAGACCACCTGAGCCGGCCGTGATCGGGGCGATGAAGGAGCTCGTCGGCCGCACCACGGTGGTGACCTATCTGGAGATGACCGCGCCGGCGCCGGCGACGCGGCCCTGGCCGGACGGCGGTTTTCGCATCGAGCGCCTGGTGCGCCCGAGCGTGCGCTTCTACCGCTATCTCTACGACGCCGTCGGCGCCGACTGGCTCTGGATCGAACGCAAGGTGGCGCCCGATGCTACGCTCGCGGCCGAACTGCACGACCCGCGCGTCGAGGTGCACCTGTTGAGCGAGGGCGGCGTGCCGGCGGGCTACGGCGAACTCGACCGTCGCCGCGGCGGCGAGGTGAAGATCGAGTATTTCGGCCTGGTGCCTGAGGCGATCGGGCGGGGCCTCGGCGGTTGGTTCCTCGAGCAGATCACCGCCCGCGCCTGGCGCTCGCGGCCGCGGCGGGTCTGGGTCCACACCTGCGACCTCGACCACCCCCGCGCGCTCGCCAACTACGAGGCCTGCGGCTTTCGCGTCTACGACCGCCGGAGCGAGCCCGTCGTCCAGCGCCACGAGTGACCGATCGTCGCCGCCGCGGCGCGCCGGCGCCCGAGCTCGCGGGTGGCGTCGGACGCTGCTCGGCGCCATGCTACCAATCCACCCCACCCCCGTACTCCGCCGTCAAGCTGGAGAATTCCGATGACCGCTGGCCCCAACCACCGGCTGCTCGCCCGCGCCCGCCAGATGATGGAAACCGACCGCTTGTCGCGCCGCGGCTTCGTGCGGGTCGCCAGCCTCCTGGGCGCCTCGGCGGCGAGCGCCTACGCCATGGCCGGCCTGCCCGAGCCGGCGGCGGCGCAGACCGCCGCCGATCTGCCCTTTCCGCCGGCGGACCCCGACGCCCGGAGCGGCGGGAGGATCCGCATCGGGATGAACGTGCAGGAGATGGAGGATCCCGCCCTCTTCTCCTGGGGCGAGATGGCCAACCAGGCCCGCCACGTGCTCGACTACGTCGCGATGGCGGGCCCCGACAACGTCACCCGGCCGATGTTGGCCGCCGGCTGGCAGCCCTCCGACGACCTCCGGACCTGGACGATCCGGCTGCGCGACGGCGTCACCTGGCACAACGGCGACCCGCTCACCGCCGAGGACGTCGCCTGGAACGTCCGCCGCTGGGCCGACCCGACGCTGGGATCGGCCAACAGCGGGCTCTCGACCTTCGCCGCCATGATCGAGGAGACCGGCGAGACCGACACCGAGGGGCAGCCGATCAAGCGCGCGATCTCGGGCGCGGTCGAGGTGGTCGACCGGCTGACCCTCCGGCTCCACCTCAGCAAGGCGGTGCTGTCGGTGCCGGAGGACTTCTCCAATTTCGCCTCGGCGATCGTGCACCCCTCCTTCACCCCGCCCTGGTCCGACAACCCGATCGGTACCGGCCCCTACACCTTGAAGCGGTTGGTGGTCGGCGAGCGCTGCGAGCTCGAGCGGATCACCACGCGCAGCGACGGCGAGCCCTTCGAATACTGGGGTGGCGAGGTGTTCCTCGACGAGATCCACTACTATGACTTCAGCGTCGACAACCAGCTGGTGGCGCTGGCGGGCGGCGACGTCGACGCCATCTTCGAGTTCGGCCCCGAGCAGCTGCCGCTCGCCCGCAGCATCGACGGCAACATCCTCTCGGTGCGCACCGCCTATTGCCTGGTCCTGCGGATGCAGGTGGACCAGCCGCCCTTCGACGATCCGCGGGTGCGCAAGGCGTTTCAGCTCGCCGTCGACAACTCCGCGATCGCCGAGATCGTCTTCGCCGAGGACGCCGATGTCGGCGAGGACCATCACGTCTCGCCGATCCATCCGGAGTATTTCGAGCTGGCACCGCTGCTGCGCGACGTCGAGGAGTCCAAGCGCCTGTTGGCCAAGGCCGGCCATGGCGACGGCATCGAGCTCAACATCGACGTCGGCAACACCGACGGCGTCTGGCAGCAGGGGGTGTGCGAGGCCGCGCGCGACCAGGTGGCGGAGGCCGGGATCCGGCTCAACATCAACCTGATGCCGCCCTCCAAGTACTGGGAGATCTGGACGGCCACCAGCTTCGGGGCGACCTCGTGGGCGCACCGCCCGCTCGGCACCATGGTGCTGTCGCAGGCCTACCGCTCGGGGGTGCCGTGGAACGAGAGCCACTTCTCCAACCCCGAGTTCGACGCCGCGCTCGACGCCGCCGAGGCCACCTTCGATCCCGCCGAGCGCCGGGTGAAGATGGAGAAGGTCCAACGGCTCCTGCAGGAGAGCGGCGCCATCGTGCAGCCGTTGTGGCGGCCGATCTACACCATGACCAGCCACCGGGTGCACGACTTCCCCGCCCATCCCTCGAAATACCACCAGCTCAACAAGACCTGGGTGGAGAGTTGAGCCGGCGGTGATCGCCGCGACCGGGCGCTTTCTGCGCGCCGACGGCCGCTGGCTGGGCGCGGGGCTGGCGATGACCTTCGCCTCCTCCGCCGGCCAGACCTTCTTCATCGCACTGTTCGCCGATCCCCTGCGCGCCGCCACCGGCCTCGGTCACGGCGGCTGGGGCGCGCTCTACGCCGCGGCGACGCTGACCTCCGCGCTCGCCATCGCGGTCGTCGGCCACGTCGCCGACCGCCGGCCCATGGCGGTGCCGGCGGTGGGCGTGCTCGGTCTGGCGGCGCTGGGGGCTGTGGCGATGAGCGCGGTAACCTCGCCGTGGCTGCTGGCGCTCGCCGTCTTCCTGTTGCGCTTCGCCGGTCAGGGCATGGCCTCGCACGTGGCGATGACCGCCGCGGCGCGCTGGTTCCGCGCGACGCGCGGCCGCGCCCTGGCGGTGGTGAGCCTCGGCCATCCGCTCGGCGAGGCGGTGCTGCCGGGCCTGGTCGTGGCGGCGACGGCGGGGCTCGGCTGGCGCGCGACCTGGCTCACCGTCGCGCTCGGTCTGGCCGGCGTCCTCGCCCCGCTGGTGGCGCGCCTCGGTGCGGTCGAGCGCGTCCCGCAGCGCCGCCCCGAGCGGAGCGCCGAGGACGACGCGGCCGCGGCCACGGGCCTGGACGGCCGCCACTGGGCGCGCCGCGACGTCCTCCGCCACCCGGTGTTCTGGGCGCTGCTGCCGGGGGTGCTGGCCTCGCCCTTCATGGGCACCGCGCTCCTGTTCCAGGCCGCGCCGCTGATGGCGGCCAAGGGCTGGAGCCTCGAACTCTACGCCGCCGCCTTTCCCGCCTACGCCGCGGCGTCGGTGGCGGGCGGGCTGGCGAGCGGGCTGTTGGTGGACCGCTTCGGCCCGGTGCGCCTGGTGCCGTTCGTGCTCCTGCCGCTGGCCGCCGGGCTCGGGCTGGTGGCCGGCGCCACCGCGGCGTTCGCCGTCGTCGTCTTCCTGGCGCTGATCGGGCTCACCACCGGTGCGGTCTTCACCCTCGTGGCCGCGCTCTTCGCCGAACTCTACGGCACCCGCCATCTGGGCGCGGTGCGAGGCCTGGTCAGCAGCTTCACCGTCTTCGGCACCGCCCTCGCGCCGGGGCTCACCGGCCTGCTGCTCGACGCCGGCGTCGCTCTCGAAACCCAGTTCGCCGCGATGGCGGTGGCGGGGGTGGGCCTCGCCGGCGTCTTCGCGCTGGTCGCCCGCCACCTCCGCGCCCGGGCACCGGCGCCGGCCTGAAGCCGTTGTCTTCCGGTATCGCGACGACATTTCTTGTTGAGTAGAGCACGTGAGGAGCCCCATGCCGTTCGCCCATACCGCCGCCGTCGCGTCGTCCGTCATGGCCACGATGACCCGCATGGGCCGCGGCATCTACACCCGCCCGGCGGCGGAGCGGCCCGAACGGCCGCTCGAGCTCTACGAGTTCGAGGGCTGCCCGTTCTGCCGGCTGGTGCGCGAGGCGCTGACCGAGCTCGACCTCGACGCCCTGGTCCATCCCTGCCCCAAGGGTGGGACGCGCTTTCGCCCCCGCGTCGTGGAGCTCGGCGGCAAGGCGCAGTTCCCCTTTCTGGTCGACCCGAACACCGGCCGGCAGATGTACGAATCCGCGGACATCGTCGCCTATCTGTTCGAGACCTACGGCAAGCGGCCGCTGCCGGCGGCGTGGCGCTTCGCCAGCCTCAACGCCGTCTCCTCCGGCTTCGCCACGATCTCGCGCGGCGGCGCCGGCAGCCGTGCGCGACCGTCGCGGGAACCGGCGGAGCCCCTCGTGCTCTACAGCATCGAGAGCAGCCCGTTCGCGCGGCTGGCGCGGGAGACGCTGTGCGAGCTCGAGATTCCTTATCTCCTCAAGAGCATGGGGCGCACCAAGCTCGCCGAGAGTCTGCCGCCGCCGGTTCGCGATCGCCTCAACCTCGCGGTCGAGGTCGAGACCGACAATCGCCGTGAACTGGAGGCCCGCGCGGGCAAGGTAATGGTGCCCTACCTGATCGATCCGAACACCGGCGAGGAGATGTTCGAATCCGAGATGATCCAGCGCTACCTCGAGCGCACCTACGGCGGGTATTGAGGCGGCGAGGACGAAGGATGCGGATCGTGATCTGGGTATTGGGCGGTCTGGGGATCCTGGCGGTCGGCACCGTCGGGGCGTGGTGGTGGTACAGCCGCAACGTCGAGACGCCGAACTACGTGGTGGTCAGCCGCGACGGCGACTTCGAACTGCGGGACTATCCCGCGATGACCGTCGCCGAGGTGGTGCGCGAGGGGCCGCGGTCGCAGGCGCTGCGCGGCGGCTTTCGCCCCCTCGCCGGCTACATCTTCGCCAAGGAGCGCTCGGGCGAGAAGATCGCGATGACCGCGCCGGTCACCCAAGAGCCGGGCGAGGGCGACAGCTGGCGGGTGCGCTTCATCATGCCGCGCGGCTGGTCGCTCGAGGATCTCCCGCGGCCGGCGCAGGACGACGTCCGGCTGTTGCGCACCGAACCCCGGCGGAGGGCGGCCGTGCGGTTCAGCGGGGGCTGGGAGAGCGCGGCGTTCGAGACCCACGAGGAGCGCCTGCGGGCGTGGATCGCCGAACGCGACCTCGAGCCGACGACCGCCCCCACCTACGCCTATTACGACGACCCCTTCACGCCGGGCTTCCTTCGCCGCAACGAGGTCCTGATCGGGGTGGAGGGCGGCTGAGCCCGGGGGACGGGGAACGCGCGATGGTGACCGGGGCGGATCGGCTGGAGGCCGCGGGCGTACCGCCCGACGTCGTCGCCGCCATGTCGGAGGACGGTCGGGCCTTCACCGCCGCGGCGGGGACGACGCTGTTTCGCCCCGGCGACGTGTGTCCGGGCTACATTCTGCTCGCCGCCGGGTGCATCCGCGTCGCGCTGGTGGGCGCGTCGGGCCGCGAGGCCACGCTCTACCGGGTGGGGCCGGGCGAGCTCTGCGTGCAGACCTTCCAATGCCTGGTCGAGCACCTGCCCTACACCGCCTGCGGCACCGCCGAAGACGATCTCGACGGCGTGCTGCTGCGGCAGGCGGCGTTCGAGCGGCGGCTCGCCGCGAGCACGCCCTTTCGCCGGTTCCTGATGACCCAGGTGGCGCGGCGCTTTCAAAGCCTGACCGAGGCGGTCGAGCTCACCGCGTTCACGCCGATCCCGGTTCGCCTCGCGGCGGCGCTGCTGAGCCGCGCCCGCGGCGACGAGGTCCCGCTGACCCACGCCGCGCTCGCCGCCGAGATCGGCACCGCCCGCGAGGTGGTGAGCCGCCAGCTCGAGCGCTTCGCCAAGGCCGGCCTCGTCGCCCTCGAGCGCCATCGCATCCGCCTGCTCGATCGCGGCGGCCTGCGTCGCACCGCCGAGGGCGAAGGGTGATCAAGTCACCGACACGAACGTCGGGCGCGTCCAGACTGCGGTCGTCGTCGCAACCGCAACGGAGGACCGCTGCATGTTCGCCACCAATGTCGGGAACATCGACCGCATCCTGCGGATCGTCGTCGGCCTCGCGCTCCTGGCGCTGGTCGTCGTCGGTCCGCAGACACCGTGGGGGCTGATCGGGCTGATCCCGCTGGCCACCGGCCTCGCCCGCAAGTGCCCGGCCTACAAGCTGCTGGGCATGAACACCTGCGGCGGCGAGAAGACCGCCTGAAGCGACGGCGGCGCGGCCGCCCGGCCCGGACCGCCGGGCGCCGCGGCGCCCGGCACCGGCCGGCTCAGATCGAACCTTCGACCATCTCCTCGGCGAGCACCCGTTTGGCGGTGCGGGTGGCCGCGTTGGCCATCGGCACGCCGGCGTAGACCGCGACGTGCAACAGCATCTCGCGGATCTCCTCGGGTGAGACGCCGTTGTTGCGGGCCCCGCGGATGTGGAGCGCGAACTCCTCCTGGTTGCCCTGCGCCGCCGCGAGCGCCAGCGTGATCAACGAGCGCGTGCGGCGGTCGAGATCCTCGCGCGCCCACACCTCGGCCCAGACCGTCTCGATGGTGAACCGCTGATACTCGGCGTCGAAGTCGTGGGTCTGCTCGGTCTTGCGGTCGACATAGGCGTTGCCGAGCACTTCGCGGCGGACGGCGTTGCCGCGTTCGTAACGATCACTGACCATACACACCTCCCGTCTGCGGCGTCGCCGCCGGCTCGACGCCGACGCCTGAGCTTCGCACCGCACTTTGAACGAGGAAACGCCGAAAGAGAACCGCCTCCTTCGCCATAGCCGGGCCGCGGACGGCGGGCCGGTGCGGTGACGCTGGACGCCGCCGCCGCGAAGCGCCATAGAGGCGCGCGATGCGCAGTTTTTTTGCGGAGCGGCGACGTATGCCCGCACGGATCTATCGGCCCGCGAAGCCGGCGGTGTCCTCCGGACGCGGCAAGACCCGGTTCTGGCTGTTGGAGATGGAGCCCAAGGAACGCCGCGAACCCGACGCCCTCATCGGCTGGGTCGGCTCGGGGGACACCGAACAGCAACTGGTGATGCGCTTTCCCACCAAGGAGGCGGCGATCGCCTACGCCAAGCGCGAGGGCCTCGACTTCACCGTCGACGATCCGCACGAGCGGCGGATCAAGCCCAAGTCCTACGCCGAGAACTTCATCCGCCGGACGTGACCGGGACGCGGGGCTTGCGCCGGCGGCGGCTCTCGGGCTTCATGCCGGCGGGCTCCCGTAGCTCAGCCGGATAGAGCACCCGCCTTCTAAGCGGGCGGTCGCAGGTTCGAGTCCTGCCGGGGGCACCATGCCGGCTCAAGCCTCCTCGAAGCTGTCGGACTCCCAATACGCCAAGGTCGCCTCGGCGGCGCCGGCGGTCACGGGCGCCGATAGATGGTCTTCACCCCTGGCCCGCGGAACGGCGTAGAGCGCGCCCGGCTTGAGCACCGGATCGGCCGTGCCCGCGGCGACGTCGGCGCCGCCGAACCGGAAATGCACCCGGTTCGAGGTCTCGACGAACAGCGGATGGCCCTCCAAGGCCACCGTGGACCACGCGGGCGCGGAGCCGACCGTCAGCTCGCGCCGGCTGCCCCACTTCCAGTGCGCCATCGGCATGCCGGTGCGGTTGGAATCCCGAGCGTATTTGGTGGACGTCATCGTCGTCTCCTCGGCGCGGCCCCGCGGATAGCTTCGTGTCAAAATATGAACATATTCCTTGACGCCTTGCAACGCCGGCGCCGCGCTCAAAACCGCAGCGTGCCGTAGACGGTGAGGATGTCGACGGCGTTGTCGTAGCGGCCGCGCAGCGTCCCCCGCCCGCCGCGGTCGGTGGGCGCGCCGTCGAGATCGACGTCGCCGTCGGCGACGAACAGGTGGGAATAGCCGCCGCCGACACTCACTCCCGGCCGCGGCGTCCAGGCCACGCCGAGCGACAGCCAGGTCCGGTCGTTGCCGGGAATGCGCGGGGTGCGGAAGGCGTCGTCGATGGGCGACTGATCGAACGCGATCCCGGCGTTGAGGGTGAGGTCGTCGCGCGGACGGTATTCCCCACCGACGGCGACGAACCAGGTATCGTTCCAGCTTTCGTGGCTCGGCGGCGGGTCGGGCCTAGTGGCGAGCCGGACGCGGAGCGTGTCGAAACT
Organism: Alphaproteobacteria bacterium; assembly: GCA_009908425.1. Taxonomy (GTDB): domain Bacteria; phylum Pseudomonadota; class Alphaproteobacteria; order Geminicoccales; family Geminicoccaceae; genus JAAAPF01. Next base: position 19,316 of record JAAAPF010000129.1, read on the forward strand.
GCTCCAGCCGGTCCACTCCACCGTGCCCAGGAGGTCGAACCCGTCGGTCACCCGCTGGCGCAGGCCCAGCGAGGCGACCTGGGGAGTGGCCACCGCGGCGCGCCCGGTGTCCCGCAGCGTCGGCCCCAGCGGCGAGGTGAGCGCGAAGTCGCCCTCCAGCGAGTGGTTGATCTGCGAGCGGTAACCCAGGCCGATGCGCGTGCCGTCGACCGGCTCGGCCAGGACGCCCAGCGTGAACCCGTAGTCCCAGTCATCGCCGCTGACCTCCGCGATGCCGTCGGTGGCCGGGCCCGGCGGCGTGCCGGGCCCGAACGCGACGTCGGAGAGATCGCGGGCGTTGGCGAGCGTGGCGTCGGCGTACTGGGCGACGAAACCGGCGGCGACGCTGAGGCGGTCGCCGACTTCGTAGGCCAGCGTGGGGTTGATGTTGATGGTGGTCAGCTCGCTCTCGGTGGCGTGGTAGCGGCCGGCCCAGTCGTCGGGCTGATCGGTCCTGAGCCCGAACGGCGCCGTCACCCCCAGACCGACGTGCCAGTCGCCGTGGGCGGCCGCGGCGTAGAGCGCCGGCACGAACGCGTCCTCGGCGATGTCGTCGCCGGCGCCACCACCGGTCGGGGCCTCGGCGACGCCGCCGTCGGTCGCGCGCGCCAAGGTGAACTCGGCGCGCGGCGCGATGTAGCTCACCGAGACGTGGACGCTGCGGCCGTCGTGGAGGGTGAGCGTCGCGGGGTTGAAGAACAGGGTGGAGAGGTCGTCGCCGCCGGCGGCGGCCCCGGCGAAGGCGGCGCCTTGAAAACTCCCGCTCTGCTCGCGTATGGCGAAGCCGGAGGCGTGAGCCTCCACTTGAAGTTGTGCTACCGTCGTCGACAACGCCACCATCAGTCCACGATGCATCACCACCTCGCAGCTTGCGGGACGGCCCGGGCGGCCGCGCCGGCAACGGCCCGCTCCGGGCGCCGTTCGCGCCTACCGTTTATCGCGGTGCGGGTGAACGTCGCGTCGACGTCCCTACCACCGCGGCAAGGCGCCGCAGGGGGGAAGACGGCCGCGATCGCGCGCGTCGGGGCTGTTGTCGGCGCGCGAGATGCGATACCTTCGGACCGTGTTGATCGTGGACCGGCACGTGCTGACCACCAAACGATACGCGCCGAGGCTTCGGGGACGAGCCGCGCCCGCTCCCCGAACCGGCGAATGTCGTCGCGCGCGGGCTCGCGGAGTGACTCCGGTCGCTCACCTCGTCGCGCCGCCGAGGCGACGGACGTTTTTGTCGATTTTGAAGCGTGACACCGGGTTCATCTTGCGCTCGTCGTGGTCGCCGCGGGCAAAACGTCGCGTGCGGCCGTCTCGTTTTTCACTATACTCCAACGCCATAAGAAATCAGACTCGGGGATGACCTTCGTACGGACATGACGCCACGTCTCAGTAAGGAATGACGCGGATGGCCGAAGCGCCGAACAACGATTTCGCGGATCTGATCGCTCGGGATCGGGCGGAGCGCCAGCGGTACGAATGGCGCGGTACGTTCCTGGAATACCTGGAAAAGGTCAAAGAGGATCCGTCGCTGGCCTGGCTGTCGCATCGCCGCCTTTACGAGATGGTCGTGGGCCCGGGCGTCGAGCCGAAAGATCCCGAGGCGGACTCGCGCCTGCGGCGGATTTTCGGCGATCGGATCCCGCCGACCTACCGTTTCTTCGAAGACGAGTTCTTCGGGATGGAGCGCACGCTCGACAAGATCGTGCGGTACTATCACGCCGCGGCGATGGGCGGCGAGGAAGCCAAGCAGGTGCTCTACCTGATGGGCCCGGTCGGCTCGGGTAAGAGCTCGTTGGTCGAGCGGCTCAAGCGCGGCCTCGAAGACCTGCCGCCGTTCTACGTCATCGACGGCTGTCCGATGTTCGGCGATCCGCTGACGCTGGTCCCGCGGCATCTGCGGCCGGCGTTCGAGGAGATGCTGGGGGTCAAGATCGAGGGCGATCTGTGCCCGCCGACCCGCTGGCGACTGTTGAACGAGTTCGACGGCAAGTACGAGGAGATGCCCATCCGCACGATGAGCTTCTCCAAGCGCGGGCAGCGCGGCATCGGCGTGGTCCCCCCGGTCGATCCCAACAACCAGGACACCTCGGTGCTCATCGGCTCGGAGGACATCTCCAAGCTCGACCGCTACTCCGAGGGCGACCCTCGCATCTTGCAGTTGAACGGCGCGTTCAACGTCGGCAATCGCGGCATGGTCGAGTTCATCGAGGTGTTCAAGAACGACACCGAATACCTCCACACCATGATCACCGCCACCCAGGAGAAGTTCATCCCGGCGCCCGGCCGCCACGGCACCTGCTCGGTCGACACCAGCATCGTCGCGCACTCGAACGAGGCCGAGTGGCAGCGGTTCAAGGCGGACCACACCAACGAGGCCATCCTCGACCGCATCGTGGTGGTCAAGGTCCCCTACAACCTGCGGCTCTCGGAAGAGGTCAAGATCTACCGGAAGTTCATCGAGCAGTCGAACTTCCAGGCCAACATCGCGCCCCACACCCTCGAGATCGCGTCGATGTTCGCGATCCTGTCGCGGCTGGAGCCGACGCCGAAGTGCGATCTGATGACCAAGCTGCGCCTGTACAACGGCGACGAGGTCGTCGAGAAGGGGCGGACCAAGAAGATCTCGGTGGGCGAGCTCCACGAGGACGCCAAGCGCGAGGGCATGTTCGGCATCTCCACGCGCTTCATCATGAAGGCGCTGGACGCCGCGCTCAGCCACAACCCCGACGCCATCCATCCGCTGTCGGTGCGCGAGGCGCTGATCCAGATGGTGCGCGAGGCCGACCTCGCCGACGACGTCAAGAAGCAGCACCTGGAGTTTCTCCAGGACACCCTGCACAAGGTCTATCTGGAGCTGCTCGAGAAGGACATCACCAAGGCGTTCGTCTACTCCTTCCAGGAGCAGGCGGAGACGCTCTTCCACAACTACCTCGATCACGCCGAGGCCTTCGTCACCAAGACCAAGCTGAAGGACCAGCACACCGGCGAAGAGCTCAATCCTGACGAGGCCTTCCTCAAGTCGATCGAGGAGCAGATCGCCATCATCGGGCCGGCGGCGGAGGGCTTCCGCCAGGAGGTGATCGCGTTCCTGTGGCGCGCGACGCGTCGCGGGGAGACCGTCTCCTACACCGCCTACGAGCCGCTGAAGGAGGCGATCGAGAAGAAGCTGATGAGCTCGGTGCGCGACATCAGCCGCATCATCACCAAGGCCCGCACCCGCGACGAGGAGCAGGTCGAGCGCTACGATCGGATGGTGCAGACCCTGATCGACAGCGGCTATCCCGAGGAGACGATCGACACCATCCTCAAATACGCCGCGAATCACCTCTGGAAGGATTGAGGGGGCAGACGTCACGACCGTGGT
>JAAAPF010000241.1 GCA_009908425.1 Alphaproteobacteria bacterium
GTCGACGTAGAGATCGCCGAAATCGTGCATGAACACCGGCTGCGGCACCGGTTGGACGCCCAGGGCCACCAGGCGACGGATCTGCTGGTCGTCGACGAAGCCGCAATGCTCGATGCGGTGCCGGTGGTCGGAGCGCGGCACGGCCGCGAGCGCCTTGTCGTAGGCGTTGAGCACCTGCTCGATGGCGGCGTCGCCGATGGCGTGCAGCGCGAGCTGATAGCCGCGCGCATGGTAGTCGCGCACGAGGCCGTCGAGGACCTCGTCGGCGAAGGTCAACAGGCCGTGGCCGCCGTCGACGTAGGGCGCGCGCATCGCGGCGGTGCGACCGCCGGCGCTGCCGTCGGTGAACAGCTTGACCGGCCCCACCCGCAGCTCGTCGTCGCCGGTACCGGTGACGAGCCCGGCCTCGAAACAGCGCTCCACGATGCCGTGCTCCCCGCCCATCAGGCACATGTCGACCCGCACCGGCAGCCGGCCCTCGCGCCGGGCGCGGTGGTAGGCGGCGATCTCGTCGAGGCCCGCACGCATGCCGACGGCGGCGTCCATCACGCTGGTGATGCCGAAGGTGGCGCAGTGCGCGCCCGCGCGTCCGATGGCGTCGACCAGCTCGGCGGCGCTCGGCTCCGGCAGCGCCGCCTTGACGAATTCGCGCGCACCCTCGGCGATCAGCCCGGTGAGTTCGCCGTCCGCCACCTCGATCAACCCGCCGGGCGGGGCCGGCGTCGCGCTGGTGATGCCGGCGCGCTCCAGAGCTAGCGAGTTGCACACCGCGAGATGGCCGCAGGCGCGGGTCAGATGCACGGCGTGGTCGGGCGCCGCCGTGTCCAACTCGCGCCGCGTCGGGTGGCGTTGCACGTCCAGCTTGAAATGGTCGTAGCCGCGGCCGAGAACCCAGGCGCCGGCGGGCCGGCGGGCGGCCTCGCCTCGCACCGTCGCCAGGAGCGCGTCGAGCGTCGGGGCCGTCGCCGGGCGCAGGTCGAGCTCGCCCATCGCCAGGCCGAGCGGCAACAGGTGCAGGTGCGCGTCGTGGAGACCGGGGGCGGCGAACCGCCCGTCGAGGTCGACGACCCGGGTGGCGGGCCCGATCAGAGCGTCGAGCTCGTCGCCGCCGGTGGCGAGGACGCGGCCAGCGAAGCTCGCCACCGCGCGCACGGTGCCGGCGCCGCGACCGCACCAGATGCGACCGCCGCGGACGACCGTGTCCGCCACGACACCACTCACGTTCGCATCCCCCCGTCGGCACTCGCGGTCGAGCGTAACGCCGCGAACTCCGTCGACAAGGCCGGCGTTCGCCCCCGCCTCACGATCCGGCGGCGAGGGCGTGCACCGGGCCGCCGGCCGCCGCGGCGTCGGCGGGGTCGTGGGTGACCAGGATCGTCGGCAGCCCCCGGTCGCGCACCCGCGCGAAGACGAAGCGGCGGATGTCGTCCTTCAAGGCGGCGTCGAGCTTGGCGAAGGGCTCGTCGAGCAGCAGCGCGCGCGGCTCGGCGAGCAGTACGCGCAGAAGCGCCACCCGCGCCTGCTGGCCGCCCGAGAGCGTCGCCGGATCGCGTGGCCCGAAGCCGGCGAGCCCGGCCTCGGCGAGCGCCGCCTCGACCCGGCGCCGACGATCGCGGCGGTCGACGCCCGGCGGCACGCCGAAGAGCAGGTTGCCGGCGACCGAGAGGTGGGGAAACAGCAACGGGTCCTGAAACAGCACGCCGATGCGCCGGCGCTCGGGGGGCAGGCCGGTGACGTCGACCTCGCCCAGGCGCACCCGGCCGGTGCACGCGAAGATCGGATCGAGCAGCCCGACGAGAGCCGCCAACAGCGTCGACTTGCCCGAGCCGGAGGGCCCCATGACGGTGAGCACCTCGCCCGGCGGGACCGTCGCGTCGAGCTTGACCAGCGTGGTGCCGGCGAGGGAAATCCGCAGGCGCTCCAGGATCAGCGGCGGCGCGCTCACGTCCCCGTCCCCATGCCGCGGCGGTGGCGGAAGACCAGCCGCGGCACGCCGTAGGCGAGCCAGAAGCCGGCGAAGGGCAGAAGCGACTGGGCGAGGCCGTAGGCGGCGGCCAGACGGCGGTCGCCGCCGGCGGCGAGGGCCACCGCCTCGGTGGTGATGGTCGGCACCCGCCCGGCGCCCAGGAGCTGGGTCGGCAGGTACTGCCCGATGCTGACCGCGAAGCCGACGGCGGCGGCGGTGAGTACGGCCCGGCTCAGCAGCGGCAGCCGCACGGCGAGGAAGGCGCGGCCGGGGCTCGCCCCGAGCGCGCGGGCGACCGCGCTCCAGCGCGGATCGAGCCGGCGATAGGCCTCGGCGAGGGCGAGATAGACGTAGGGCAGGACGAAGACGACATGGCCGGCGACGACCAACGCGAGCCCCGGGGCCACCCCCGCGCGCTCGGCCAGGAGAACCAGGCCGAACAGAAAGGCCACCGCCGGCACCAACAGCGGCAGGTAGAGCACGAGCCTGGCCGCGCGCCCGGCCGGCCGGCCGCGTGCGGTCTCGTGCTCGAGCGCGCCGACGACGAGTACGACCGCCGCCGCCGTCGCGGCGAGGCCGACGACGGCGGCGTTGGTGACGAGATCGGGCGCGGCGGCGACCGTCTCCCAGGCCCGCGGCGACCACGCGCCCGGCAGCGCGTCGGGGAAACGCCAGAAACCGGCGATCGACCAGATCGCGAGCGCCGCGACCCCACCCGCGGCGGCGGTGACCGTGAAGGCGACGCCGACGGCGCCGATGACCGCCACGGTGCGATCGCCGGCACCGCGGCCGCCGGCGGTGAGCCAGCCCCGCGCGAGTCGGGCCGTCGCCACCTCCGCCAGCCGCCACAGCGCCAGCGCGGCGAAAGTGACGCCCACCTGCAACAGGGCCGCCGCCGACGCCATGAACCGCGTCTGGAGGTCGGGGTCGTTCATCCAGCGCACGACCGCGACGGCGAGCGGCGGCGGGGTCGACGGACCGAGGATCAGCGCCACCTCCACCGTCGAGGAGGCGTAGGCGACGACGGCGTAAAGCGGCAGGCGGATCAGCGGATAGAGCCGCGGCAGCACCACCTTGGCGAAGGCGGCGACCGGCCGGTAGCCCAGCATGCGCGCCACCGGCAGCTGTTCGCGCATCCCCGTCTGCGGCAGCACGGCGAGCGTCATCAACAACAGGAACGCGACCTCCTTGACGACGAGGGCGGCGATCATCGTGAGGCCCCAGGGATCGCCGACGACCAGGAGGTCGGGCGGGCGCTGCCAGCCGGTGAGCCCGGGCGACGCCAGCCGCGCCAAGAGGCCCGACGGCGCCACCAGAAACGCGAAGCCGATGGCGGCGGCGGCGTGCGGGATCGAGAGAATCGGGCTCAGGCTGCGCTCGACCAGCGCGAAGGCGCGCGTGCGGTGAAAGGCGGCGACGAAGGCGAGGACGACCGCCAGCGCGATCGCCGCACTGGCGAGCCCCGCCAGCAGGCTCAAGCCCACCATCTGCGCGAGCCCGGGAACGGCCGCCAGCTCCCGCCAGGGGGCGAGCGAGAGCCGCGTGCCGCCGAGCGCCGGCAGCCACCCGAAGGCCGGTGCGGCGATACCGGCGAGCCCGCCGAGGACGGCGACGGTCAGCGCCAGGATCGCCAGGCGCGGCGCCGCTTCGACGTAGAGCCGATACACCGGCGCGGATCAGCGGGCGCCGTAGCGCTCGAGCCAGTCGTCCTCGAGGCGGACCATCCAGCTGGGATGGGGCTCCCGCAGCGGCGCGCCCAGTTCCTCGGGCGTGGGCGTGGCGACGCCGAGGTCGAGCGCCTCGAAGCGGGCGCGGTCCGCCGGCGCGAGGGCGTCCATGGCGAGCACGGTGAAGCCGCCCCAGACGTCGGGGTCCTGCTTTCGCGCCTGGGCCTCCGGGGACAAGAGGAAGTTGGCGACCACCATCGCCGCCGCCTTCGAGCCGCTGTTGAACGGGATGGCGACGAAGTTGACGTTGCCGATGGTGCCGCCCTCGAAGGCGTAGCCGCGCACGCTGGGCGGCAGCTCGCCGGCGGCGATGGCCGCACTCGCCGCGACCGGATCGAAGTCGAAGGCGATGGTGATCTCGCCGTCGCCCAACAGCCGGCGCAACTCGCCGCCGTCGCTCGGAAAGTCGCGGCCCGAGCGCCACAGGTGCGGGTGCAGCGCGTCGAGATAGTCCCACAGCGGCGCGGTGATCGCCGCGTAGTCCGCGGCGTCCGCGACCGGAACGTAGAGCGGCGCCCGCTCGGGTGCCAGCTCGATCAGCGCCTGCTTCAAGAAGGTGCTGGCGAGGAAGTTGGGCACCAGCGGGTAGGTGAAGCGGCCGGGGTTCGCTTCGGCCCATCGACCGAGCGCGGCGATGCTCCGCGGCGGGTCGGGCTCGAACGCGCTGTCGTAGAAGACGGTGAGCTGCGCCTTGCCCCACGGCGCCTCGTAGCCCTCGACCGGCACGGTGAAGTCCTCGCGCACCGCCGGGTTCTCGTCGGGGTTGGTGAGCGCGAAGTTCGGCAGGTCTTCCGCCCACGGGCCGAACAGGAGGTCCTGGCGCTTCATCGCGGCGAAGTTCTCGCCGTTGATCCACATGAGATCGACCGCGCCGTCTTCCGTATTGCCGGCGACCTTCTCGGCGAGGACACGGGCGACCGTCTCGGCGATGTCGCCGACCTTGACGTGGGTGAGGTCGATGGCGAAGCGGCGGTCGACCTCGTCAGCCACCCAGGCGATGTAGGCGTTGATGCGCGGCTCGCCGCCCCAGGCGGCCCAGAAGACCTCCTGGCCGCGCGCGACCTCCTCCAAGGCCGGCCAGTCGGCG
>JAAAPF010000015.1 GCA_009908425.1 Alphaproteobacteria bacterium
AGCACGCCATCGCCGCCCTCGCCCGGTCGAAGGCCGCGAACGCGCGGTCGGCCAGCTCGTCGCAGACCGGGGCGAGGCCCGGATGCGCGAGCGCCGCCGCCGGCGCGTTCGCCGGCACGCCGTGACGCTCGAGCGCCTCGCGCGGCAGGTACAGACGACCCAGCGCGGCGTCCTCGTCGAGGTCGCGCAGGATGTTGGTGAGCTGCATCGCGCGGCCGAGATGGCCCGCGACGTCACGGCCGTGGTCGTCGCCGGCCCCGAAGATCTTGACGCACAGCCGGCCCACTGCGGCGGCGACCCGGTCGCAATAGAGCTCCAGATCGCGGTCGAGCGGGGCGACGATCGGCCCGGCGGCGTCCATCGCCATGCCGTCGATGACCGCCTCGAAGTCGGCGCGCTCCAGCTCGTAGTCCCGGACCGGTTCGATCAGCGCGCGCGAGGTCGGACGCCGGGGACCGCCGGCGTAGAGCGCGGCGATCTCGTGGCGCCAGGCGTCCAGGGCGTGCGTCTTCACCGCCGCCTCGGCCTCCGCGTCGGCGAGGTCGTCGACCTCGCGACAGAAGGCGTAGACGGCGAACATCGCGCGCCGTCGTTCCGTCGGCAGCAGCCGCATGGCCCAGAAGAACGACGTGCCGGCGGCCCGGACGACGTCGTCGACATGAGCCACGTCCTCGGCCGTGGCCGCGACGTGAGGAAACACTCCGTCCATTGAACCCGCGAGACTTGTTATACGGTCTTGCAAACACCCGACACGGCACCCGCGTCAACCTCGACGCAGTGCGAAAACGCTCACGATCGATAAAGCCGGCCCCGCCAGCGGGCGGTGCGACCCCGCGCGTGGGCGAGCGCGGAGTGCAGGGTCATCGCCGCGTAGAGCCACGCCGCCGGCGGCAACAGCAACGCCCGCCAAGTGCCGAGCCCGTACCAGCGCAGCATCGGACGGATGCTGACCGCGGTGCCGGCCAACGCCGCCAGGCCGGCCGTACGGCCCGCGGGGCCGGCCGCGACGAGAGCGAGCACCGGCACCACGAACAGCAGCGCGAGGCCGGCGATCGCGCCGGCCAGCCGCCACCACGAGTGGCGCAGTTCGGTGAAGGCGGTGCGTCGGACCATCGTCCAGAACGCGCCGAGGTCGTAGGCGCGGCGGCTGTGGCAGGCGTGCGACAGCACCAACCGAATCGGCGCCCCGGTCGCCTTCACCCGCGCGGCGAGCGCGACGTCGTCGATCAGCCGGTCCCGGATCGCCTCGAGCCCGCCCGCACCCGCCAGAGCGCCGCGCTCGACCAGCATGCAGCCGCCGGCGGCGGCGGCCACCGCGCGGGCGGGGTCGTTCACCGCCCGGAAGGGGTAGAGCAGCTGGAAGAAGTAGACGAAGGCGGGCACGAGCCAGCGTTCGACCGCCCGCGCGGTGTTCAGATCCGCCATCACCGAGACCAGCGCGGCGTCGTGGCGCTCGGCCGCGGCCAGCAGCCGGGCGAGCGTGTCCGGGGCGTGGACGATGTCGGCGTCGGTCAGCCACAGCCACGGCGTGTCCAGCCCCTGCGTCTCGGCAAACGCCAGGCCGGCCCGCTGCGCCGCCACCTTGCCGCTCCATCCCGCCGGCGGCGGCGGTGCGGCGTGGACGTGGCGGCCGCGGTTCGGCGGCACCGCGACCACCGCGGCGCGCGCCGCGGTGTCGTCGCGGCTGCCGTCGTCGACCACGACGACGTCGAGGCGACCGGCGTAGTCCTGGGCCAGGAGGCTCGCCAGGCTGGTCTCGATCAGCGCGGCCTCGTCACGTGCGGGCACGACGGCGACGACGTTCGGCGATGTTGGCGGCGTTGCTTCATCCAGAACCCGATCGCAGCGCCAAAAGCCGTCGCGGCCGACGAGGAGACCGAGCCAGGCGACGACGGCGAGGCCGGCGAGGAGATCGATCACCGTCGCCGGGCGCGCCAGACGGCTGCGGCGCCGGCGAGGCCGACCAGCGCCATGCGCGGCTTCGAGAACGTCACCCGTCGCGTCAACGGATCCTCGCGGCGGAGCTTCGCGCACAGGCCCTCGGCGAGCGCCTGGATAGCTGCGATTTCAAAGCTTAATCGGGTATCCTTGACCTCACACGCGAAGCTGCGCGAGCGCGCGAGCAAATCGTCGGTGCCGTCGAGCAGGCGGTCGAGCACCCGCCGCAGGCCGGGCGGGCTAGCGGGCGCGGCCAGCACGTCGACGCCGAGCCCCTCCGCGGCCAACCACGGCTCCGGGAGATAGACCCGGTCCAACGCGCGGTAGTCGTCGGCGCAGTCCTGGAGGTGGTTGATGACCTGAAGGGCGTCGCAGAGGGCGTCGTTGGCGGCAAAGAGCGCCGGGTCCTCGCCGTGGAGCGCCAGGATGTGACGCCCCACTGGGGCCGCCGAGAGGCGGCAATAGGCCATCAGGTCGTCCCAGTCGGCGTAGCGGGTCTTCTCGGTGTCGAGGACAAAGGCCCTGATCAACTCGCGGGCGTGGACGGGATCGACGCCGGTGGCGTCCAGGCTGCGCCGCAGCGCCACCGCCTTGTCGGGTCCCTCGTCCGCGCCGGCGAGCACGGCGTCGAAGACGGCGAGCCGGCGGCGCTTCTCGCAGTCGGCGACCCCGGGCGCGTCGGCGACGTCGTCGATCGCCCGCGCGAAGCGGTAGAAGACCATGAGGTGCGGTCGCAGCTCGGCGCGGACCAGCCGCGACGCGACCGGGAAGTTCTCGCCGCCGGCGTGCTTGCCCGACGGCAGTTCGAAGACGTCGGCGGCCACGGCCCAGCGCCGGTTCAGCAGGCGGCCGAGCCCGCCTCGCGCAGCGCCGCGTCGTCGAGGAGCCCGAGGACGCGGGCGACGATCGCCTTGGCGTCGAGATCGGCCTCGGCGTACATGCCGGCGGGCGTGCCCTGATCCATGAAGCGGTCCGGCAACACCATGCTGCGGAGCTTCAAGGCGCCGTCGTCGAGCGCACCGTCGTCGAGCAGGAGCTGCTGGACGGCGCTGCCGAAGCCGCCGACCGCCCCCTCCTCGACCGTCACCAGCACCCGATGCCCGCGGGCGACGCCGGTCAGCAGCTCGCGGTCGAGCGGCTTGGCGAAGCGGGCGTCGACCACCGTGGCGTCGAGGCCGCGCCGCGCGAGCTGGTCGGCGGCGGCGAGGCATTCGTAGACGCGCGGCCCGAGGCCGACGAGCGCCACCGACGCGCCTTCCCGCAGCACCCGGCCGCGCCCGATCTCCAAGGGCTCGCCGCGGTCCGGCAGCTCGACGCCGACGCCCTCGCCCCGGGGATAGCGCACCGCCGAGGGCCCGGCGTCGTGCGCGGCGGCGGTGGCGATCATGTGCATGAGCTCGGCCTCGTCGGCCGGCACCATGACCGTGAAGTTGGGCAGACAGCCGAGATAGGCCAGATCGAAGGAACCCGCGTGGGTCGGACCGTCGGCGCCGACGAGCCCGGCGCGGTCGAGCGCGAAGCGCACCGGCAGGTTCTGGATCGCCACGTCGTGGACGACCTGGTCGAAGGCGCGCTGCAGGAAGGTCGAGTAGATCGCGCAGAAGGGCTTCATGCCCTGCGCCGCCATGCCGGCGGCGAAGGTGACGGCGTGCTGTTCGGCGATGCCGACGTCGAAGGTGCGGTCTTTGAAGCGTTCCTGGAACTTGGCGATGCCGGTGCCGTCGGGCATCGCCGCGGTGATGCCGACGACCCGCTCGTCGCGCTCGCCCTCGGCGATCAGCGCCTTGGCGAACACGCCGGTGTAGCTCGGCGCGTTGGAGCTCTTGGCCTGCTGCACCCCCGTCTCGGCGTCGAACTTCCCGACGGCGTGGCACTTGTCGAGCGCCGACTTCGCCGGGCCGAAGCCGCGGCCCTTCTCGGTCACGACGTGGACCAGCACCGGCCCGGAATTGCAGTTGTCGCGGACGTTCTCCAGCACCGGCACCATGTGCTCGATGTTGTGACCGTCCAGCGGACCAACGTAGTAGAAGCCCAGCGCTTCGAACAGCGTGCCGCCGGTCAACAGCCCGCGAGTGTACTCCTCGGTGCGGGCCGCGGCCTGCGCCAGCGACTTGGGAAAGCGGCGCGTGATCTCCTTGGCGACGTGGCGCATCGAGCGGAAGCTGCTCGAGGAGACGACGCGGGAGAGGTAGTTGTTGAGCGCCCCGACGTTGGGCGCGATCGACATGTCGTTATCGTTGAGGATGACGATCAGCCGCGACTTCGACGCCCCGGCGTTGTTCATCGCCTCGTAGGCCATGCCGGCGGTCATGGCGCCGTCGCCGATCACCGCGACGACGTTGTAGTGGTCGCGGGCGAGATCGCGCGCCGCCGCCATGCCCAGGCCGGCGGAGATCGACGTCGAGCTGTGCGCGGCGCCGAAGGGGTCGTAGATGCTCTCGGACCGCTTGGTGAAGCCCGACAGCCCGCCGGGCTGGCGGATGGTGCGGATGCGGTCGCGCCGACCGGTGAGGATCTTGTGCGGATAGGCCTGGTGGCCAACGTCCCAAATCAGCTGGTCGCGCGGGGTGTCGAAGACGTAGTGCAGCGCCACGGTGAGTTCGACCACGCCCAAGCCGGCGCCGAGATGACCGCCGGTGCCGGAGACCGCGTCGATGGTCTCCTGGCGCAGCTGATCGGCCAAGTCGTGCAGGCGCTCCTGCGGTACCCGCCGCAGGTCGGCCGGATCCATGATCGTGTCCAAGAGTTCGGTCGCCGACATGGGCCTCTCACCGCGCATCGCTTGTTGTCGTCAGCTGGCGCGCGCCGCGATGTAACGGGCCAGCTCCTCGAGCGGGGCG
>JAAAPF010000076.1 GCA_009908425.1 Alphaproteobacteria bacterium
GTCCGCTTCTTCGTCATGTCGCCCTCCCGCTCGAAGCGGGAGCAGCTTCACGATACCGGCCGAGCCTTCAAAGCCGCGGCGCCAATGGGGCGTGGACGTCGCTTACAATGCGACACGGGCCGAACCCCTAGAACTCCACCCCCAGCTGCCCGCGCACGCCCTCGCGGAAGGGGTGCTTGACCAGCGTCATCTCGGTGACGAGGTCGGCGGCGTCGATGAGCTCTTGCTTGGCGTTGCGGCCGGTGGCGACGACGTGCTGCATCGCCGGGCGCCGGGCGAGGTCGGCGAGGACCTGGTGCACGTCGAGATAGTCGTAGCGCAGGACGATGTTGAGCTCGTCGAGGACGACGAGGTGGATCTCGGGATCGGCGAACATCGCCTTGGCCTCTTCCCAGGCCGCCTCGGCCGCCTTGATGTCGCGGGCCTTGTCCTGGGTCTCCCAGGTGAAGCCCTCGCCCATGACCTTGACGGTGACGAGGTCGTCGAAGCGCGCCAGCATCTGCCGCTCGCCGGTCTCGCGCCTTCCCTTGACGAACTGGACCACGCCGACCTTGAGGCCGTGGCCGAGGGCGCGCATCACGAGGCCCCAGGCGGCGGTGCTCTTGCCCTTGCCGGTGCCGGTGTGGACCATGAGGAGGCCCTTCTCGACCGTCTTCGAGGCGTAGAGCTTGTCCTTGGCGGCCTTGATGCGGCGCTTTTTCTCGGCGTGGTCGCGGTCGGCGTCGGTGGTGGTCACGCGTCTTCTCCCGAAAGGCGGCCCGCCGCGGTCTCCGCGCCGAGGCGGGCGAGCAGCGAAGCGTGGCGGGAAGCCGGGGCGCGATGCAAGACGTGGACGGTCGCGCCCGCGGCCTCGAAGCCGAGCACCAGATCGACCATGCGCAGCGCTGTCGTCGGCCCCCGCGCGACGTCGGCGAGCACCGCGCCGAGCCCCACCGGCGCCGCCGTGACCAGCGCCAGCACGTTGGCGAGGTGGCGCCCCTGGTTGACGGCGTCGAACTGGGCGCGGGCGCGCTGGAGCTTCAACATCACCGCCCCGGGGCTCGGCTGTGCGTTGGTGAGCGTCTTGACCTCCAGGAGGAAGGCGTCGCCCCCGGCCGCCGCGACCCGGAAGTCGGGCGTCTTGGTGAGCCGGCGCCGTCGCGGCGGGAAGCGCTCGGGGAGGTGGCCGCGGGCGCGCAGCCAGCGCTCGACCCGGTCCTCCGCCCGCCGCCCCGCGCTCTTCACCGCGCCAGCTCGCCCAGATTGCGCCGCGGGTGCCACAAGCCCCGGCGGATGGCCTCCTCGAAGCGCTGCTCGATCTCCGCGAGCGCGTCGGGATTGACCTCCTCGATGAAGCCCTTGACCTCGGCGTTCTCGAGATAAGCGTCCCACAGCGCGTCGAAGTGGTGGTCGCCCACCAGCCGCGTCGTCGCCGCGAAGGCGAAGAGGTAGTCGACCGTCGCCGCGATCTCGAACGCACCCTTGTAGCCGTGGCGCATGACGCCCCGGATCCACTTGGGATTGGTGGCGCGGCCGCGGACGACGAGGCTGAGCTCCTCCTCGAGGCGGCGGACGCGCAGGTGCTCGGGGCGGCTGTGGTCGTTGTGGTAGACCGTGGGCTGACGGCCCGAGAGGTGGCGCACCGTGGCGGTGAGCCCGCCCTCGAACTGGTAGTAGTCGTCGCTGTCGAGGATGTCGTGCTCGCGGTTGTCCTGGTTGTGCAGGACGAGATCGACGCCGCCGAGCCGGGTCGCCAGCGCCCCCGGCGCGGCGGCGACCGGGTCGGCCTCGGCGTCCGCGCCCGGCACGGCCCCGTAGGCCCAGCCGCCCCAGGCCATGAAGGCGCGGGCCAGATCGCCCTCGTCCTCCCAGCAGCCCTCGTCGACGAGCGCCTGCAGCCCGGCGCCGTAGGCTCCGGGCTTGGCGCCGAAGACGCGGTAGGAGGCGCGCCGGAAGGCCTGCTCGGCGGCGACGCCCGCGCGCTCGAACTCGGCCTGCTCGCTACGCACCCGCGCCGCGATCGGGTTCCACTCGGGCTCCTCGTCGAGCCCCGCCACCGCCTGCACGGCGGCGTCGAACAGCGCCATCTGCGCCGGAAAGGCGTCGCGGAAGAAGCCCGAGACGCGCAGCGTCACGTCCACCCGCGGGCGGCCGAGCTGGTCCAGCGGCAGCACCTCGGTCCCGACGACGCGGTGTGAGCTCGGATCCCAGCGCGGCCGCACGCCCAGGAGCGCGAGCGCCTGGGCGAGGTCGTCGCCGCCGGTGCGCATGTTGGCGGTGCCCCAGGCCGAGAGCGCGACCTGGCGCGGCCACTCGCCCTCCTCCTGGGCGTAGCGCTCGCAGATGCCCTGCGCCGAGCGCCAACCCAGCCGCCAGGCGGCGGGCGTGGGCACCGCCCGGCTGTCGACGGCGTAGAAGTTGCGCCCCGTCGGCAGCACGTCCGGGCGGCCGCGGGTCGGCGCCCCGCTCGGCCCCGGCGGCACGAAACGGCCGTCGAGGCCGCGCAGGAGCGCCGCGCGCTCGGCTCGGCCCGAGGCGTCGAGCCTCGGCGCCAGATCGTCGGCGACGGCGTCGAGCACGGCGCGGGTGGCGCGCCATTCGCGCGGGCAGGGCGCGCCCGCCACGAGCCGCTCGGCGAGCGCTTCCAAGCGCTCGACGGTGTCGCCGGCGGTGCGCCAGGGGGCGTCGGAGAGCTCGACGAGCTCGCGGGGCTTCGGGCCGGCGTAGGTCTCGGCGAGGTCGCGGGCGAGCGGGTCGAAGCCGTCGAGGCCGAGGTCCTCGGCGAGGGCGCGCAGGAGCGAGCGCAGCGCCGGGCCCTCGCCGCGGTCGGTGCGCACCAGGGCGAGCAGCAGCGAGCGGCGGGCTTCGCGCTCGGGGCTGGCGCCGAGGACGTGCAGGCCGTCGCGGATCTGCAGCTCCTTGAGCTCGCAAAGGTGGTTGTCGAGCGCCTGCAGCTTGGCGTCGTCGTCCGGCGCGGCGCCGAAGCCGAGATCGTCGGCGAGGCCGAGGCGCTCGCTCGCGCGGACGATCTCGGTCTTGAGATGCGCGGCGCGGCGGCCGTCGAGCCCGCTGGCCTCGAAGAACTCGTCGACGAGCTGCTCCAGCTCGGCATAGGCGCCCCAGCTCTCGGCGCGGGCGAGCGGCGGGGTGAGATGGTCGATGATCACGGCCGCGTTCCGTCGCTTGGCTTGGCTGCCCTCGCCGGGGTCGTTGACGATGAACGGGTAGAGATGCGGCAACGGCCCCATCACCGCCTCGGGCCAGCACGCCGGCCCGAGGGCGAGGGCCTTGCCGGGCAACCACTCCAGATTGCCGTGCTTACCCAAATGCACCACCGCGTGCGCCCCGAAAACCTGCCGCAACCAGACGTAAAAAGCCAGATAGCCGTGCGGCGGCACGAGGTCGGGGGCGTGGTAGGTCGCTTCGGGGTCGACGTGGTAGCCGCGCGCCGGCTGGATACCGCAGGCGACGTGCCCGAAGACGACGAGCGAGAGGGCGAAGGCGCCGTCCTGGACGTGCGGGTCGTCCGCGGGCTCACCCCACCGCTCCGTGACGGCGCGGCGGGCGGCTTCGGGCAGGGCGGCGAAGGCGCGGGCGTAATCGGCGAGCGGCAGCCGCACCGTCACCTCGCGCCCCGCCCGGTCCTCCAGGCGGTTGGTCGGCCCGGCCTTGAGCGCGGCGACGAGCGCGGCACCGTCGGCGGGCGGATCGTCGACCGCGTAGCCGGCGTCCTGCAGCCAACGGAGGAGGCGCGCGGCGCTCTCGGGGGTGTCGAGGCCGACGCCGTTGGCCAGCCGGCCGTCCTTGTTGGGATAGTTCGGCAGGACGAGGGCGACGCGGCGCTCGCCGCGGCCGCTCCGCTGCAGCCGCGTCCAGGCCGCCGCGAGCGCGGCGATCCAGGCCGTCCGGTCGGGGACCGGGACGTGGCGGGCGAGCGGGGCTTCGACCCGGGGGTCGACCTCGCCGCGCTCGCGGAAGGCGAAGGCGCGGGTGAAGATGCGGCCGTCCACCTCCGGCAGGACCACCTGCATGGCGAGATCGCGCGGCGCCAGCCCGCGGGTGGTCGCCTCCCAGCTCGCCCGCGGCCCACTCGCGAGCGTCGCCTGCAGGACCGGGCGGGTGCCGTCGTCGAGAAGCGTGCGCCCGCCGCCGCCGAGGGCGAAGCCGGTGAGGTTGACGACGACGTCGATCGCCCGCTCGGCGAGAAGCGCCTCGGTCACGGCCGCGGCCTGAGCGTCCTTGAGGCTGGTGACGTAGAGCGCGCGCACGCCGAGGCCCTCGGCCTCCAGCGCGTCCGCGAGCGCGTCGACGGGCTCCAGGTTCCCGGCCTGGACCAGGGCGCGGTAGAAGACGAGCGCCGCGTTGGGGCCGGCGTCGGTCGCCGTGTCGCGGTGCAGGCCCGCCACCGGCAGCGGTTCGGGCTCGCGCCAGGGGGCGACCTCTCGGCCGAGCGTCTCGGCGAGATAGGCCAGGAGATGGCGGGCGTTGGCCTCGCCGCCGTGGACGCACCAGAGCCAGAGCCGGCGCTGCATCTCCACCGGCGCGGTCGACCAGTCGCCGAGGTCGGGATCGGCGCGGTCGTCGCCCGGCAGGATGGCGAGGGGAATGCCGCGGGCGCGCGCGGTGGCGGCGAGCTGCTCGACGCCGTAGGGCCAGTAGGCCCGCCCGCCCAGAAGGCGGACGACGACGACCCGGGCGCGGGCGATCACCGCCTCGACGTAGAGGTCGACCGCGTAGGGGTGCTGGAGCTTCAAGAGGTTGGCGAGGCGCAAGCTCGGCGCGCCGTCGCCG
>JAAAPF010000144.1 GCA_009908425.1 Alphaproteobacteria bacterium
GGCGCGGCCGGTTCCGACACCGCGATCGCAAACGGCTTCACCTCCGCCGGCGGCGCGGTCGGGCGCGGCCGGCGCCGCGGCACGATCGCGCCGGCGGTCGCGCTCGCCGCCGTCGCGGAGGGGTCGCGGCGGAAGTCGACCGCGACGACGCGCGCGTCCAACCCCGGGACCGACCGGCCGCGGACGCCGTCGCGCAGGAACAGCCGCAACGCCTCGCCCGTCGCCGCGGCGTGGCGGACCACGGCGTCGAGACGGCGGGCGACGCGCTCGGCATCGGCGGCGTCGGCGGCGAGCGGCGCGAGGACGACCTCACCCGGGCGGGTGACGACCGTCGCCGGCGCCGGCTCGGCCCATTCGAGCGCGATGCGCCAAAAGCCCGGATGGCGGCCGAAACGGATGTCGACGGGCGCGCTCGGCGCGGCCTGGGCGCCGCCGGCGAGCACCGCGACCACGAGCACGGTGCGGACGAGCGCGCCGGCGCGCGTCACCGTCCGTAAACGCTCAGGTTGCAGGGGTGCCCGCTCGGTCCGGGGTCGCCAACCGCGCATCGATCTCCGCCATGCTGTCGGCGTTGTCGGCCAACTGCGCCCCCGGGGGCAAGTGGCGCTCGGGTGACGGCGGCACGAACAGCCTCGAATTGCCCGACTTTCCGGGCCTGCCGCGACCGGCTTCGGCCGAAAGAACGAGGCGGATCACGCGCATTCGCAGCGTCGCCACGCCCGCTGTGACACCTCGCGCGATGCTGGAGCGCGTCCCGTTCAAGTTGACCGAGCCACCCGCACACCCCGCCCGGCCGCCCACGAGCACGATAACCTGGGTGGCCGGGCGGGGTGTGCGGGTGGGTTCGCCTAAGCGGGACGCGCACTAGCCTTCAAGTTGTGGACCGCGTCCCTCGCGCGCGGGCGGTCGACCGCCGCCGTGGGCATCAGCCGGTGAGCACGCCCGCGATCTTGGCTTCGAGCGTAGCGGCGTTGAACGGCTGGACGATGTAGTTGTCGACACCGGCGCCTTTCGCCGTGACGACGGTCTCGGTCCTGGTGGCGCCGTTGATCATGATGAACGGCGTCGCCCCGAGCGCGGCGTCGGCGCGCACCGTCCGCAAGAGCTCCAGGCCGGTCATCGGCCGCATGTTCCAGTGCGCGATGATCAGGCGGTAGGTCCCGCGCTTCAGGCGCTCCAGCGCGGTACGGCCGTCGATGGCCTCGTCCACGCTGTCGAAGTCGAGCTGCTTCAGCAGGTTGCGGACGATCCGCAGCCTCGTCTTGTCGTCGTCGACGATCAAGATCGGCAGCTCCCGGTCCAGCGCCATGACGGGTCTCCAGCTCGGGTCGCCGGGGGCGGGCGAACGGCGGCGCGCACGCCCGCCCCCGGAGGTCGCTGATCCTGGGACGGCACGCTTAAGAAGGCGTGAAGCCCCACCCCGCGCGACCTCGCGGGGCGGCGACCGCGGCCGGTCGCGGCGCGCCCGGCGCGGTCGACGTCAGTCCGGCTCGAATACGACACCGGGGTTCATGATGTCGTCGGGGTCGAGCCAGCGTTTCAGCGCGCGGCCGAGGTCGTGCTTGAGCGGACGATGGCGGGCGAAGGCGGCGCGTTTGATGCGGCCGACGCCGTGCTCGGCGGAGAAGGTGCCGCCCATCGCCACCGCCAGGTCGTGGACGCGCTCGGCGAGCGCCGGGGTCGCCGCGCGCAGGGCCGCGGCGTCAGGGTCGCCCGCCGGCGACTGGACGTTGAAGTGGACGTTGCCGTCGCCGACGTGACCGAAGGCGACGACGCGGGCGTCCGCGACGGTGTCGGCGACCGCCGCCGTGCCGGCACGGATGAAATCGACGAGGCGATCGACCGGCACCGCGACGTCGTGCTTGGCGCTGTAGCCCTCCACCTTCTGGGCTTCGCTGGCCTGCTCGCGGAGCTTGCGGAGCTCCGCGGCCTGCGCCTCGGACTGGGCGACGACGCCGTCGGTGATGACCTCGTCCTCCAGCGCGCTCGCCAGAACGTCGCCGACGAGCGCCTGCAAATCCGGGCGGTGCTGCGCGGTCTCGACCTCGACCAGCACGTACCAGTCGGCGCGCGCCGCCAGCGGGTCGCGGGCTCCGGGCAGATGGCGGCCGACGAGGTCGAACAGGATCCGCGGCATCAACTCGAACACGCTCAGGTGATCGCCGGCCTCGCGGCGGAACCGGCCGAGCAGGTCGAAGACGCCGTCGAGCTCGCTCAACGCCAGGACCACCGTCGCCGACTGCGTCGGCGCCGGCACCAGCTTCAAGGTCGCGCGGGTGACGACGCCGAGCGTGCCCTCGGCGCCGATGAACAGGTGCTTGAGGTCGTAGCCGGTGTTGTCCTTGCGGAGCAACTTGAGCTCGTCGAGCACCCGGCCGTCGGGCAGCACCACCTCGAGACCGAGGCAGAGCTCGCGGGTGTTGCCGTAGCGGATGGTCAGGTTGCCGCCGGCGTTGGTGGCCAGCACGCCGCCGAGACGGGCGCTGCCCTCGGCGCCGATCCTGAGCGGCAGCCGCAGACCGCTGTCGGCCGCGGCCCGTTGCGCCTCCTGCAGGATGCACCCGGCCTCGGCGGTCAGCGTGGAGTTGACCGGGTCGACCTCGAGCACCCGGTTCATCCGGTCCAGCGACAGCACCAGCATCGCGCGCGGGCCGTGGGGGGCGCTGGCGTTGACCAGGCCGGTGACGCCGCCCTGGGGCACGACGGCGGTGCCGGTGCGCGCGCACCAGCGCACCAGTTCCGCCACCTCGGCGGTGTCGGCCGGGCGCGCCACCGCGAGCGCGGTGCCGCGCGCGAGCCCGCGCCAGTCCTCCAGATAGGGCGCCGTCGCCGCGGGTTCGGTGAGCACGCCAGCGGTGCCGAGGATCGCCTGCAACTCCGCGACGAGCGCGTCGCCGTCCATCGCCCATCCCTCCTAGCGCCGCGCGCTGACCGTCAACCCCGCTTGCTTGCGGCCGGACGGCCGCCGCGGCGCGGGCGGCAGCCTTACGCGGATCGCCGGCGCGCCTCCAGCCCCCGGCCGGCGCCGTCAGCCCGCGACCAGGCGCCACAACAGCGGCAGCAGCACCGCCGTGGCGAGCGCGTTGAGGCCGATGGCGATGCCGGCGAAGGCGCCGGCGACCTGCCCCATCTGCAGGGCGCGGGCGGTGCCGATGCCGTGCGACGCCGTGCCCATGGCGAGGCCGCGGGCGCGCGGATCGCGGATGCGGGCGAGGTCCAGGACCGGCGGGCCGAGGGCGGCGCCGACGATGCCGGTGAGGATGACCACCGCCGCGGTGAGCGACGGCAGCCCGCCCAGGCTCTCGGCGACGCCCATCGCGACCGGCGTCGTCACCGACTTGGGGGCGAGCGAGGCGAGCGTTTCCGTGGACGCGCCGGCGAGCCAGGCGAGGCCGACGGCGGTGCCGGCGGCGGTGAGCGAGCCGACGAGGAGGCTGGCCGCGAGCGGCACCAGCGCGCGACGGACGTTGGCGAGCTCCTTGTAGAGCGGGATGGCCAGCGCCACCGTCGCCGGGCCCAACAGGAAATGGACGAACTGCGCGCCCTCGAAGTAGCGCTCGTAATCGCCGCCGGTCGGCAACAGCACCGCGGCGATCAACAGGATCGCGAGCAGCACCGGGTTCAACAGCGGGTTGCGGCCCGAGCGGCGGTAGATCGTGTCGCCGGCGAGATACGCCACGAGCGTCAACGTCAGCGCGGCGAGCGGGCTGGTCTCCAGATAGACCCAGAGTTGGGCGACGGGGTCCATCAGCGCTCTCCGTCGGCGGGTGCGAGCTTCGCCATGACCCAACCGGTGACGACCAGCGCGATCAGCGTCGCGGGCCCGAGCGCCAGCAGGAGCGCCCAGGGCTCGCCGGAGATCCGGCCGAGATGGGTGATGACGCCGACACCGGCGGGCACGAACAGGAGCGAGAGGTGCGCCAAGAGCGTCCGGCCCACCCGGTCGAGCGCCTCCGGCACCTCGCCGTAGGCCACCAGCGCGGCGAACAGGAGCGCCATGCCGGCCACCGGCCCCGGGATCGGGAGGTCGAGCGCGCGGACGGCCCCCTCGCCTATGAGTTGACACAGCAGCAGTGCGGTGAAGGCCGTGAGCATGCGCGAACCCCTCCTCCAAAGGTCGAGTGAGGCGCGGCGTCCGGCCCCTTGCGGTGGACCGCGGGGGCTGACATTGCGCGCCGAACGAGCGTCGCCGCGCGGCCGGCGGCGCGTCCATGGGAGGATGGCATCATGGCGGTCGGACGGCGCATCGCACTCGCGTTGGCCCTGGTGCTCGGCGTGGCCACCGCCGCCCAGGCGCAGATGGTCTACCACCGCGGCAACACCGCGGAGCCCGAGACCCTCGACCAGCACCTGACCTCGACGGTCTACGAGGCGCACATCCTGCGCGACCTCTACGAGAGCCTGGTCGTGCACGGCCCCGAGGCCGAGATCCGGCCCGGCGCGGCCGCGAGCTGGACGGTCTCCGACGACGGGCGGGTCTACACCTTCGAGATCCGCGAGGACGCGACCTGGTCGAACGGCGACGACCTCACCGCCCGTGACTTCGTCTTCTCCTACCGCCGCATCCTCGACCCGGCGACCGGCGCCAAATACGCCAACATCCTCTACCCGATCGCGGGTGCCGAGGCGGTCAACAAGGGCGAGGCCGCGCCCGAGACCATCGGCGTGCGGGCGGTCGACACGAAGATCCTTGAGATCA
>JAAAPF010000336.1 GCA_009908425.1 Alphaproteobacteria bacterium
GAGGTCGCGGCCCGGTTCTCCCTCGACGCCATGCCCGGCAAGCAGATGGCGATCGACGCCGACCTCTCCGCCGGGCTCGTCGACGAGGCCGAGGCCCGTCGGCGCCGCACCCACCTTGAAGAGGAGAGCGCGTTCTTCGGCTCGATGGACGGTGCCGCCAAGTTCGTGCGCGGCGACGCCATCGCCGGCATCCTGATCACCGCGATCAACCTCGTGGGCGGGCTGATCATCGGCGTCGGCCAGATGGGGATCACCGTCGGCGAGGCGGCGCAGAGCTACACGCTCCTCACCGTCGGCGACGGCCTGGTCTCCCAGATCCCGGCGCTGATCGTCTCCACCGCCGCCGGCATGCTGGTCTCCAAGGCCGGCGTCGGCGGCCGCGTGGACGCCGCGCTGGTGCGCCAGTTCGGCGCCAACCCGCGCACCTTCCAGGTCACCGCCGGCCTCCTGGCCAGCCTGGCGCTGCTGCCCGGCCTGCCGGTGCTGCCCTTCCTGTCGCTCGCGGGCGTCAGCGCCACCGTCGCCTGGGTGCAGTGGCGCCAACGCCTGGCCGTACCCGAGGCCGGCGCCGGCGGTGGTGGCGCCCAACCCGCCGCCGGCGGCGCGGCGGCGGACGCCGCGCCGGCCGAGGAGCCGATCGGCCAGAGCCTACAGATGGACACGCTCCGGCTCGAGCTGGGCTACGGCCTGTTGCCGCTGATCAAGGCCGGCGACGCCCCCGGCCTGCCCGATCAGGTCAAGGCGCTCAGGCGCCAGCTCGCCCAGGAGTTGGGCTTCCTGATGCCGCCGGTGCGCATCCAGGACAACCTGCAGCTGCCGTCCAACACCTACGTCGTCCGTCTCAAGGAGACCGAGACCGCGCGCGGCGACGTCCGCCCCGCCATGCTGATGGTGATGGACCCGCAGGGCCGTCCGATCCAGCTCCCGGGCGAGCCCACCAAGGAGCCCACCTTCGGCCTCGACGCCCACTGGATCGGTCGCCCGCTCAAGGACACCGCGCAGCACCAGGGCCTCACCATCGTCGAGCCCGCCACCGTCGTCACCACGCACCTCACCGAG
Source organism: Alphaproteobacteria bacterium (assembly GCA_009908425.1). Classification (GTDB taxonomy): domain Bacteria; phylum Pseudomonadota; class Alphaproteobacteria; order Geminicoccales; family Geminicoccaceae; genus JAAAPF01. Next base: position 1,060 of record JAAAPF010000336.1, read on the forward strand.
ATCGTCAAGGAGAACCTCGCCGATCTTCTGAGCTACGCCCTCACCCAGCAGCTCCTGGCCGAGCTCGACGAGCCCTATCAGCGCCTCTTGGGCGATCTGGTGCCGGCGAAGATGACCACCGGCGGCATCCAGCGGGTGCTGCAGGGGCTCCTGGCCGAGCGCGTCTCGATCCGCGACCTCCCGCTCATCCTGGAGGCGCTCGGCGACGTCGCCACCACGACCAACAGCACCACCGTGATGATCGAGTACGTCCGCGGCCGCCTCGCCCGCCAGATCTCGCGCGACGCCACCTCCGAGGCCGGCTACATCCCGCTCCTGGCGCTCTCGCCCCAGTGGGAGCAGGCCTTCCACGACGCGCTCGTCGACAACGGCGCCGGCGGCGACCGCCAGCTGGCGATGGCGCCGTCGGAGCTCCAGCGCTTCGTCGCCGATGTCCGCGACCGCTTCGAGGAGCAGGCCCAGAAGGGCGAGCTGCCGGTGCTGATCACGACCCCGACGCTCAGGCCCTACGTCCGCGCGATGATCGAGCGCTTCCGCCCGGCCACCGTCGTGCTCTCGCAGAACGAGATCCACGCCAAGTCCCGCATCCGCACGCTCGGGCAGGTCTAGACCATGCGACTGCGCACCTTCGAGGCGGCCAGCCTGAGCGAGGCCCAGGCCATGGTGCGGGCGAGCCTCGGCGACGAGGCGCTGATCCTCTCCACCGAGCGTCTCGACGCCGGCCTGCGCATCACGGCGGCGATCGAGCCGGAGGACGATCTGGGGGCGCTCTTGCGCACCCCGGAGCGCGGCCCCGACCCGCGCCTCGCCGCGCTGTTGAGCTTCCACGGCGTGCCCAGGGGCGTGCGTGCCGCGCTCGCCGGCGACGCCGCCGGCGCCGAGCTCGAAGCGGCGCTGACGCGAGCGCTCGCGCCGCGCCTTCAGACCGCCCCCGACGCCGGCCGCCGCCTGTTCCTCGGCCTGCCCGGTCACGGCAAGACGCTCGCGACCGCGCGCCTCGCGCGCCGACTCGTCGCCGCCGGCACGCCGCCGACGGTGGTCGCGTTCGAAGGCCCCGACGACCCCCCGGGCGATCGCCTCGACGGCTGGCTCGCGGCCAGCGGGCTCACCGTCCACAAGGCGGCGGACCTGAGCGCGCTCGCCGAGGCCGCGGCCGTGCCGGGCCCGCTGGTCGTCGACGCCCCGGGCCTCTCGCCCGCGAGCTCGCGCGGCGCGGCCCGGCTGCGGGCGGTCGTCGAGGCCGCGGGCGACGTCGCCGTCACCCTGGTGCTGAGCTGCGAGGGTGCGCCGGCCGATCTGCTGGAGACCGCCGCCGACTTCCTCACCCTGGGCTGTCGGGCGGTCCTGCCCACCAAGCTCGACCTGGCGCGGCGCTACGGCGGGCTGGTGGGGCTCGCCTGCGGCGGCGTCGGCCTGCTGCCGGCGAGCGTCTCCGACCGCCCCGACGATCCCCCGGCGCTGCTTCGACCCGCCGGCCTCGCGCGGCTCTTGGTCCACCGCTTCGAGACCCACGCCGCCCGCCCACCCGAGCTCGCCGAGGCGCGCGCATCATGACCGCCATCGTCACCGTCGCCTCCGGCAAGGGCGGCACCGGCAAGACCTGGTTCGCCGCCAGCCTCGCCCAGGCGCTCGCCCTCGCGCCCGGGCGGCGGGTGCTGCTGGTCGACGCCGACTGGGGCCTCGCCAACGCCGACGTCCAGCTCGGCACCTCGGCACCCGCGGAGCTGCCGGTGGCGGCGCCGCTCGAGGCGCTGGTCGGGTGCATCCGGCGGGTGCCGGGCACCGGCGTCGACCTGCTGGCAGCCGGCTCCGGCAGTGGTCGCCTCGCCGACCTCGCCCCGCGCGACCGGCTCGCGCTCGCCCGCAAGGTCGCGGCGATCGCGCGCGCCTACGACTGGACGGTGATCGACCTCGCCGCTGGCGCCGACCGCAGCCTGCGCGACTGGTGGCGGCTGGGCCGCCACCGCATGTTGGTCGTCACCCCCGATCCGGGCGCGCTCACCGACGCCTACGCCTTCCTCAAGCTGGCCCGCGCCGACGGCGACGCCGGCCGCGCCGAGGTCGTGGTCAACCGCGCCCCCTCGCGCGCCGTGGGCGACGCCACCGCCGCCAAGCTGGAGCGTGCCGTCGGCCATTTCTTGAAGGTGCCGCTGCCGGCCCGCGGCGTCGTGCTGGACGACCCGCGCGTGACCGCGGCGATCCGCGCCCAGACGCCGTTCCTGGCGCGCTATCCCGGCACCGCGACGACGCTCACCCTCGAACATCTCGCCCGTGGTCTCGCGCGGGCTCAAAAGCCGAGCGCGCAACCGTCCTTGCGGCCGTCGGAGCCGGCGACGTAGCCGTCCGGCAGGCGCGCGATCAGCTGCGCCCCGCCGAAGGCGAAGGCGGCGTCCGGCGGCTCGACGGCGACGTCGTGGCCGAGGGCACGCAGCCCGGCGCGGACCGCCGGGGCGAACCCGGTCTCGAGCGCGACACCGCGCCCGCCGGTGACGCGCCACCGCGGCGCGTCGCTCGCCGCCTGGGGGTTCTGGCCCCAGAGCTGCGTCCGGAGCACCATCTGGACGTGGCCCTGCGCCTGCATCGGCCCGCCCATGACGCCGAAGCTCATCACCGGAGCGCCGTCGTCGGCGCGCAGAAAGCCGGGGATGATGGTGTGCAACGGCCGCTTGTTCGGGCCGACCTCGTTGGGATGGCCGACGTTCAGGGTGAAGCCGGCGCCGCGGTTCTGCAGCGAGACGCCGGTCTCCGGCACCACCACGCCCGACCCGAAACCCATGTAGTTGGACTGGATGAAGGAGACCATCATGCCGCTCGCGTCGGCGGCGGTGAGGTAGACGGTGCCGCCCGGCCGCGGCGCGCCGGCCCCGGGATCGCCGGCGTGGCGGGGATCGATCAGGCGGGCGCGGGCGGCGAGGTAGTCGGCGTCGAGCAGGTCGTGCGGGCGCAGGCGCATCGCCCGTGGATCGCCGACATGGGCGGCGAGATCGGCCATCGCCAGCTTCATCGCCTCGATCTGCAGATGCAGCGCCGCGACGCCGTCGGGGTCGTGGTCCGCAAGCGCGGTGTGGGCGAGCAGGCCGAGCGCGAGCTGGGCGGCGATGCCCTGGCCGTTGGGCGGGATCTCGGCGAGGCGGCCGCCGGGCGCGGCGTGCTCCAGAGGCTCGACCCAGTCGGCCCGGTGCGCCTCCAGATCCGCGAGCGTCAGCCCGCCGCCGTGGCGGCGGACCCAGCCGGCGGTCGCGCGGGCGACGTCGCCCCGATAGAAGGTCTCGCCCTCGCTGGCGGCGATCGCCTGCAGCGTCGCCGCCAGCGCCGGGACGCGGAAGATCTCGCCCACCGCCGGGGCGCGGCCGGCCGGCAGGAAGGTCCGGGCGAAACCCGGCTGGTCGGCGAGGCGGTCGGCGGCGCGCCCCCACAGCGCCGCGATCACCGGCGAGACGTGGAAACCGTCGCGGGCGTAGCGGATCGCCGGCTCGAACAGGTCGGCGAAGGGCAGCCCCGCGAAGCGACGGGCGAGTGCGACCCATCCCGAGACCGCCCCCGGCACGGTGACGCTGTCGGGCCCCAGCTCCGGCATCGCCGCGCGCTCGGCGAAACGGGCCGGCTTCCACGCCGCCGGCGCCCGCCCCGAAGCG
>JAAAPF010000204.1 GCA_009908425.1 Alphaproteobacteria bacterium
GGGGCAGAACCTGCTCGGCTACCGCCACTACGAAGACGAAGTGGTCGAGCGCTTCTGCGACAAGGCCGCCGAGAACGGCATGGACGTCTTCCGCATCTTCGACGCGCTCAACGACCTGCGCAATCTCAAGACCGCGATCGACGCGGTGCGCAAGACCGGCAAGCACGCCCAGGGCACGATCTGCTACACGGTGTCGCCGGTGCACACCACGGAAGCGTTCGTGGAGATGGCGCAACGCCTCAAGGACATGGGCGTCCATTCCATCTGCATCAAAGACATGGCGGCCCTGTTGAAGCCGCAGCCGGCCTACGACCTGGTCAAGGGCATCAAGGAGAAGTGCGGCGAGGACACCATCGTCCACGTCCACTGCCACGCCACCACCGGGGTCACGCTCGTCTCCTACATGAAGGCGATCGAAGCCGGCGCCGACATCGTCGACACGGCGGTGAGCTCGCTGTCGCTGGGCTCCGGCCACAACCCGACCGAGGCTCTGGTCGAGATGCTGGAGGGCACGGGCTACGAGACCAAGCTCGACCTCGAGCGCATCCGCCCGGTGACCGAGCATTTCGCCAAGGTGCGGCCGCGCTACGCCCACTTCATGGGCGGCTTCACCGGCGTCGATACCGAGATCTTCAAGAGCCAGATCCCGGGCGGCATGATCTCCAACATGGAGAGTCAGCTCAAGGGCCAGGGCGCCGGCGACCGCCTGCAGGAGGTGCTGGAGGAGGTGCCGCGGGTGCGTGCCGACGCCGGCTATCCGCCGCTGGTGACACCGTCGAGCCAGATCGTCGGCACCCAGGCGGTCTTCAACGTCATGATGGGCCGCTACAAGACGCTGACGAGCGAATTCGCCGACCTGATGCTGGGGTATTACGGCGACACGCTCGGCGACAAGGATCCCGAGGTGCTGGCGGCGGCCGAGGCGCAGCAGAAGAAGCCGGCGATCACCGGCCGCCCGGCCGACCTCTTGAAGCCGGAGTGGGAGCAGCTGCGCGCCGCCGCTTCGGCGCTGGAAGGCTGCGACGGCAGCGACGAGGACGTCTTGACCTACGCCCAGTTCCCGCAGGTCTCGGCCAAGTTCTTCAAGACCCGCCACGAGGGACCGAAGAGCCTGGCCAAGGACCCCGAGACCACCGCGGCCGCCGAGGCCCCGGCGCCGGCCGCCGCCGGCAAGGCGGGCGGGGGCGACCAGGCCGCCGCCGAGCAGGGCGCGCGGACCTATGTCGTCACGCTGCACGGCAAGGAGCATCAGGTGAAGGTCTCGCCGGCCGCCTGACGTCGGGGACGACACGCCCGGCGCGGCCGCGCCGACGATGGAATTCGAGGGGGAAGGAACACTTGATGTCCGAACAAGGGGGCACGCCGCCCACCGCGAGCATCGACGACAAGATCGCCGCGCTCGCGGCCAACCGGGCGCGCTTGCAAGAAGGCGGTGGGCAAGAGCAGATCGACAAGCAGCACGCCGCCGGCAAGCTGACGGCGCGCGAACGCATCGACGGCCTGGTCGATCCCGGCAGCTTTCAGGAGATCGGCCTGTTCGCCAAACACCGCGCCACCTCTCTCGGCATGACCGACAAGGAGCTGCCGGCGGACGGCGTGGTCACCGGCTGCGCGCAGATCGACGGCAAGGTGGTGCACCTGGCCAGCCAGGACTTCACCGTCTCCGGCGGCGCCGCCGGTGAGGTGCACAGCCTCAAGGTCGCCGAGATGCTGGGGCTGTCGCTGAAGACCGGCTCGCCCTTCGTCTTCATCAACGACTCCGGCGGCGCCCGCGTCCAGGAGGGCATCGACAGCCTCACCGGCTACGGCGAGGTGTTCTACAGCAACGTCATGCTGTCCGGCTCGGTGCCCCAGATCTCCTTGATCTGCGGGCCGTGCGCCGGCGGGGCGGCGTACAGCCCGGCGCTGACCGACTTCATCATCCAGACCCGCGGCGCGCAGATGTTCATCACCGGTCCGCAGGTGATCAAGCAGGTCACCGGCGAGACGGTGAGCGCGGAGGCGCTCGGCGGTCCCGACGCGCAGATGAACCGTTCCGGCGTCGCCCATCTGGTCGCGGAGAACGACGAGGACGCGATCTACCAGTGCCGCCGGCTGTTGAGCTTCCTGCCGCCCAACAACCTGGAGGACCCGCCGCGGCTGCCGTTCGACGAGCCGCTGGAGGCCGATCCGGGGATGAAGGACCTCGTGCCCGCCGACCTCAAGGCGGGCTACGACGTCCGCGAGCTGGTCGGGCGCTGCGTCGACGACGGGGATTTTCTGGAGATCCACGCCGGCTTCGCGCCCAACATCGTGGTCGGCTTCGCGCGCCTGCAGGGCCGCTCGATCGGCGTGGTCGCGAACCAGCCGGCGGTGCAGGCCGGGGCCCTGGACATCGACGCCTCGGACAAGGGCGCGCGCTTCATCCGCTTCTGCAACGCCTTCAACATCCCGATCGTCACCTTCGTCGACGTGCCGGGCTTCCTGCCGGGCGTCGAGCAGGAGTACGGCGGCATCATCCGCCACGGCGCCAAGATGCTGTTCGCCTATTCAGCCACCACGGTGCCGAAGCTGACGGTGATCGTCAGGAAGGCCTACGGCGGCGCCTATCTCGCCATGTGCGGCAAGGCGCTGGGGGCGGACCGGGTCATCGCCTGGCCGTCGGCGGAGATCGCGGTGATGGGGGCGGAAGGGGCGGCCGAGATCGTCTTCCGCAAGGCCATCGCCGAGGCCGAGGACAAGCCGGCCAAGCGGGCGGAGATGATCCAGAACTACCGGGAGACCTTCGCCAACCCTTATGTCGCCGCCGGCCGGCGGCTGGTCGACGACATCATCGAGCCGGCGGAGACGCGGCGCTATCTTGGGCAGGCGCTCGAGGTGCTCTCCCCCAAGCGCGAAACGCGCCCGCCCAAGAAACACGGCCTGATCCCGCTGTGACCCCCCGTCAGCGCGGATCGTGGACCCGCCGCCCGGGCCGGCAGGAGCAACAGGCATGAGCGCATCGACGTTGGACGAGGTCATGGCCGCGGTGGAGAGGCTGCGCGGCGAGACGCACGCGATGCGTGCGGAGCTCGACGCGCTCAAGGCGAACATGGCGGCGCTCGAGGCCCGACAAGCCGAGAACGCCCGGGACCAGGAGGTCGAGGTCGGTCCCGACACGCTGGTCATGCTGGCGGCCGCCGTGACCTCCTATCTCGGCAAGCGGGTGCGCATCCGCTCGGCGCGGCAGGTGACGCCCGGTCGGGAAGGCGCGCCCGCCTGGGCGCGCCACGGTCGCGCCGCCATCCAGACCTCGCATCGGCTGCATCGGGGGCAGTGAGACCCGCGGGCCGCGGGAGAGCGGCCCGCCGCGTCAGCTCGGAGTTCAGGCCTTGAAATTGCGCATCGACATCGACGGCAAGACCTACGACCTCGACGTCGAGGTTTTGGAAGAAGACCGCCCCCCGCGCCGGCCCGGCTATGTGCCGCCGCACGCGCCGCCGATGACGGTGCGCTCCTCGGCCGGCCCGGCCGCGGCCGCCGCGTCCGGTGCGGAGGCTGCCGCGCCCTCGGACGACGCTCCGGTCGACGAGGAGAAGGTCTCCAGAAGCCCGCTTTCCGGCGTGGTCAACCGCATCGCGGTCGAGGTTGGCCAGAAGCTCGAGCAGGACGACCTGATCATGGTCCTCGAGGCCATGAAGATGGAGACCAACGTCGTCGCCGCGCATGCCGGCACCGTGAAGGCGCTGCGGGTCGCCGAGGGCGACGGCGTCAAGGTCGGGCAGATCTTGATGGATTACGAGTAGCCGCAGCGGCGTCGCCGTCCGCACCGCCGAGCTGGGCGCTCCGAACCGCGCCGGCTTCGCCCGCTGGCGGCGTTGGCACCTCGACACGGACGACGCTCGGCTCGACCGCGCCGATGCTTCGCGGCCGCGCGCGCGGGCGGCCGCCAGGCCCGATCGCTCAAAGGGCCGCACCGTGACAGTGCGGACCTCGCTGTCGCACTCCGCCGGCTCCGCAGCACCCGACGGACGCGGGTTCCGGCAGTAGCCGAGGTCGCCGACCACGTCGTGGCGCCGCCTGCGCACCGATAGGTCGGCCGCGCCCACCGTGCCGGCCGTGGCGCGGCAGTGGCCCGCGGCGGCCGGCGTACGGCGGTAGAGCAGCATCCCCGGCGGCACGTCGCCCAGCCGAAAGGCGCTGTCGAAGAGCTGGGCCTCCAGATGGTCGGCCTTCTCCAGCCGCCGAAACGCCGCCGCGAGCCGATCCACCAGCGCCGCCTCGACGGGCCCCTCGGGCACGATCTCCAGGGCGAGCGCCGCGGCGCGCCGATTCCGGTCCGCCGCCTCGGCCTCGTCGATCGGACCCCGCGCCGTGAGCCCGTGGGTGATCGCGTTGCGGCTGGCGGGCGCCTTCCCCGCCGCCGTCCGCGGCCCCGTGCTCGCCTTGGCGTTCGCCCGGTTCCGCGCCCGCCGCTCCTTCTCCTTCGCCGTCAGCCGCCGCGTCACCGCTCCGCTCCGCTGGGTGGCGGGGAGGAGTGTATCAGTATAGGCGCAAAATCCTATATCGCCATCGGTCGTTGGCGGTGCGGTCGAAAGGTCCTCTGCAAGGATCCGCGGGTCACGCGGCCGATGGCAGAGGCGTGCGGGTGGTGATACGCACGGTGTTGCCACAGGCTGTTCGAGGATTGGGCCATGCGGTGTAGCGCGAC
>JAAAPF010000121.1 GCA_009908425.1 Alphaproteobacteria bacterium
GCTGCGCCATGTCGAGGCGCGAGCGGCTGGAGTGGAGGTCGCGCGCACCGAGGGCGAACTTGGCGAGCTTGGCGAAGCCGCCGGCGAGGCTGAGCCGCGGCAGCGGCCGGCGGCGCAGGTATTTGAGCGTGGCGCCGGCGAAGTCCCCCATCTCGATCAGGGCGGTCTCGTCGAGGCCGTGGCGGGTGCGGATCGCGCGCTCGCTGGTGGAGCCCGTCGCCGCGGCGATGTGGCCGAGCCCGGCGGCGCGGGCGACGTCGATGCCGCGGTGGATCGAGTGGATCCAGGCGGCACAGGAGAACGGCACGACGACGCCCGTGGTCCCCAGCACCGACAGCCCGCCCTCGATGCCGAGCCGCGGGTTCAGCGTCTTCGCCGCCAGTTCGGCCCCGTTCTCGATCGCGACGGTGACCACGAAGCCGGCGCGTGCTCCCGTCTCGGCCAGCACCTCGGCGAGCGCTTCGCGGATCATCTGCCGCGGCACGGGGTTGATCGCGGGCTCGCCCACGGCCACCGGCAGGCCCGCCCGGGTGACCGTGCCGACGCCCGGCCCGGCGCGGAAGACGACGCCGTCGATCGGCGCGCGCCGCCGCACCGTCACCGCGACGACGCAGCCGTGGGTGACGTCCGGGTCGTCGCCGGCGTCCTTGGTCACCGCCGCGGTGGCGGCGTCCGCGTCGAGATGACGCGCCTCGGGCGCGAAGGCGGCGCCGCCGCCGCGCGGCAGGGCGACCGCCACCTCGGCCGGAAACGCCCCGGTCAGCAGCGCCGTCGCCGCCGCCTTGGCCGCCGCGGTGGCGCAGGTGCCGGTGGTCCAGCCGCGGCGCAGGCCGCCGGCGGCTCGGTGCGGGTCGGCGTGGGTCATGGCGGGGTTGTCGGAGCCTTCGCGCGACTGTTCAAGCGGCCACCGGTCGCGCTAGAGCGGCGGCCGAGCGAGAAGGAGGATGCCGTTGCACGCGCCGGGGCTCGTCATCGCCGCGACCCAGTCGAGTTCGGGCAAGACGCTGGTCACGCTCGGGCTGATCCGCGCGTTCATCAAGCGCGGCCGCGCCGTGGCCGGCTTCAAGGTCGGCCCCGATTACATCGACCCGGCCTTTCACCTCGCCGCCGGCGCGGTGCGTTGTCCCAACCTCGACAGCTGGGCGATGCAGCTGCCCACCCTCGCCCATCTCGCCGGCGCCGCCGCCGAGGGCGTCGATCTGGTCGTCGGCGAGGGCGTGATGGGGCTGTTCGACGGCGGGCCCGAAGGCCGCGGCTCCACCGCCGACGTCGCCTCGCTGCTCGGCCTGCCGGTGGTGCTCACCGTCGACGCCAAGGGCATGGGACAGTCGGTGGCGGCGCTCGCCGCCGGTTTCGCCGAGTTCCGCGACGACCTGGAGGTCGCCGGCGTGGTCTGCAACCGGACCGGCGGAGCGCGCCACGACCAGCTGCTGGCGGAGGCCCTCGACGCCCGCCTGCCCGGGCTCAGGCTGGGGGCGCTGCCGCTGGATCCGGTGCTCACCCTGCCGTCGCGCCATCTGGGCCTGGTGCAGGCGCGCGAGCGCGACCTCGAACCGCTGATCGAGCGCGCCGCCCAGCTGGTCGAGAGCCATCTCGACCTCGACCGCCTGGAGGCGCTCGCCGCCCCGATGGCGCTCGCCGCCTTCGGCCCGCCCGGGCCCATTCTGCCGCCCCCCGGCCAACGCATCGCGGTCGCCGACGACGACGCCTTCGCCTTCGTCTACGCCGCCGTGGTCGAGGGCTGGCGCCGCGCCGGGGCGTCGATCCACCCGTTCTCGCCGCTCGCCGACGAGGGCCCCGACCCCACCGCCGACGCCGTGATCCTGCCCGGCGGCTATCCCGAGCTCCACGCGGGCCGGCTCGCCGCCGCCGCGGGCTTCGCGGCCGGGATGCGCGCCGCCGCCGAGCGCGGCGCGGTGGTCTACGGCGAGTGCGGCGGCTTCATGGTGCTGGGCGAGAGCCTGGTCGACGCCGACGGCGTGGCGCACCCCATGCTCGGCCTGTTGCCGTCGGCGACCAGCTTCGCCGAACGCCGCCTGCATCTGGGCTACCGCCGCCTGCGGTTGCGCACCCACGCGTTTCTGGGCGAGCCGGGCGCGCTCTACCGCGGCCACGAGTTCCACTACGCGCGGCTGATCCGGCCCGGCGACGCCCCGGCGCTGTTCGACGCCGCGGACGCCGGCGGGCGGCCGCTCGGCCCCGCCGGCGCCCAGCTCGGCAACGTCGCCGGCTCGTTCATGCACCTCATCGACCGCGCCGCCCCGGAGCGCCCCACCGTCGTGCGTTCGTGAACCAAGGAGACCGAAGCGATGGATCGTCGTCGACTGCTCGCCGCCGGGGCCACCGGCACGCTCACCGGCGGTCTCGCGGCCGGGGCGGCGCGGGGCCAGGAGCAGGTGCGTTGGAACCTCTGCATGCCCTGGCCGAAGACGACGCCGGGGCTCGGCCTCAACGCGACCCGCTTCGCCGAGATGGTGGAGACCATGTCGGGCGGGCGCATCCGCATCGACGTCTACGGCGCCGGCGAGCTGGTGCCCCCCTTCGAGGTCCTCGACGCGGTCCAGCAGGGCACCGCCGACCTCGCCCACGCCACCCCCTATTACTGGGCCGGCAAGGCGCCGGCGCTGCAGTACTTCACCACGACACCGTTCGGGCTGACCTCCGACGAGCTCGCCGGCTGGCTCTACAAGGGCGACGGGATGGCGCTGTGGCGCGAGGTCTACGCCGACCTCGGCGTCGTGCCGTTCTACGCCGGCAACTCGCGCAACCAGGCCGGCGGCTGGTTCAACAAGGAGATCACCGGCGTCGCGGACCTCCGCGGCCTCAACATCCGCATCGCCGGGCTCGGCGGCGAGGTCCTGCGCCGGCTCGGCGCCAACACCGTGCTGATCGCCCCCGGCGACATCGCCCCCTCGCTCATGGCCGGCACCGTCGACGCGGCGGAGTGGGTCGGCCCCTGGAACGACCGCGCCTTCGGGCTCTACGAGGCCGCCAAGTATTATTACGTCCCGGCCTTCCACGAGCCCGGCCCGGGGCTCGAGATCATCGTCAACCAAAAGAGCTTCGAGGCCCTGCCGGAGGATCTCAAGGCGATCGTGGAGACCGCGACCGCGGCCATCGCGATGGAGACCATCGCCGACTTCACCTACAACAACATCGTCTCCTACGAGCCGCTGTTGGCCCAGGGCATCGAGCTCAGGACCTGGCCGCCCGAGGTGGTCGACGCGCTCGGCCGCACCACCGAGGAGGTGATGGCCGACCTCGCCGCCACCGATCCGCTCACCGGCCGGATCGCCGCCAGCCTCGACACCTACCTGAAGCGGGCCGACCGCTACGCCCGCGATTTCGACCAGCGGTTCTTCGAGATGCGCACCCGCGCGCTCGGGGCCTGACGCGGGCCGGGACCGACGATCGCGTCGAGGTCGGCCAGAAAGCGCCCCCGCGCCGCCGGCACCTGCAGATAGGGCGCCAGGAAGGGCGAGCGGGCGAGAGCTCGCGGGTCGAAGCCGGGTGCCGTGGCGCGTTCGTCGGCGAGGAGCTCGCGCGCCGATCGGCTCGCGCCGGCGCGGTGCAGCGCCACCGCCCGACAGACGACGTGCAGGGGCGAGTGCGGCGCCCGCCCGGCCGCCTCCAGCGCGGCGTCGGTGTCGCCGAGGACGAGGTGCGTGCGCAGCGCGTTGCTGGCCAGCCAGGGCGCGTCGGGAGCGTGCAGCCGCGCCGCCTCCGCCAACATCGCGCGCGCCGCGGCCGGGCGGTCGAGGGTGCCGGCGCAGTACTTGGCGGCGATCATCCTGGTCTCGGCGGCGGGGTCCTCGGCCGCGGCGCGATAGCACCGCCGCGCGGCGGCCGCATCGCCGGCGTCGAGGTGCAGATCGCCCAGCTCGATCAGGGTCCGGCCGTCCCAGGGGTCGAGGGCGTGGGCCCGTGCGATGGCGTCGCGGCGCGCCGCCACCAGGTCCTCGCGGTCGACCGCGCAGCCGCGCAGCAGCAGGCCTTCGGCGAGATAGGCGCGCAGGAGCCAAGCCTGGCCCAGGCTCGGATCGCGGGCGACCGCCGCGCCGGCGAGCTCCCAGGCGGCGAGGTGACCGGCCGGGCTCAAGGCGTCGTAGAGTTCACGGGCGCGGGCGTAGAGGGCGAACGCTTCCAGCTCGGCGCCGCCGCTCGCGACCGGCGCCGCCACCGCGGCGCGCGCGTAGCGCGCCGTCAACGCCGCGGCGATCCGCGTCGCCATCGCCGCCATGAAGGCCCCGACCTCGCGCTCGGCGACGGCGCTCCGCCGGGTCCACGCCACACACCGGCTGGCGCAGTCGACCACGGCGAGCGTCAGCGTCGGCGCGCCGTCGACCACCCCGAAGCTGCCCTCGATCGCGAAATCGGCGTCGAACTGCCGCCGCAGACGGCCCACCGGGTCCGTCGCCGGCGGCGCCGTCAGCGTGGCGCCGGGCGCGAGGACCGCGAGGTCGCGGTGGGACGCGAGCCGTTCCGCCAGCACCCCGGGCAAGGCGGCGGCGAGGCTCGCGATCTGAACCGTACCGGGTTCCCCGGAGGCCCCGACTTTTGGAAGGATGGGGTCCATGACGAGCAAGACGACGCGATCGAAGGCGTTTCCGGCGGAGCTGCGTGAGCGCGCG
>JAAAPF010000284.1 GCA_009908425.1 Alphaproteobacteria bacterium
GGGCCGGCGGGCATCGCGACCGGCAACGTCGAGCTCGGCGACGTCCTCGACGTCGAGACGGTGGAGGCGAGCTATCCGATCTTCCGCCGCAACGCCGTGCCGCTCGAGATGATCACCGCCGAGCTCGCGGGCGACTTCGAGGCCCCGATCTACGGCATGCTGGCGGTGCAGGAGGCGATCGCGAACCACGACTGGGGTGACCTGCCCGAGCCCTCGATCAAGCTGCACGGCCAGCCCGTGGACGAGAGCGCGCCCGTGCTGCTCTGGGACGGGGAGTGGGAGGTCACTTACGTCACCTTCCGCGACATGGGGGCGGCCTTCGGCGCGGCGCTGGTCGGCATCTATCTCCTGATCGTGGGCCAATTCCGCAGCTTCACCCTGCCGCTGGTCATCATGACGCCGATCCCGCTCACCCTGATCGGCATCGTGCCGGGCCACTGGCTGTTGGACGCGCCCTTCACCGCCACCTCGATGATCGGTTTCATCAGCCTCGCCGGCATCATCGTGCGCAATTCGATCCTGCTCGTGGACTTCATCAAGAGCGAGCAGCGCGCGGGGCGGCCGTTGAAGGAGGCGCTGCTGGCCGCCGGCGGCACCCGCTTTCGCCCGATCTTCCTCACCGCCATCACCGCGATGGTGGGCGCGGGCTTCATCCTGCTGGACCCGATCTTCCAGGGCCTCGCGATCTCGCTCCTGTTCGGCCTCGCGAGCTCGACCGTGCTCACGCTCCTGGTGATCCCGGCGATCTGGTGGGCCTTGAGGGGCGGTCGCGGGGAGGCGACGACTTGAGCGTCGCGCGGCGGCGGACAAGCCCGCCATCAAAGTCGAAGCACGACGCCGGTTTTCGCGCGACCGTCGGCGCCGTTACACAGGTCCGCGAAACCGGTCGACGACACGTTCGACGGCAACGGAGGGGGCACGCCATGTCATCGCCACGCGCCGTTCCGAGTTCGCTCGGCGCCGCCGTCCTCGACGGGCCGAGCAGCCGCGCCTACCGCCTGACGATGGCCTTCGGGCTCGCGCTGATCGGCAGCCTGTTCATCGCCGTCAGCGCGCGGCTGCAGGTGCCGTTCTTCCCGGTGCCGATGACGATGCAGACCTTCGCGATCACCCTGGTCGCCGCCGCCTACGGCGGGCGCCTGGCCGGCGCGACGCTACTGCTCTACCTCGCCGAAGGCGCGTTCGGGCTGCCGGTCTTCGCCAACACCCCCGAGCGCGGCATCGGCCTCGCCTACATGTTGGGTCCGACCGGCGGCTATCTCGTCGGCTACACCCTCGCCGCGATCGCCATCGGCCACGCCGTCGACCGCGGCTGGGCCCACGGTCTATGGCGGCTCGGTGCGGTGATGGCGCTCGCCATGGTCCCGGTCTACCTTTTGGGCGCACTGTGGCTGGCCCAGTTCACCGGCCTCGCCGGCGCGTTCGCGGCGGGCGTCGCCCCCTTCGTTCTGGGCGACGTGCTGAAGGTGGCCCTGAGCGTCGCCTGTGTCGGTGCCGGGCGGCGGGCGTTGGCGCGCCGTGGCTGACGCGGTGGCCGGCGCCGTCGCGGTCCGCCACGACCGCAGCGTCGACGAGGTCCGCGCGCTCTACCGGCGCTCGCTCCTCGACCTCGTGGGCGAGGCCATGGCGGTGCACCGCGCGGTGCACGACCCGAGCGACGTCCAGCGTGCCAGCCTGTTGAGCATCAAGACCGGCGGCTGCCCCGAGGACTGCGCCTACTGCCCGCAGTCGGCGCACCACGGCGAGGTCGACCTCACCAGGCAGGGTTTGATGAAGGTCGACGAGGTCCTGGCGGCGGCCGGGAACGCCCGCGCCGCCGGCGCCAGCCGGTTCTGCATGGGCGCGGCGTGGCGCGAGGTCCACGACGGCCGCGCCTTCGAGCGCGTGCTGGCGATGATCGAGGGCGTGCGCGCGCTCGGCATGGAGGCCTGCGTCACCCTCGGCATGCTGGAGCGTCGCCACGCCGAGCGCCTGGCCGCGGCCGGCCTCACTGCCTACAACCACAACATCGACACCAGCCCGGACTTCTACGCCCACATCATCACCACCCGCACCTTCGACGACCGGTTGCGCACGCTGCGCCACGTCCGCGACGCCGGCATCCAGATCTGCTCGGGCGGGATCATCGGCATGGGCGAGAGCGACGACGACCGCGCCGACATGCTGCAGGTCCTCGCCAGCCTCGACCCGCACCCGGAGAGCGTGCCGATCAACGCGCTGGTGGCGGTGCCGGGGACGCCGCTCGCCGACCGGCCGCCGGTCGGCGGGCTCGACTTCGCCCGCTGCGTCGCCGTCGCCCGGATCTTGATGCCGCACGCCCGGGTGCGGCTCTCGGCCGGGCGGCGCGGTCTTTCCGACGAGGCGCAGACGCTCTGCCTTGTGGCCGGCGCCAACTCGGTCTTCTACGGCGAGCAGCTGCTGACGACGCCCAACCCCGAGCGCGACGACGATCGGCGCCTCTTGGGCGAACTCGGCGCCGCCGATGCCCGCGCCGCCGCGGTCGACGCCGCCGCCGAGTGACCGGGCTCACCCGCCGAGCGCGGCGAGGCCGAGGGGCCGGCGACGGGCGACTGCGGGCGGCACGTCGCGGTCGCGCCCGTCGGTCACATCGAACCCGCGCGTGCGCGGCGACGACACCTCGCGGCGCCGCTCGGGTGCGACCGTGAAGGCGGTGCGGTTCACCCCCGGTTCTCGTTGAAGCGCTCGCAGTAGTCGTAGTCCACCGCCTTCGCCCGGGGCGTGAACCAGACGTAGTCGTGTGCGAAGTCGTGCTCGGGCACGTCCGCCCAGTCCGGTTGGACCTCCTTCAGGCCGAGGCTGAGGGTGGTGGCGTCGGGATGCAGCCGCTCCAGCACCGCCGGCGCCCCGGTGTCGGTGACGGCATGACCGTTGCCGGTGATCAGGACGCCGCGACCGTCGTCGGTGAGGCGAGCCAGCCGGTCCGCCAGCATGGCGTCGCGGGCGCGTTGGACGTCGACCATGGCGTCGGCCATGCCCCCGAGGTCGTGGCCGCAATGGGCCTCGACCATGGCCGCGACGCGGGCCTCGCGGTCGGCCGGGTCGAGCGGCCGGTCGAGGCCGGTACGCGCCACGAACTCCGCGTCCAACGCGTCGAAGCCGTCCCGGTAGATCGCCCGGGCGTCCTCTCGGCCGATGTCGGCGGCGACGAGGGTGGCGTCGTGGCGCAGCGCCGCGTCGGCGATCGGCCCGTACCAGGTCCAGGGTCCCCAGCCGAGCTCGCCCCAGCCGACGGCGTCGGCCAGCCCGGCGGCGTCGCCGCCGCCCTGGACGTGGGCGGTGACGTCGAGCTGGCTGTCGCGCGGCAGCATCTCGAAGGCGACGGCCTCCAGGTCGCCCCTGCGCCCCAGGTCCTCCACCAGTTCCGCCTGGATGGCGTGGTGACGCGGGTTGTCGTGTTTCTCGCCGAGCACGACGAATTTGGCGTCGGCGAGCGCGGCCCGGAGCGCCTCGCGGTCGACGGTGGCGCCGTCTTCGACCCGTACGATGGTGTCGACGAGGGGATGATCGGCGAGCGGGAGTTCCTCGGCCGAGGCCGGGGCGGCGATCAGCGCCGTCGCGACGGCGACGGAGAGCCCACGCATGGCAACTCCTTTCGGGTGTTCCCGCCCAACATGGCGCGTCGGCGCGGGCGAGCAACCGCGAAGCGTCGGCGGCGATTGGCCGTCGTAACGCGGTCGTGTAGACACGCGCGACACCGATCGTTCGGACGCGTCATGCAGCTTCGCAACATCGCCATCATCGCCCACGTCGACCACGGCAAGACGACGCTCGTCGACGGCCTCCTCCGCCAGTCCGGGACGTTCCGCGAGAACCAGCAGGTCGCCGAACGCGCCATGGACTCCAACGACCTCGAGCGCGAGCGCGGGATCACGATCCTGGCCAAGTGCACCTCGGTCGTCTGGGAGGGCGTGCGCATCAACATCGTCGACACGCCGGGCCACGCCGACTTCGGCGGCGAAGTCGAGCGCATCCTGTCGATGGTCGACGGCGTCGTCGTCCTGGTGGACGCGGCCGAGGGGCCGATGCCCCAGACCAAGTTCGTCCTCGGCAAGGCCTTGAAGCTCGGCCTGGCGCCGATCGTGGTGGTCAACAAGGTCGACAAGCCCGACCAGCGCGCCGACGCCGTGCTCGACGAGATGTTCGACCTGTTCGTGGCGCTCGACGCCCACGAGGACCAGCTCGATTTCCCGCACCTCTACGCCTCGGCGAAGGAGGGCTGGGCGACCGAGGATCTCGACGCCGGCCACGGGCCGAGCCTGGCACCGCTGTTCGAGGTCGTCCTGCGTCACGTGCCGCCGCCGAAGGTGGAGGACGAGGGCCCGTTCACGATGCTGGCGACGACCCTCGAGGCCGACCCCTATCTCGGCCGGCTCTTGACCGGGCGGATCAGCCGCGGCCAGCTCCGCCCCAACGCCACCGTCAAGGCGCTCGGCCGCGACGGCCGCCTGATCGAGCGCACGCGGGTGACCAAGGTGCTGGCCTATCGCGGGCTCGTCCGCACGCCCCTGGAGGTGGCGGAGGCCGGCGACATCGTCACCCTCGCCGGCCTCGACGAGGCGACGGTCGCCGACACGCTGTGCGATCCGGAGGTCACC
>JAAAPF010000267.1 GCA_009908425.1 Alphaproteobacteria bacterium
CGCCGCGCCCGGGCGAGGACCCGGCGGCCGACGCCACGACCCAGTGGGTGTTCGCGCGCGACGCCGCCGCGGCACGGGCGGCGGCGTGGATCGCGCCGGCGGGCCCGGAGGGCCGTATCAGCCTGCGCTGCGTCACCGCGCCGCGTGCGCGCACCGTGCCGGCGGCGGCGGAGGGCGTGGTGGCCGCGCCGGCGACGCCCGGCTTCGTCGACCTGGTGGTCGACGCCGGCGTGTTCTTCGCCGACGGCCGACCGGGGGCGCTGCGCTCGGCGCCGTTTCGGATCTCCGAGCTGCGCATCGTCATCGACGGCGCGATCCGCCGCAGCTTCAACGCCCGCTACGTCCGCGACCGCGACCACTACGTCACCTCGATCGCCCTCGACGATCCCTTCCTCGAGGGGCTGATGGCGGGCTACACGCTGTGGGTGGACGAGCCGCTCGCCGAAGGCCGCGTCCGCACCACGCTCGCGGGCTCGCGCGACGCCGTCACGAGCCTGATCGACGCCTGCCCCTGAACCGGGCGGGCCGAGGCCGCCGACCGGGGAGGGCCCATGGAGATCGTCGAACGCGTCGCCGACTGGCGCGCCACCCGCCGCCGGCTCACCGGCACGCTCGGCTTCGTGCCGACGATGGGCGCGCTGCACGCCGGCCACCTGTCGCTGATCGACCGCAGCCTCGAAGAGAACGACGCCACCCTGGTCTCGATCTTCGTCAACCCCACCCAGTTCGACAACGCCGACGACCTCGCCGGCTACCCGGACCGCACCTCCGAGGACCGCGCCCAACTGGAGGCCCGCGGCGTGCCCTTTCTGTGGCTGCCGCGGCGCGACGAGCTCTACGCCGACGACCTCGCCGGCTACCCGGACCGCACCTCCGAGGACCGCGCCCAACTGGAGGCCCGCGGCGTGCCCTTTCTGTGGCTGCCGCGGCGCGACGAGCTCTACGCCGACGACTACCGCTACCGGGTGAGCGAGCACGCCTTCTCGCGCACCTTGTGCGGCGCCCATCGCCCCGGCCATTTCGACGGCGTGCTCACCGTGGTCCTGAAGCTCCTCAACGTCGCCCGCGCCGACCGGGCCTATTTCGGCGAGAAGGACTACCAGCAGCTGCAGCTGGTGAAGGGCATGGTCGAGGCCTTCTTCATCCCCACCGAGATCGTGGGCTGCCCGACCATCCGCGAGGACGACGGCCTCGCCCTCAGCTCGCGCAACCTCAAGCTCGCGGCCCACGACCGCGCCAAGGCCGCCGCCTTCCCCCGGGCGCTCGGCACGGCCGCCACCGCGGCCGAGGCCCGCGCCTCCCTCGAAGCCCAGGGCTTCGCCGTCGACTATGTCGAGGACCGCGCCGGGCGCCGCTTCGGGGCGGTGCGGATCGGCGACGTGCGCCTGATCGACAACGTCGTGCTGGGGTGACGGGTTCGACCAAGGTCGCCGAAACGGCCCCCGGCGCGACCCGCCGTTTTCGCCCAAGCGGCTGCGAGCCAACGAGAAAAAGGGCTTCCCGGTTCGTTTCGTGATCGCGGCTGCCAACGGCCCGCTTCCTCCGTGAACGCCTTTCGGCGCGGTCCGAAGGATAGCGGTGATAGGACTTGGAGCCTACAACGACCTTGGGCGGTCGGGTCGCGCCGTGGCCCTGCGCGCCACGAGGTGAGCCCGGAATACCGCCGCATCGACCATGACCGCGTGGGGAAGCGAGAGCGCGCCCGTGTCCCGCTCCCTAAGTCTTCTCGCTCGAGAGCGGCGCCACCGTGGCGGGATCGCGCTACAGCAGACGCAGCAGGGTGAGGGCGGGGCCCGAGGGTCGGCGGCGGGCCTACTCCCAGTCGCGGATCGTGCCGACCGGCACGTCGAGGGCGCGGGCGAACTGCACCTGCGTCGTGTCGAGCTTCGCCTGGATCAGGCGGACGTCCGGGTCGGGCACGGGCCGGAAGTACTTCGCCAGATCGGGGTCGGTGAGGTCCGGGGCGAGATCCAAGTCCGCGGCGATCTGACGCGCGATGTCCTCGTCCGTCATCGCGTCGAGCGCCGTCTCTGGTTCCGGCGTCCGCTTGCACCGTTCGCGGGCCTCTTCCGCGGTCATCCGGATGAACCCTCTTCCGTCCCACGACCGCGGGCGGGCACGAGGGGCTTGCACCCGGCGGTTCGCCTTCTCTTCGGAGCGCGTGGGGCGTCACCCCTGCGGCGTCGCCGCCCGCAGCTTGATCAGCGCGAGCACCGTGTCGATCGTGGGTGTCGGCGTCTCGGTGATCCGGCCGAGCTCCTGCACCGCGGTCACGAGGGCGTCGAGCTCGAGGGGGCGCCCGCGTTCGAGGTCCTGGAGCATCGAGGTCTTGTGGGCGCCGACGGATGCTGCGCCGTCGATGCGCTTGTCGACGTCGATCGCGAAGCGCACGCCGAGCGTCTCGGCGATGGCCTGGGCCTCGACCATCATGTGGCGGGCGACGGCGCGGGTGCCGGGGTCGGTGGCGAGGACGTCGAGGGTGGCGCCGGTCAGCGCCGAGAGCGGGTTGAAGGCGAGGTTGCCCCAGAGCTTGACCCAGAGCTCGTCGCGGATCCTGGGGCGGACGGGTGCTTTGAGCCCCGCCGCCTGCAGCGTCTTCGAGAGCGCCTGGGCGCGCTCCGAGCGCTCGCCCGAGGGCTCGCCCAGGGAGTAGCGGTCGCCCTCGAGGTGGGTGACGACGCCGGGCTCGGTGACCTCGGCGGCCGGGTAGACGACGCAGCCGAGCACGCGCTCGGGGCCGATGCCGTCCCACTGCACGCCGCCGGGGTCGACCGTCTCCAGGCGGTGGTCCTGGTAGGGGCCTTCGAGGCGGTAGAAGTACCACCAGGGCACGCCGTTGACGGCGGTGACGACGCAGGTGTCGGGGCCGAGCAGCGGCCGCATCGCCTCGACCACCCCCGGCACTTGGTGCGCCTTCAAGGTGACGACGACGTAGTCCTGCGGGCCGAGCTCGGCCGGCTCGGCGGTGGCGGTGACCGGCGTCGTCGTGCGCTCGCCGTCCTCGATCAGGGTGAGGCCGTCGGCGCGCATCGCCGCCAGATGGGCCCCGCGCGCCACCAGGCTCACCGCGGCGCCGGCGCGGGCGAGCTTGGCGCCGAGATGGCCGCCGATGGCGCCGGCGCCGTAGATGCAGATCCGCATCAGGCGACGCCGAGCTTCGCGGCCAGGCCGACGCGCTGGAGCTTGCCGGTGGCGCCCTTGGGGATCTCGGGCACGATCAGCACCCGGCGCGGCACTTTGAAGTCGGCGAGGTGCTGGGCGGCGTAGTCCTTGAGCTCGCGCTCGCTCGCTTCGTGGCCGTCGCGCAGCACGACCGCGCAGGCGACCTCCTCGCCGAGCTTGTCGTGCGGCATGGCGAAGGTGACCACCTGCTGCACGGCGGGGTGCGCCATCAGCCGGTCGTCGACCTCGAGCGGTGAGATCTTCTCGCCGCCGCGGTTGATGATCTCCTTCAAGCGCCCGGTGATCTGGAGATAGCCGTCCGCGTCGAGCACGCCCTGATCGCCGGTCCGCAACCAGCGCCGGCCGTCGCGCTCGAAGAAGGCGGCGGCGTTGGCCTCGGCGGCGGCCTCGTAGCCGGGGGTGACGTTGGGCCCGGAGATGCAGACCTCGCCGGCCTCGCCCCGGGACAGAAAGGTCTCCTCGCCCTCGGCGGCGACGCGGATCTCGGGGCCGGCGGCGGGGCCGACCGAGCCGGGCTTGCGCTCGGCCGGCGGCAGCGGGTTGGAGGCCATCTGGTGCGCCGCCTCGGTCATGCCGTAGCTCTCGATCACCGGGCAGTGGAAGGTCGCCTCCAGCGCCTCCATCACCGGCGGCGGCAGCGACGCCGACGACGAGCGCACGAAGCGCAGCCCGGCGCGCGTGCAGGCCTCGCGGTGGCGCTCGGCGCGGGCGAGGATGGCCTGGTGCATGGTCGGCACCGCGGTGTACCAGGTCGGGTTCGCCTCCTCGAGCCAGGCGAAGAACTTGAGGGCGTTGAACCCGGGCGTGCAGACGACGCTGCCGCCCGCCTCGAGCGACGCCAGCACCGCCGCCATCAGGCCGTGGATGTGGAACAGGGGCATGATGTTCAAGCAGCGATCCGCGACCTTGAGCTCCAGCGTCGTCGCGATGTGCTCGGCCGAGGCGGCGAGGTTGCGCTGCGACAGCGGCACCAGCTTGGGGCGCGAGGTGGTGCCCGAGGTGTGCAGCACGAGGCCGACGTCGTCGGCCGCGGCGAGACCGGTGCCGGCGGTGGGCGGCGTACCCGCGACCTCCTCGGCGCGCAGCGTGAAGTCGCCGGCGGCCGAGCCCGGCTTGACCGCGAGCCGCACGACCTGGACGCCGCGCCGGCGCGCCACCGCGACGGCGGGGCCGTCGTCGTCCTCGTCGACGATCAGCGCCTTGGCGCCGAGGTCCGAGAGGTAGAAGTCGAACTCCTCCTCGCGGTAGGCCGGGTTGAGCGGGGCGGTGACGGCGCCGGTGGCGACGGTGACGAAGCAGGTCGCCATCTCCGGGCCGTTGGGGAGCACGATCGCGACCCGGTCGCCGCGGCCGATGCCGAGCACGTTGAGCGACTGCCGCGTCGCCTTGGCGAGCCGGTCGAGCTGGCCGTAATCGAGCCAG
>JAAAPF010000168.1 GCA_009908425.1 Alphaproteobacteria bacterium
GCTCGCCAAGGAACTCCACCCCGACCACAACCCCGGCGACGCCAAGGCCGAGGAGCGCTTCAAGGAGGTCTCCAAGGCCTACGACATCCTCGGCGACAAGGAGAAGCGCCAAGCCTACGACCGCGGCGAGATCGACGAGGAGGGCCGCGAGCGCTTCCAGCAGGGCTTCGGCTTCGACCAGGGCGGCTTCGGCCAGGGCGGCCCCGGTCGAGGCGGCTTCGGCGGCGCGCGCGGGTTCGGTGACGGTTTCGGCGGCGGCCGCCGCGGCTTTCGCTACCAGACCCGCACCGGCCCGGGCGGGCCCACCGACTTCGGCGGCTTCGAGGACATCTTGAACACGGTGTTCGGCGGCGGCCGCGGTGGCTTCGGCTTCGAGGGCGCCACGGCGGCGAGCGCCGACACCCGCTACGAGATCGGCCTCGACTTCCTCGACGCCGTGCGCGGCGGCAAGCAGCGCCTCACCCTCGCCGACGGCGACACCGTCGACGTCAACATCCCCGCCGGCATCGAGGACGGCCAGACCCTGCGCCTCAAGGGGCGCGGCGCCGGCGGCGGCGACGCGCTGTTGACCGTGAAGGTGCGCCCGCACCCCCGCTTCAAGCGCGACGGCAACGACATCCACGTCGACGTCGAGGTGCCCCTGGCGGTGGCGGTCACCGGCGGCAAGGTGCAGGTGCCGACGATCGACGGCGACGTCGCCTTGAACGTGCCGGCCGGCACCAACTCGGGCCGCACGCTCCGGCTCAAGGGACGCGGCGTCCGCCACGGCAAGACCGGTGAGCGCGGCGACCAGTACGCCCGCGTGCTGATCACCCTGCCGACCGAGGCCGAGGACGTGGCCGCCCTCAAGGACTGGGCGCGCGGCAAGGTCGCGAAATGAGGGATACACTGCTCGGCCTGGACGCGCGGTTGCGCGCCGTCCGCCGCGGCTACGCCGGCGAGACGCTGGCGCTGTTCGCGGCCCTGGCGGCGACGCTGATGCTCGTCGGCTGGCTGGTGGGCGGGCTCGCCGGGGTCGTCGTCGCGCTCGCGGTGGCCTTCTTGACCACCCAGGTCCTGGCCAATCTCAAGGCCGATCAGCTGATGCGGATGCAGGGCGCGGTGCCGCTGGCGAGCTGGCAGGCGCCGGGCCTGCACCGCATCGTCGCCGCCCTCGCCCAGCGCGCCGAGCTCGACGCCCGACCGCGGCTCTATCTCTTGCCCGGCGGCGTGCCCAACGCCTTCACCGTGGGCGAGGACGACGAGGCCGCCGTCGCCGTCTCGCGCGGGCTCCTGGGCGAACTCGGCCAGCGCGAACTGCAGGGCGTGATCGCCCACGAGCTCGCCCACGTCCAGGCCGGCGACACCCGCGTCATGCGCATCGCCGGCTCGCTCGTGCACGCCACCCGCACCGTCGGCCAGGTCGGGCTGATCGCCTGCGCGCTGGCCGCGTTGATGGGCGAGCCGATCCCGCTCGTCCTGCCGCTGTTGTTCTTCGGCGCTCCCGGCGTGGCGATGGCGCTGCAGCTGTGGCTGTCGCGGCGGCGCGAGTTCGCCGCCGACGCCACCGCGGTGGGGCTCACCGGCGACGCCTACGGGCTGGCGTCGGCGTTGGTGCGCCTCGACCACTGGCGCTCGCGGCTCAGGTATCTCGGCTACGCGCTCGGCACGCCGCCGTCCTGGCTGAGCTCGCACCCGCCCACCCGCGAGCGACTGAACCGGCTGCAGGCGCTCCAGCCCGAGGCCTTCCTGCCGCCGCCGCCGCGGCGCTCGGTCTGGACCTGGGCGCTGTAGGATCCCGACGCCGCCCGTCGCGCCCACCCCTGGCGGCGGGTCGAGTCGCCGGTTAGGCTGCCGACGGTAGCGGGGAGGAAGGCGAGATGCGGAGCTGGGTGCTCGCGGCCGTGTGCACGGCGCTGGCTTCGACGGCGTGGGCCTACGACGGCCTCGTCGACAAGGAGGTCTTCGAGCTCGGCCCCTACACCACCGTCAACGGCGAGACGATCGCCGAGGTGCGCGTCGGCTGGGAGGCCTACGGCGAGCTGAACGCGGCGCGCGACAACGCGATCCTGATCACGCACTTCTTCTCCGGCACCAGCCACGCCGCCGGCCGCTACGCCGAGGACGGCGCGCGCGGCTACTGGGACGAGCTGATCTGCGCCGGCTGCCCGCTCGACACCGAGCGCTACTACGTCCTGAGCTCCGACACGCTCGTGAACCTCAACGTCGGCGATCCGAACGTGGTGACGACCGGGCCGGCGTCGATCGACCCGGCGACCGGCGAGCCCTACGGCATGGACTTCCCGGTCGTCACCATCGCCGACTTCGTGAACGTCCAGCGCGCGCTGGTGGAGAGCCTCGGCATCGAGCGCCTGCACGCGGTGATGGGGGCGTCGATGGGGGCGCTGCAGGCGCTGGAATGGGCCAGCGCCCATCCCGAGATGGTCGAGCGCGTCGTCCCCGTCATCGGCGCCGGCGAGGCCGACGCCTTCCTGATCGGCTGGCTCGACGCCTGGGCGGCGCCGATCCGGCTCGATCCGAACTGGCGGGACGGCGACTACTACGGCGGCGAGCCGCCGACCGACGGGCTCGCCCAGGCGCTCGAGCTGGTGACGCTCCACGCCAACCATTGGGAGTGGGCCGACGCCACCTTCGGGCGCGCCTGGGCGGTCGAGGGCGAGGACCCGGCGGCGGCGATGGCCCACCGCTTCGCCGTCGAGGACGCGCTCGATCGGGTCGCGCGCGAGCGGGCGGCCGTGGCCGACGCCAACCACTTCCTCTACCTCGCCAAGGCCAACCAGCTCTTCCGCGCCGGCCACGGCGCGACCCTCGCCGACGGCCTCGCCGCCATCGAGGCGCCGACCTTGATGATCCACACCCCCGAGGACCTCATCTTCGCGCCCGAGCTGGTGCGCGCGACCGCGACGCTGATCGGCGCCGACGGCACCCCGGCCCACGTCCTGGAGCTGCAGGGCCGGCGCGGCCATCTCGACGGCGTCCTCGAGATCGGCCAGGTCGCGGACGAGCTGCGGGCGTTTCTCGCCGAATAGGCGGCCGCGGGCACCGCCGGCGGAACGCCGGCGCGCGGCGCGATCAGACCTGCTTGGAGAAGGCGTCCAAAAAACGCCGGGCCTCGTCGACGCTGGTGAACAGCCGGCCGGCGGCGTAGCAGTGGCCGTCGGGCATGCGGACCAGGTCCTCGCCGGCATAGGTCTCGTGGACCACGCCCTCCCCGCCGACGGCGGCGCGCCCCTTGTAGTGCGCCTCCAGCGCCGCCGGCCGGTCGGGCAGGCCGTGGACGTGGACGTCGTCGGCGCCGTGGCGCTCGAGGATCTCGCTGGCGCGCCGCTCGTGGGCGTCGTCGCGGGTGCGCACCCAGAGCAGGATGCCGCCCTTCTCCAGATGCTCGTCGAGGGCGTGGGCGTGGTGACGGCCCAGGCTCTCGGCCAGCACCCCGCCGAGCGAGGCGCCGCCGGCCCCGCCCACCAGCGTGGTCATGATGGCGGTGGCGATCGCCCCGCCCGAGGCCAGCACCGGCAGCATGCCGGCGATCGCGCCCAGATAGAGCAGCCCACCGATGAGCCCACCCTCGGCGTCGCCGTAGTCCTCGCGCCCGACATAGGCCTTGGTGGGCACCTCGGGGTCGTCCTCGAGCTCGCGCACCGAGGTGACGGCGTGGCCCAGCTTCTCGCGCACCGCCGCCTCGCTGGCGAGGATGCTCAGATCGGCGCGGCCGAAGCCCGACATCATCAGCTCGTCGGCGGCCCGCTCGAACGCCCCGGCGTCGTGGAACACCCCCACCGCCTCGCGCACCTGCGTCGTCATCGTTTCCTCCCGGCGCCCCTCGCTTGGTCACCGTCGAATATGAACCCTCGCGCCGCCGCCGCCAATGCGCGCCGGCGGGCTTGTCCCCGCCGCTCCCCGCCCCACGCCCGCGCCGCGCCCCCGATTTCGCCCCAACCCGTTGACACCACGACGAAAAACCGCCCTCCCGGTTCGTTTCGTAGGAGCGCCGCGCCGGCGTCCCCCGCCGCCCCAAAAGGGCCATCGCCCCGTCGTCGGACCCGATCGGATCTTAGCAGAACCCGGCACCCGCTCCTACGCTCGCCCACCTCGAGCCGACCGCGTCGTCACCGCCAGCCGCCCGCCGATGCCGGCGATGCGCCAGGAAGAGGCGTACGGGCGGCGCGGTGGGCATGAGCGAGGTCGGCCTGGAGCGGGCATTCAGTTCGTGCGTGAGCGCGACCCAAGACTGAGCTGAGACGGTAATCACCTGACAGCGGGCCACGGCCGCGAGCCGCCTTCAGGTGGCGAAGCGAGCGGGCTTGGCCATGCCGCTCCAGAGAGGCAAGGATGGCGTTGCCAGACGACCATCAGCCCGTCGGAGACGAACCTGCCCAACAACTCCGAGACCACGCAGTCGCAGCCGAACCGCATGACCGCTCCGGGCCGACCTCGGCCGTGTCGGCCGGAGCCGGGGCCGAGGCTTTCGAAGTCGCTCGCGGGGGATCGGGGTCGAGCCTGACGTCCGGGGGCGCGGACGGCGGCGGGCGGCCGCTCGCGTTCGCGGCCGGGC
>JAAAPF010000220.1 GCA_009908425.1 Alphaproteobacteria bacterium
CACCAGCGTGACCTGGAGCCCCGCGACCCCGCGCAGGCGGCGGGCGACCTCGACGCCGCCGAAACCGCCGCCCGCGATCACCACGTGCGTCATCGGCGCGGTCCCTTGTTGCCTCCCGCGCAACGCGCGCGGCGGCCGCCACGTTGCCCGCCGGCGAGCACCAAGGGGGCGACATCATGACGACGTGGCCGATCGAGGATCACGGCATCATCGGCGATCTCCACACCGCGGCGCTGGTGGCGCTCGACGGCACCATCGATTTTCTGTGCTTTCCGCGGTTCGATTCGCCTTCGGTCTTCGCCGGCCTGTTGGATCCGGAGCGCGGCGGCCGTTTCGCCTTCGGGCCGGTGGGCGAGACCCGCGCGCGGCGGCAGTTCTACCTGCCCGACACCAACGTGTTGATGACCCGCGCCTCGGGCGGCGGCGGCGTGACCGAGCTGATCGACCTGATGCCGGTGGACGCGGCCGGCCTCGCCCACAACCTGGTGCGGCGCCTCAAGATGGTGCGCGGGCGCACGGCCGTGGCGCTCACCTGCCGGCCCGCCTTCGACTACGCCAGAAGCGGCCACCGCGCGCACCACGCCGGCGACACCGTCGTCTTCGAGCCCGACGCACCCGGCATCACCGCGCTGCGGCTGCGCTCGAACCTGGCGCTTTCGATCGAGGACGGGGCGGCGGTGGCGCGCGCCGAGCTCGCCAGCGGCGAGGAGGCCTGGGCGGTGCTCGAGCCCGCGGGCGCCGGCGAGTTCGGGCCCTGCTCGGGCGCGGGCTACGGCGACGCCGCGCTGGAGGCGACCGTCAAGTACTGGCAGCGCTGGATCGGCCGCTCGACCTATCGCGGCCGCTGGAAGGAGATGGTCGACCGCTCGGCGCTGGCCCTCAAGCTGTTGACCTCGGTGCGCCACGGCTCGCTGGTGGCCGCCCCCACCTTCGGCCTGCCGGAGGAGCCGGGCGGGGTGCGCAACTGGGACTACCGCTTCACCTGGATCCGCGATGCCGCCTTCACCCTCTACGGCTTCAGCCGGCTCGGGCTGAACGCCGAGGCCCGGGCCTTCTTCCACTGGCTCGAAGAGCTCTGCATGGACCAGGCGCCCGACGAGCCGTTGCAGATCATGTACGGCCTCGACGGCGCGCGCGAGCTGCCGGAGGCCACCCTCGACCACCTCGCCGGCTACGGCGGGGCGCGGCCCGTGCGCATCGGCAACGCCGCCCACGGCCAGCTCCAGCTCGACATCTACGGCGAGCTCCTCGACGCCGCCTATCTGTTCGACAAGTACGGCGAGGCCACCTCGGTGGCGCTGTGGCGCCGGCTCGCCGGGCTCGCCGACTGGGTGGCGGCGAACTGGGACCAGCCCGACGAGGGCATCTGGGAGGTCAGGGGCGGAAGGCGCGACTTCCTCTACGCCCGCATCCAGTGCTGGGTGGCGCTGGATCGCGCCGTGCGGCTCGCGCTCAAGCGCTCGCTGCCGGGACCCATCGAGGACTGGCGGCGCACCCGCGATCGCATCTACGCCCAGATCCTGCGCGACTTCTGGGACGCCGAGCGCGGCGCCTTCGTCCAGGCCAAGGACAACCGCGGGCTCGACGCCTCGACCCTCACGATGCCGCTGGTGCGGCTGATCTCGCCCACCGACCCGATGTGGCTCTCCACCCTCGACGCCATCCAGCGGGACCTGGTCGAGGACAGCTTCGTCTACCGCTACCGGGACGCCGACGGCCTCGACGGCGAGGAGGGCACCTTCTCGATGTGCACCTTTTGGTACGTCGAGTGCCTGTCGCGCGCCGGCCGGCTCGACCAGGCCCGCTTCGTCTTCGAGAAGATGCTGAGCCACGCCAACCGCCTCGGCCTCTACGCCGAGGAGCTCGGCCCGTGCGGCGAGCATCTGGGCAACTTTCCACAGGCCTTCACCCATCTCTCGCTGATCAGCGCCGCCTTCGACCTCGACCGCCGGCTCGGCGGCGGCGGCGTGCCCGGCTGAGCCGCTCACGACGACGCGAGCGCCGCAACCCGTCCCGCCCCCACGCCCTCTCCGCCCTAGACCGTACACCGTGAGCGGAGGAGGTCATGACCCGACTGTCCCGCCCCGACGCCCTCAAGGCGGTCGGGCTCGGCATCGTCGTCGCGCTGATCCTCAGCGCCGTCGGCGCGGCCGCGCGCCAGGCCGGGGTCACCCCGCTGCCGGCGCCGGTGGCGCTGACCTTCGCCGAGACCCTCGTCGGCGGCGCGTCGCTGCCGCCGGCGATCGGCATCCTGTTTCACACCGTCTGGGTGACGGTGATGACGGCGGGCTTCGTCGCCGCCTCGCGCGAGGCGCTCACCTGGCCGCGCGCGCTCGGCTTCGCCCTCGCGCTCTGGATCGTGGCGCTGGTGGTGTTCTTCCCGATCATCGGCTGGGGCGTCGCCGGGCTCGCGATCGGCCCGCAGCTGATCGTCGGCGCGCTGGTGCCGCACCTGATCTACGGCCTCCTGCTGGGGGGCGGCGCCAAGCTCGTCTTCGGCCGCACCCGGCGCTACCAGGCGGCCTGAGCGGGCCGGCCCAGCGCCACCGCCGCCGCGCCGCGGTCGTCGCCGAGGCGCCGGACCCGGCACTCGGCGGCGTCCGCCCCGCGGCCCGACCACGTCCCCGCCCCGCGCGCTCGCGCCGCCCACGGCCGCGGGAAGCCCGCTCCCGACCCCGCCGTTCTCCCCCAAGCCGTTGAGAGCGCGCGATAAAACGGGCGTCCCGGTTCGTTTCGCAGGCGCGCCGTCCATCACCCCTTCGGCTCGCGAACGCCCGTCGGGCGACGCGACGCTAACGCGAATAGGCACTTGTTCCTAGAGCGGCGTGGATCGACGACGCGGGGTGTCGAAGCGGTAGCGCGGCCGACGGCGGAAAGTCATCGCCGCCGCGGCCACGATCCGCCACACCTTCGGGCGCTCGTCGGGGTACGGGTGCGATGCGCCAGGAAGAAGCGTAAGGCGGGCTCAATGGCAATGGCGGCATCGGCCTCAGTAGCGGTCGTGCGGCCTGTGTTGACCGAAGACGGCTTTTAGTCCACCGGTGACTTTTGGTCCGCCTAAGACGCCGCAGTGGTCGTCCGCATACCTCGGTTCCTGCTTGACATTATTTACCGCGCGCCTTTCCCTATGAATTCGGCGACGCGATCCGGTTGCCTAAACACCACCCGGCGCATCGCTTTGAGTTCTAGAAGGCCGCAGGCGAATGAAGCCATGCCAAACTTCAAGCAATTGGCCCCCACGACGACGCCCATAGGCTTGTGTGCAACACCTAAGCCAGTTTGCATCGCGATCATGCCGTCTGCGGTTGCCAATCTTTTCCCTCGCCCGTTCCATTTTTGGTCACGCCATTCAGCTTCAAAGTACGTCAGGAATTCAATGGCTGAGGCGCCCGGCAGAGGCGCACCCATGTGAACGATATTTGCATGAAACCAATTGACTTTGCTGTTGTTTATATATCGACCAACGGCGTATGATCTTTCAGACGCTAGAATGTGGGCATCAGAAACACGCATATCGAGTTTTTCGATGACGATCTTGCCAGGTGGTTCGAGGCGTAGAACCAAAGCAAGCGCGCCCTTCTTTTTTCGGACTTTTATTCGACGCCCAATCACCTCGGTGTCCCAAGCGTCAAGCGCTCCATACCATATGTTATCAGAAATTCTTAAGGTTTGATCGCCTTCGTCATCTAGAAATACCGCGTTTATGCCCGCTGTATCTGATCCCGACGACGGGCAAATGGAAAATATCGCATTCCCATGATACGTTACGACGTTGGCCACGCCCGGGTCATACGAAATTCCCCCGATCTTCAACTCTGCTTTTCCGTCATGGAAGTCGAGATCATCAAACGGGGGCGGTACATCCAATTTATTAGAGCTTTCTACTTCCTTGTATTTTTTCCGCACATAGTCTTTTGAGAAGTGGCCTCGGGTAACCTTCGCATGGCAGGCTGTGCAAAGGCAACAAATTCTGTCGGGGTCATGGCTTTCCGCGTCACCGTATTCGGGGTCAATATGTTCATATTCATAAATACCTGCTCGGCAAATAACACAGCCAAACTTGGAGCGCTGACGAATTTGCCGTTTGACGGGATCAGGAATGTCTCGCGGAAGCCCATATTTGTTTGGCATCGAAAAGCAACCACTTAATCGCTTGATTGACTCTAATGAAGACACTGTCCCAATATGGGAATTTTCACAATATCCTTCCCGCGCGTTGCCGTCTCTCGTACAACCCGATGTTGCAGCGAATGTCGAGAAGTCCGGAAAGTGGCCGTCGCTCTGACCTGCGCTGAGGTCTGTTCTTCCGTCCATTGGTGCCATGCCCGTGCCGACGGGTTAAGCCCGATCTGGGCCGGCAGGAGCCCAGGGCCGTCGGCCCTTGGCGCACGCCCAAAAGTGCCCCGCGGCCGCCGTCACCCGATCAGCACCGGCGCCTTCCGCAAGTAGCGGTCGTCGTCGATGGCGCGGACCAGGAAGTCGGCGACGTCGGCGCGGCTGATGAAGCCGCCGC
>JAAAPF010000114.1 GCA_009908425.1 Alphaproteobacteria bacterium
GGAAACCGCCCTGAAACAGGTTGTTACCGTCGGCGTCTTTGCGGTTCACCCACCACGTGAAATACAACAGCCCGTGGTCGAACACGCGGCGCAGGAACTCGAGGTCGCGCGTGCCGAAGGTCCGCAGCTCGTAGTCGGCGATCTGCAAGGCCGCCCAGGCCTGCACCGGCGGGTTGACGTCGTCGAACGCCCACTCGTAGGCCGGCACCTGGCCTTCGGGACTCATGTACCATTCGCGGCCGAGCAACAGGAGCTGCTGCTTGGCGAAGTCGAGGTCGACGCGAGCGAGCGCCACGGTGTGGAAGGCGAGATCCCAGCTGGCGAACCAGGGATACTCCCACTTGTCCGGCATCGAGAGGATGTCGTCGGCGTAGACGTGGCGCCATTTGCTGTTGCGGCCGTGGAGGCGCGGCGGCGGTGGGGCGAGTTCGTCGCCGTCGAGCCATTCGGCGACGACGTAATGGAAGAACTGCTTCGACCACAACAGCCCGGCATAGGCCTGCCGCGCGATCGACTTGCGGTCGTTGCCGAGGCCCGCCGGCAGCCGTGAGGCGTAGAAGGCGTCGGTCTCGTCGCGCCGCTGCGCGAACACCGCCCCTCCGGCGTCGAAGGCCGCCGCGTCGGCCTCGTCCGTCAGCCGCAGCGTCACGGTCGCGCTTTCGCCCGGAGCGAGGTGGCGCTCGTAAACCGCGGTCGCCTTGGTGCCCTGCCGCGCCGGGTTCACCGTGTCGGCGCCGTGCACCAGCCGGTCGTTGATGCCGTCCTTGGGATAGGCGGGGCCGTCGACGCCGTAGAGCCGGCGGGCGTTGGTCTCGTTGTCGACGAACCAGAGCGCGTCCGCGTCGGGGCACAGCAGCCGGCGCGCCGCGGAAGCGTGATGGTCGGCGACGATCGCGGTGCCCGCGCCGTCGGCCGCCAGGCGCGGCTGGGGCGCGCCCCGCCGCCAGCTCCAGGTGTTGCGGAACCAGAGCGTCGGCAGCAACCAGATCGTCGCAGCGTCGGGGCCTCGGTTGACCGCGGTGATGCGGATGTGGACGTCCTCCGGGGTACGCTTGGCGTACTCCACCGTGACGTCGAAATAGCGCTCGTCCTCGAAGACGCCGGTGTCCATCAGCTCGTATTCGAGGGCACCCGGATCGCTCGCCTTGCGGCGGCCGTTCTCGGCGACGAGCTCGTCGTAAGGATAGGCCGCCTGCGGATACTTGTAGAGATAGCGCATGTAGCTGTGGGTGGGGGTGCTGTCCTGATAGAAATAGTATTCCTTGACGTCCTCGCCGTGATTGCCCTGGCTGTTGGTGAGGCCGAAGAGGCGTTCCTTAAGGATGGGATCGCGGCCGTTCCAGAGCGCGAGCGCGAAGCACAAGAGCTGGCGGTCGTCGGAGATCCCGGCGAGGCCGTCCTCGCCCCAGCGATAGGCGCGCGAGCGGGCGTGGTCGTGCGGGAAGGAGTCCCAGGCGTCGCCGTCGGCGCTATAGTCCTCGCGAACGGTGCCCCATTGCCGCTCGCTCAGATACGGCCCCCAGCGCAGCCACGGCTCCTGATCACTCCAGGCCGCCCGCAGACGGCGGTCTTCTTCGGTCCGGCCGAGCATGGACATCGTCAACTTCCCGGGTCGCTTCGGTGGCTGATCAGGTGCCGGCAGCGCGCTTGGCGCGATCCACGAGGCTCCAGGCGCGCAGATATTCCGCCACGCTCCAGGCCTGCGCGATGCAGCCGCGCGGGGCGTGCGGCGGTGCCGCCTCGAAGATCTCGCCCACCGTGCCGACGCCCTCGATCCGCAGCTGATCACCCAGCGGTCGCAGGATCCGCTCGAGGTGCGCGATATCGCCGAAGAGGGCGAGGTGGGCCTCGACGAACGGACCGATCAGCCAGCCCCAGACCGTGCCCTGATGGTAGGCGCCGTCGCGTGACCGCTGATCGCCGCCGTAGTGCGGGGTGTAGCCGGGCTCGCCGGGGGCCAGGCTGCGCAGACCGGCCGGTGTCGACAGCGCCCGCTCGCAGGTCCGGACGACCGCCCGCAACTGCTCGTCGGGCAAGGCGCGGCCGGGCAGGCTCGCAGCCATAACCTGGTTGGGGCGGAGCGCTGGGTCATGGCCGTGCGGACCGTCGAGCACGTCGAAACAATGGCCGCGCTCCGGGTTCCAGAACCGCCGAAACCCCGTGCTCGCGCGCTCGAGGAGATCGCGGTAGCGGTCGGCCGGCTTGCCGAGCGCGCCGGCGGCCTCGACCATGAAGGCGAGGCCCGAGCACCAGAGCGCGTTGACTTCGACCGGCTTGCCGATGCGCGGGGTCACCACCCAATCGCCGACCTTGGCGTCCATCCAGGTCAGCTGAACGCCCGGCTCGCCGGCGCGGACGAGCCCGTCACGCGGGTCGACGCCGATGCCGTAGCGGGTGCCGGCGACGTGGTGGGCGATGATGTCGTCGAGCGCGGCGAAGAGGGTCGCGAGCGTGTTGGTGTCGCCCGAGGCGGCGTAATAGGCGCGGATCGCCTCGATGAACCAGAAGGTGGCGTCGACGGTGTTGAACTCGGGCGGCTCACCCTGGTCGGGAAACCGGTTCGGGATCATGCCGCCGTCGATCGCGTCGGCGAAGCTCAACAGGATCGAGCGCGCGACGTCGAGCCGGCCGGTCTCGATCGCGAGGCCGGGCAGGCTGATCATCGTGTCGCGGCCCCAGTCCGAGAACCAGTGATAGCCGGCGATGACCGAACGGCCGGGCGTGCCGTCGGGCCGCCGCCGCTCGACGACGAACTGATCGGCGGCGAGCACGAGCCGCGCCACCCAGTCGGGCGCCGCGGGCGCCGCCTCGCCGCGGGCCGCCGTCCAGGCCGACAGCAAGTCCGCATCGCGACGACGGCGCCGATCGAGGGCACCCGCATCCGGCGCCGCCGCAGCTTCGCCCACGCTGGCGACCAGCTGGACCGTCGCTCCCGGCGCCAGCTCCGTGGTCAGCGTGCCCGCGAACAGGTGGTCTTCGGCGTCGGTGAGACCGCGATCGCGCTCGCGCGCCAGATCGACGCCGCGATACCACACCCCGGCGGCCTCGGCCCGACCGCCGTCGAGCCGGACGTGCAGCGTCGCGGCCGGCCCGCCCGGAGCCTCGATCGAAAGGGTGTCACCCGCGGCGGCGATGGCCGGCGTGGCCCCGCTCGCGAAGGTGCGACCGTGGTAGTCGCGGTGGTCGGTGAGCAGCTTGACCGACAGCGTCAGCGGCGCGTCGGACCAGTGATTGGCATAGGCGATCCGGGTGACGTTCGCCCCCTGATCCATCCAGATCCGCTTTTCCAGCGTGAAGCGCGGCGTGGCGTAGCGCCAGACCGGCACCGTGCCGTCCAGCCGGAATTCCTCGACGAACGCGTAGCCCGCCGGCGCGATCGCGCCGCCGCGCCAACGGACGGTGCCGAGCTCGACGCTCTCCTCGTCCAGCGCGACCGTCTCCAGCGCCGCCGCCAGCTCGAGGGTGCGGCCGACCGGCGGCTGCAGCGCCGCGACCAACAGGCCATGATAGCCGCGGGTGGGAAGGCCCGCGACGGTGCCCGAGGCGTAGGCGCCGGCGCCGTTGGTGACCAGCCACTCGCGGCGCTCCGCCGCCTCCAGGTCCGCGCAGATGTCGCGGCCGAGCCGCTCGCTCGAAGGCGCCGTCGCGCCCCGGTCGTCGCTCGCCGCCGTCACGCCCGGCGCTCCCCGAAAGCACGACCCACTGCTCCCGTTCGAAGCGACCACCTCGCCCTTGGGCGAGCCTTCCCCGCCCGGGGGCGGGCGGCGCGAAGCGTGGTCACGGGCGGGCGCCGGCGTGCCGTCATGCCCCGCACCGCGGCCTCGCCGCCAGCCGCGCGGCGTCAACAGTTCCCATCGCGGCGGTTCCTCCCCCGGCTGCCGGTCTCGATGCCCCAAGGTGCCGAAGCCTCATCCGGGACGTCCTATGACACGAAAGGCGCCTCGCGAGGAGGTGTTTTTCGCGTTAAAGTTTATTAAATCATGAGAACTAGCTACTTATGAGCGAGATCGCGAGGCGGCGACCACGGGCGCCGCGGAGCGCGCGGCCGGGGTCTCGCGGGTGTCGGCCGCGCGAGCTGCGCGCCCGCTCCGCGCGGCCGCCGATCGCGAGAACCGGCGAGGAGCCGACGATGTGCGACGAGCCGAGCGCAGCGCATGGATCGAGCGGCGACGGGCACGGCCGCGGCCGCGTCTCGCCGTGCGCCCGGCGCGACCATCTCCGCCTGCCGCGCCCGACCTGCGCCAGGGCCGCACCGCGCGGCAGGTCGTTTCGAGGCCCTGGCGTCGCCCTCTCAGCCGTCGCAGGTGGCGATCAGCACCGCCTCGTCGAGGATCACGTTCCGCAGGTGCATCATCGCGACCAGCCCCTGGCAGGTGGGGGGCTGATCGAAGGACAGGGGCGCCGCGAGCGCGAACAGCCGGAAGCGGTAGTGGTGCGTACCGCTGCCCGCCGGCGGGCAGGGTGGGAACAGCCCCGAGCCGCCGAAGTCGTGCAGCGCCGGCTCGACCGGTTCGACCACGCCGCCCGACCCCTCGGGCCATTCACGCCGGTCGCCGGGGATGTTGTAGGCGCCGAAATGCCGAAACGTGCCGCCCGGCGCGTCCGGGTCCTCGACGATCAAGGCGTAGGCGGCGGTCCGCGCCGGCGCCTGCGACCAGACCAGCGGCGGCAACAGACCGTCACCGTGGCACGTGAAGCGCGGCGGCAGGACGGCGTCGGCCGCGAAGGCCGGCGAGGCGAGCGAGAACGGCATCCGACATCTCCTCTTCGCCGTCGAGTCCGGCGAGCGCGTTCCCGCTACGGCCGACGGCCCCGTTTCGCAATGCCGCTCGGCTGCCGGCGACGGCACGCGGCGCCCGGGGCCGAGCGGCGACCGTCGGGGGTTGCCGGCCGCAGCGTGCCCACCACCACCCCACCGCCGAGGCGCGCCTCGGTCGGCCCGCGAGGATGACGTCCATGCAAGTCAAATACGCTCAGCCGAAGTTCGAAGAAGTTCTCGTCGAGGGCGATCTCGATGACGGCTATTGGCTCGATGCCGTCGACATCAACGGCGACGGCAAGCTCGATCTGGTCGCCTCGGGCCTCGCCGTCGGTCAAATGGTCTGGTACGAGAACCCGAGTTGGAACAAGCACATCATCGGTCAATTGGCGAAGCCGGTGGCGATGGACCATCTGGACATCGACGGCGACGGCCACGAAGACTTGGTCGTTTGCCATGATTACGGCGGCTGCATGTACCACTGCAAGCCGGAAGACGGCAAGATTTCCTGGTTCCGCAACCCGGCGGGGGGAGCCGGGGGTGAATGGGAGCAACGGCCGGTCGGCGACCTGTTGGCGACGCACCGCCTGCGCTTCGGCCACTTCACACAGCCGGACACGCCGGAGCTGATGGGGCTGCCCGTGGTCGGCCCGCACGGCGGCGTGGAGGCCCTGCATCAACCGGTGGCGGTGACCCTGTTCCCGCGCCCCGACGACGTGTTGAACGCGGAGAGCTGGCCCGGCCGGCTGATCGACGGCGAGCACTTCCGCATCATCCACGACGTGCTCGTCGGCAAATACGGCGGCGAGCACGGCCTCGACTCGGTGATGCTGGCGACCGAGGAGGGGGTCTGCTGGCTGCGCTACGAGGACGGCGCCTGGAAGGTCGACCAGCTCGGCAGCGGCGAGCAGACGGAATACGCCCGCACGCACTTCAAGGGCACCGGCAACATCGCGATCGGGCGCGTCGGCGACGACCGCTACGGCTATATCGCGGCGATCGAGCCGTTCCACGGCAACGTCGTCTGCGCCTACACCAAGGAGACGCCGGGCGGTCTCGCCGAGGCGCGCTGGCGGCGGACCGTGCTCGACGTCTACGGCGACCCCAACGACGCCGGCGAGGGCCCCGGCCACCACGTCATGACGGCCGACTTCGACGGCGACGGTGACGACGAGTTCCTGGTCGCCCTGCGCGGGCCCTGGCCCTGGCAGGGCGTCTTTTATTACAAGTGCATCGACGTCGACAACGCGGTGTTCACCAGTACCCGGGTGTCGAGCGCCTCGGCGGCGCGGATCGCGCTGGGCGACTTCGACGGCGACGGCCGGATCGACTTCGCCACGACCGGATACTACACGCCGGGCTACTTCCTCTGCGACGACCCGAAGGTGCTGGTCTTCTACAACCGGATCGAGCCGGTGTGACCAGGCGGGCGGCGCCGGTCCCGCCGCCGCGCCGGGCCGGCGTCACCTCGCCCGGCTGGAGGTTTCAAAGACCAGCGGTCTCGCGCAGATAGCGCCGCGCCATGCGGGCGTAGTCGAGCGGGTTGGCTTTCTCGGCGTCCTGTTCGGCCTCGATCATGAGCCAGCCCGCGTAGTCCGCCTCCGCCAAGGTCTGGAAGATCGGCTCGAAGTCGATGACGCCGTCGCCGGGCACAGTGAAGACGCCCTCCATGATCGATTCGATGAAGCTCAGATAGCGCGCGTTGCAGGCCTGCATGACGTCGTGGCGGATGTCCTTGAGGTGGACGTGCCGGATGCGGTCGGCGTAAGCCCGCGCCAGCGCCAAGGGATCGTCGCCGGCCCAATACAGATGTCCGGTGTCCAGCAACAGATGGACGACCTCGGGGTCGACGTCGTGCATCAGCCGATCGACCTCGGCACGCGTCATCACCCCGGTGCCCATGTGGTGGTGGTAGCACATCACCATGCCGGCCTCGGCGGCGAGCCGCCCGAGTTCGTTCAATCCGGTCACCAGCGCCGTCCACTGCGCGTCGTCGAAGACGGGCTTGTTGGCGATCGGCGGCACCGGTTGCTGATGGACGGCGTGGCCGAGCTCGGCGACGACGATCCTGTCACCGCCCATGCGCTTGATGAACGCCATCGACTGCTCGAAGCCCTCGATGGTCCGCTCGCGCATGTCGTTGACGGTGAAGAACAGACTGGTCCACGGCTCGGAGATCCGCAGCCCGCGGCGGCCGAGCTCCTCGGCGAGGATCTCGGGGTCCTTGGGGTATTTGTGGCCGACGCTGCAGCCCTCGAAGCCGGCGAGCGCCATCTCGCTGACGCACTGGCCGAACGAAATGTCGTCGCCCAGGAGCGGGTAGTCGTCGTTGGTCCAGCCGGTCGGGGTGATGCCGACGAACACGCGGTCGCGGTCGAACACGCTGCTCTCCTCCGGATCTTCTAGACGGTGTCGATGCGGGGCGGCTTGGCCCACATACCGTAGCCGAAGGGCTTGGCGCCGGCCGGATTGGCCCCCACCGCCGGCCACAACAGGCCCTCGGTGTAGGCCTCGGGCGAGACGACGAAGGTGCGGTCACGGAGGCTCGGACCGAAGGTGTCCCGCCAGGCCGCCGGCAGCTCGTACCAGGTGCCGACGTACCAGAGCTTGACCAGGTTGCGGGCAACCGGCCCCAGCTTGGCGTCGCTCAGGAGCTCGCGCCGGAGCCCGCGCTGGAGCTCGGCCTCGTCGCCGCCGGTGGCGTCGACCAGGCCTCGGTGGACGCTGACGAGCGCGTCGACGGTGGCCTCGCCGACGATGTCTCCGATCGTCGTCAGATACGCGTCCGTCTGCCCGGTCCCTTCGAGGCGGAACACCGAGAACCCGGTCAGCGCCGCCGACAGGGCCAGGAACTCCGCGCGCAGGTCCGTCGATGCCATGGCGGCGTCTCCCTCGCTCCTCAGACCTCGAAGGTCGGTGCGGCGTGCTCCATGCCGGCCGCGTCGAGCGGCTGGCGCATCAGCTGGCCGGCGAGATCCTTGAGCCGGAACATGTCGCCCATCGCGTCGTTCAACCGCGCCGGTTCGCCCTGGAAGGCCCCGGTCAGCAGGGCGAGGAACCCGGCGTAGTCGCGATTGAAGGCCTCGGCCGCCCGGCGCAGCTCCGAGCCTTCCGGGTAGTCCGATACCCGCGCGTTGGTTTTGATCGGGTAAACCGCGCCCCAGTCGACGTCGACGGGAAGACCGCTCGGACTGCCGGCGACGTCGCCCGCTTGGTAGTAGCGCCCGAGGACGAGCTGCTGGAAGCGGTAGTAGTGCGCGATCTCGTCTTCATAGTCGAAGATGGCGCCGCCGTCGCCTTCGCCCTGCTCGGCGATCAGTCGGATGGCCGCGCGCGCCGAGGTCAGATCGGTGACCGGGATGATCTCGCCGCCGCCCGAATAGTAGAACTCGGGCGTGATCTGCCGGCGCGGATCGCCGGCGAACAGCTCGGGGCCGTGCTCCGCCTCGAGGCGGATCAGCCCGTCCTCGATCGCCCGATAGAACTCGCCGATGCTGTAGAAGTGCTCTTCACTGTCGTCGGCGACCTTGCCGGCGCCGAGCATGGTGGGCCGGGGCGGGCGCTCGACGGTCCGGATGCTCTCGCCGTCCGCCGGCGCCGGCCGCTCGATCTTCAAGAAGGTGTCGATCGCCTCGGTCGAAAACCGCCGCAGCCCGACCTCGAAGTCGGTTTCACCGTCCGGCAGATAGGCCGGGAACGCGGGCACGAAGCCCGGCACCGTCAGATCCGGCGATCCGCCGACGGCGTTCAGGATGTTGGCGGAGAGCGTGAGATGGAGCATCTCCTCGACCGCCACCGCGCGCAGGACCTGAAGGGCGGCGCTGTTGGTGCCGGGCCGGATCGA
Source organism: Alphaproteobacteria bacterium (assembly GCA_009908425.1). GTDB lineage: Bacteria > Pseudomonadota > Alphaproteobacteria > Geminicoccales > Geminicoccaceae > JAAAPF01. The sequence goes on from JAAAPF010000114.1 coordinate 8,604, forward strand.
ATAGAGCGCGGTCAAATAAGGCGGGATGGTGGCGTGCTCGAGCTGGATGGCGGCCTCGAGGTGGCGGTGCAGGCCCGCGACGTCGGTGATGGGATGGAGGCTCATGCACCTGCTCCGCCGGCAGTCGCGGTCACCGGGGCGGCGGCCGTCTCGAGGTCTTTCGCGATGGTGTCGGCGCTGCGCAGGCATAAGGCTGCGAGCGTCAGCGTCGTGTTCGACGTCCCGATGCTCGCCATGCTGCCGGCACCGGCAAGGAAGAGGTTGGGGTGGTCCCAGGACCGCTGGTCGGCGTCGACGACCGACGCGCGCGGGCTCGTGCCCATGACGTGCGTGCCGGCCCAGTGGTTACCGCCGCGCAGCACGTAGCCCTCGCCTTGATAGCTGACCCACCCGGGTTCCGCCGGATGGTAGGCGGTGTGGTCCTCGGCGCCGAGCCGCTGATAGAGCCGGCGCGACAGCCGCCGCGCGAACGCCGCCGCCTCCAAGGTGTAGGGCGGCACGCCGAACGACACGACCGGCCGGGGGTTGCCCAGTCGATCGCGGTAGCGCGGGTCGACGGTGACCCGGTTGCTCTCGTCGGGCAGCACCTCGATCATGCCCGCCATCAGCACCTGCCGGGAGATCTGCTGGACGAGCGCGCGCCGAAGCGCCGGGCCGAACGTGTTGCGGCGATCCACCAGCTCTTCGAGGTCCCCGTAGGGCGAGCCGGTGGCCCACCCCCAGCCGTCGTTGTGGATGCCGAAGCGAAAGGCGGCGTGTTGGCGCCGAAAGGCGCCGGTCCGCAGGTCCTCGATGCCGGAGGTGCAGAGCGGCCCGCGCAGCGCGCCGACCGGTTCGGGCATCAGCGCCCAGGTGAGGAGATAGGCGTGGTCCATCAGGTTGCGGCCGACGAGCCCGCTCGAGCCCGTCAGTCCCGAGGCCAGCATCAGCCGGGCGTTCTCGACCGCGTTGCCGGCGAGCACGAACACGTCGGCGCGCACCGTGCCGGTGACGTGCTCGGCGCTCGCAGGATCGGCGTAGGCCTGGTAGTCGATAGCGGTCACGCGGCCGCTCGCGGGGTCGACGTGAACCTCCGAGGCCACCGCCTGGGTCAACAGGTCGACGCGGCCGGTGCCGAGCGCCTGGAACAAGGTTCGGCGGGCGTCGTACTTGGCCTGGACGGGGCAGATCGGGGTGCAGTTGGTGTTGCCTTGGCAGCGCTCGCCGAGCTCGGCCTGATGAAGGCTCACCGCGCCCACCGGCCGGTAGCCGCGGCCGCCGTCGTAGGCGGCGTTCGGCACGCCGTTTCTGGCCTGGGGGGTGCCGCGGACGCTTAGGGCGAAGGTCTCGCCGTCGCGGGCGACCTCGAGGCCGTCCAGGTCGTCGGCGATGACGCGGTCGAGATGCGAGCGCGGCATGCCGTGCATCGGATAGACGTAGTCGGGTGCGAAGCGCAGCCCGGCGAAGTCCTGCTCCTCGACCTCGCCCGCGACGCCGAGCTCGAACTCGGCACGCCGGTAGTAGGGTTCCAGGTCGTCGTAACCCAACGGCCAGTCCGCCGCACGGCCGAAGCGGCTGCGCAGCGCGAAATCGTCGGGGAGCATGCGCAGCGCCTTGCCCTCCCAGTGCCGGCTCGTGCCGCCCAGCACGCGGGTATAGGTGCTGTCGAGTTCGAGCGGACCGAGTTGGACGAGGTAGCCGTCGGCGTTCGGTTCGCCGGGGCGCAGCTTGGTGGTGTCGGTGCTGCGTGGCATCGGCGCGTTGGCGTTGGCGGCGTAGGGCGCGTTGTTGTCCTTGGACGCCGCCCCGTAGAACCGCCTGAGGCTGGTCTCGTATTCGGCGACCGTGAGGTCGTGACTCGGCCCGGCCTCTATCACGAGAACGCGCAAGCCGCGCCCGCTCAACTCCTTGGCGATGAGCGCGCCGCTCACGCCGGAGCCGACGACCGCCACGTCGTACGCGATGGAGGACGCCGCCTCCGGCGACACCTCGAACCGGTCGTTGCGCTCCTCGGTCACCGTCGCCGCCCGCCGGCTCGCCGGCGTCCAGCCCCGACCTTGGGCGCCGGGTTTCCAACTCCAAGTGGTTCTATGATCACCGGCCCTCGGGGTAGCGGGGCACGATCTCGAACGGCTTCGGCTCGCTGGGGATCGTCGTTCAGGTTGCATACTCCTGGTGTCTCAGTTCACCGCGTTTTTCAACTAATGGTATATAACGCTGAAATTCATCCAGGCATTTGAGCGAGTCAACCACGGCAGCGGTCCCGGGGCGTGTGCCTTTCGTGGGGTGGCTTCTGACGTAGACGTCGACACCAAATCCGGCCAGCTGCCGGCGCACGTCGAGCCCTCGAAATCGCCATTTCCCGTTTGGTATCTGAGGGTTAACTTGGTCTGTGACGAACACGCGCGGGCCGGGCACCGGGCCTGCGATCCGGCAGGGAGGACGTTGAGGCCACCGCCAGGCTCATCCGGTCGAGAGGCGTGGACGGCCGCAACCTGAGGTGGAACCCTTTCGCGGACCCGCTCGATCCCTCCGGCGGCCCCGCCGACGGGACATTTTTCGAGGCGGACTTGCTTCGGTGCGGCACGGCTGTAATTCCGGGGTCGGACAAAGGAGACGCTGATGCGAGACCGATCGGCCACCGCCGGCACGCCCGATACCGATGTCAGCCGGCCTTGGGACAAGGACAACCAGGCGTGGTGGGATTGGTATGTCGGCCTCGCCGACAACACCGGCGAGATCACCGAGTTCGAGGCCGCGGCGGCGCTCCCCGACGTCACGCTGCCTGCCGACGCCGAGGTCGTCGCCGAGTTGGCCGAGCCCTACGAGCTGAGCGCGGCCGACATCGCCTTCTTTCGGACCAACGGCTTCATCAAGCTCAAGGGTGTGTTCTCGCCCGGCGCCGTGCTGAAGCTGCGGGCCGAGCTGGTCCGACTGCTCGAGGTCGAGTTCGGGACCGACGTCGACACCGGCGCGCAGGATCGCTTCCTCAGTCTCGAGATGGTCTGGCCCGACCATCCGCTGTTGCGCGCTTACGTCCTGTCGCCCCGCGTCGCGAAGATCTGCGCCGAGTTGCTCGGCGTCGGCGGCGTGCGCCTCTACCACGACAACGTGCTCGCCAAGCAGCCCGGCTGCGGCCGCACGCCGTGGCATTTCGACGATCACCATTTCCCGCTGGACACCCACGACGTCGTCACCGCCTGGGCGCCGGCGCAGCCGATCCCGCTGGCGATGGGACCCTTGGCCTTCGCCCACCCGATCGACGTGTGGAAGCTGGTGGACGGCGTCGACTTCGAAAAGTCGGGCACGAACTACGACCGCGGCGTCGCCGACACCTTCAGGCGCCATGACGTCGCGGTCGACGAGACGCCGTTCGACATCGGCGAGGTGAGCTTTCACCACAATCTCAATTTTCACACCGCGGCGCGCAATCGCACCGACCGGAGCCGCATCGTGTTGGCTAACACCTATTACGCCGACGGCGCGCGCATCGTGGACGCGCCGACGATGGTTTCGGGCGACTGGCAGAAGTTCATGCCCGGTGTCGGGCCGGGTGAGCTCGCCGCCAGCTCGCTCAACCCCGTCTGCTGGCCGGTGGCGGACGCGCCCGATGAGTGATCTGCCGGCGCGCAGCTCGGCGCATTGGTCCGAGGCCGGGCGCGCGGGCATGGAGGCGTTCTACACGCTCGCCACCGACGATTACCGGCACCTCGCGCTCGCCCGCGACTGGTGCGCCGTTTTCGAGGCCGCACAGCGCCGTGCCGGCGACGTGCCCCTGCGGCTGCTCGACGTCGCCTGCGGTTCGGGCAAGTTTCCCAACGCGTTGGCGCACCACGCCGGTCTCGGCCAGGCGCGGATCCACCCGGTAGAGACCGCGCTCCTCGACCCCTCGGCCTTTTCCCTCGCCGAGGCGCGCGCGGCCCTGCCCGCGCCGTTCCGCGCGGCGGTGGAGCACGAGACGACGCTGCAGGACTTTGCGCCGCCCGCGGCGGGCTACGACGTCGTCTGGGCCATTCACGCCCTCTATGCGGTGCCGCAGGCCGAACTCGGCGAGGCGATGGCGCGCTTTCGCGCCGCGATCGCGCCGGGAGGCGTGGGACTCATCGCCCACAGCGCCGAGGCCGGCCATTACATCGCCTTCCACCGCCGCTACCTCGCCGCCTTCGGGCCCGCGCACGCGCAGCCCTACGTCGCGGCCGAGGCGATCGTGCGGACGCTTCGCGGGGCCGGCGCCGAGGTGGCCGTCCAGGAGGTCGTCTACGACAGCGTCGCCGGGCCGGACGCGACCGCGGCCGTCGAGGGCTACCTACAGCGCTGCGTGTTCGACGACCGCGTCGGGCTGGAGGAGATGGCGGCGACCGAACCGCTCGCCGGCTATCTGGCGGCCAGCCGCCGCGCCGAGGGGTGGCGGTTCCCTCAGCGCGTCTGGCTGATGACCGTCGCCGGCTGAGCGGCTTTCCCTCCGAACGACCTCCGCCCTCCGGTCCGAAAGGCCTCCCATGACCGACGCGCCCTTGCGCACCGACTGGACCGACACCCTGGCGCGCGGCGCCGCGCCCGACCCGGCCGCGCTGCGCGCGCATCTGCGCGCCGTCCACCGCGATCATGCCGGCTTCACCGAGAGCTGCGCCATGCGCTGCCGCGATGCCGCAGGGCGCACCAGCTACGCCTGGCTCGCCGAAGCGGTGGAGCCGGATGCTCACCGCGTGTTGCTGGACGTCGCCTGCGGCTCGGGACCGCTGCTGCAGTTGTGCCACGAGACCCTGCCGGCCGAGCTGCGCCTGATCGGGGTCGACATGTCGCCCGACGAGCTGGCGCTGGTTCGCGGACGGCTACCGCATGGGCGGGCCGAGCTGGTCGAGGCGCAGGCGCAACGGCTCGATTTCCTCGCCGACGGTTCGGTCGACGTCGCGCTGTGCCACTGGGCGCTGACCCTGATGGATCCGGTTGCCCCCGTCCTCGACGAGCTCGCCCGGGTGCTCGCGCCCGGCGGCCGCTTCGCGGCGCTCGTCGACGGCCCGATGGCGGCGGCGCCGGGCTACGCCGAGGTCCACGACCTGATCTACGGCCACGTGCAGGCCGAGTTGCCGGCCTACGGCGAGGTCGATCTGGGCGACCCGCGGGTGCGCAGCGCCGATGGTCTCGCGACGCTCGTCCGCGCCGCGTTTCCGGGTGCGGTGGTGCGTGTCGAGACGGGCGTGGTGACGATGTCGGGCCCGGCCGAGACGCTGGCGCCGGAGGCGGCCGGATTTTTCTACGCGGCGTTCGTGCTGTCGCCGACCGCTCGGCTGCGGATGCTGGCCGACCTCGCCGCCCTCCTGACGCACACATCCCCGGCCGGGACACCGAGCTTCGCCATGCCGATCAATCGGCTGGTGGTCGACCTCCCCGCTGCGGGCGAGCGCCGAGCTCTTCGGCCCTGGCGCCTCGGCAAGGGCTTTTGCTGAACCCGCCCGACCGCGGTCGCCTGCGGCGGCCCTGATCCGCCTCCCGGCCGCAACGGTATCCTCGGATCCGCCGGGGCTCGATTTCGTTGATATCGAGACGTCGAAAGGCCTCGTCGTTCCCGGGTCCACGACCGTCCGGGGCACCGCGCCGACCGTGTTGGCGGTCAGCGAGGAGGTGGCGATGAGGCCAGGGCGGGTGGATCCGGCCCCGGGGCGTTCCGCGGCGTGACCGCGGGGGTCGGTGGGCCGCGTCGGGATCACGATCGGCCCACTCGGCGCCGGCACGATCATCGCCGTGCCTCCAGCTCCAACCCGGCCGCGGCGACGACCGCCGCCGCCGCGAGCCGATGGATGTGCCTCAGCCGAACTTGAACGCGACGCCGAAGCCGCCGCGCGGATAGCTCCACTCGATCTCGCCCGTCGCCTGGCAGACGATGCGGCAGGTGCCGCACTCCATGCAGCCGTCGAGCGACAGTTCGACCCGGCCGCGCTCGACCTTGGTGTAGCAGCCGGCGGGGCAGAGCCGCACCAGCGACTTCAGCTCGTCGCTGTCGATCGCGCGTCGGCGCAGCGTTACGTGGGGCCGGCCCTCGTCGACGAGGTAGCGGTTCTTGTAGAGCCGCTCCTCCATGCGCTGGGCGGGCTTCGGGGCGTCGTGGGAAGTGGTCATCGCCAGGCCCTCGCCATCTTGAGTGCGTCGGTGAACACGTTCCACCAGCCACCGCGCGCCGCGCGGAACTGGCTCATCATGCGGCGTTCCTTGGAGCGCTTGTCGACGTCGTCGACGCGCAGGAAGGTCTGCATCGCCTGCGAGATCGCCCGCGGATAGGCGGTCAGGAGATGCTTGTTGCCGTGGAGCACGCCGGGCAACCGGCGGTACTTCTTGAGGTCCTTCATCACGAAGGACTGCTCCAGGGCGTGGCGGTAGCGCTTGAGGTTGGCCTCGTTGCAGGCGAGCCCCTCGCGCTTCAGCGCCGCCACCGTCTCGCCGGCGAGCCGGCCGGTGGTCATCGCCAGGTTGGAACCCTCGCGGTGCGCCGAGTTCACGAACTGCCCGGCGTCGCCGACGATGGCCCAACCGTCGCCGGAGAGGTTGGGAATGGCGTCGTAGCCGCCCTCCGGGATGAGATGGGCGACGTACTCCTTGGTCTCGCCGTCGCGGATCAAGGGCGCGATCGACGGATGCGACTTCATCCGGTCGAGCAGGACGTAGGCCGGGATCTGGGTCTCCTGGAAGTCGGACAGCAGGCAGCCGACACCCAGCGAGATCGATTCGCGGTTGGTGTAGAGAAAGCCGGTGCCGACCATCCCCGCCGACACCGACCCCATGACCTCGATGACGACGCCCTCGTCCTCGCCGTCGAGGTTGAAGCGGTCCTGCACCGCCTCTTCGGAGAGAAAGATGGTCTCCTTGACGGCGAGCGCGACGTGCTGGGGGTCGAGCTCGGGCCGGACGCCGGCGCGCTGGCCGACCAGGCCGTTGACGCCCTCGCCGAGGACGACGACGTCGGCGTAGAGCGGTGCACCGTCGCGGTCGGTCTCGACGCCGATCACCCGCCCGCCCTCGTCGCGGACGAGCTCGGTGACCGTGGTGTCGGTGATCTGCAGCGCCCCGGCCTCGCGCACCTTGGCGGCGAACCACTGGTCGAAGGTGGCGCGCAGGATGGTGTAGCGGTTGGGGCGGTCCTCGTTGAAGTCGTCGGAGCGGTAGTGCGCGCCGGTGTGCGAGCGCTCGTCCAACAGCCACACCCGCTGCTCGACGACGTGGCGCTCCAGCGGGGCCTCGTCGCGGAACTCCGGGATCAGCCGCTCGAGGGCGTCGGCGTAGAGGATGGCGCCCTGGACGTTCTTGGCGCCGGCGGTCTCGCCGCGCTCGATCTGCAGCACCTTGAGCCCGGCCTTCGCCATGACCAGGGCGGCGCTGTTGCCGGCGGGACCGGCGCCGACGACGATGGCGTCGAAATGCTCGCTCATGGCGGTCTCCCCCTCAGCCCGCGGCGACCGGGGCCGGCACGCCGACGCGGCGGCGCACGGCCTCGGTGAGCGCCGGCAGGACCGTCAGCGCGTCGGCGACCACGCCCAGATGGGCGAATTCGAAGATCTTCGCCGCCGGATCGCTGTTGATCGCGACGATCAGATCCGCGCCCTCGACGCCGACGCGGTGCTGCACCGCGCCCGAGATGCCGGCGGCGATGTAGAGCTTGGGCCGGATGGTCTTGCCGGTCTGGCCGATCTGGCGGTCGGCCGGCAGCCAGCCCTTCTGCACCACCGGTCGCGAGCAGCCGTAGTCGCCGCCGAGCGCGGCCGCGAGCTCGCGCACCAGCTCGAAGTTCTCGGCCGACTGCAGGCCCATGCCGCCGGCGACGACGACCTCGGCGTAGGCCAGGTTGACGTCGTCGGTGCGGGCGTCGGCGATGAAGTCGAGCACCTTGGTCACGAAGTCGGGCTCGGGCAGATCGAGGGCGTGGCGGACGACGCGGCCGTCGCGCTCCGGGTCGGGCTCGGGCATCGCCATCACGCGCGGGCGCACCGTCGCCATCTGCGGGCGCACGCCGCGGGTGTGGATGGTGCACAAGAGCGAGCCGCCGAAGGTCGGTCGGGTCGCCGCCAGCGAGCGCTCGCCGTCGATGGCGAGTTCGGTGCAGTCGGCGGTGAGCCCGGTCTTGAGCGTCGTCGCGACCGCGCCGGCGAGATCGCGCCCGAGGGTGGTCGCACCCAGCAGCATGATCTCGGGCTGGTAGGTCTCGACCAGTTCGGTGAGCGCGCGGGTGTAGGGCTCGTTGCGATAGCTCGCGAGCGCGTCGTGCTCGGCGAGGTAGACCGTGTCGGCGCCGTGGTGGAACGCCGCGGCGACGGCGGCGTCGGTCGCCGCCCCCGCCGGGCCGAGGACGACGCCGGCGAGTTCGACCTCGAGCGCGTCGGCGAGCTTGCGGCCCTCGCCCAAGAGCTCGAAGGCGACCGGGTGGACACGGCCCTCCTCGATCTCGACGAAGACCCAGACGTGGCGATAGCTTTGAAAGCGCTCGGGAAGTTGCTCTTTGCGCCCGGGGCGGGCCGGTGCCTTGGTGTTCATCGGCGCTCCTTTTCGCTCGGGGCGGCCCCGAGCTCCGTCTCGAGCTTGGGGGCGTGGGCGAAGACGAGGTCGAGGACGGCATCGGCGATCTGCGCCGGGCGTTTGCCGTCGACGGCGACCATCTCGGCGCTCTCCTCGCGCGGGGTCGGCGCGAACACGCGCTTGACCAGCGTCGGCGAGCCCTTGAGGCCGCATTGCTGGGGGTCCTCGATGCCGGCGTCGGCGGCCGACCACACGGTGACCTCGGCGCGGGCGGCGCGCAGCATGTCCTCGATCGAACCGCGGCGGATCTCGTTGACGCCCTCCAGCACGGTGACGAGGCAGGGCAGGCGCGAGCTCAGCACCTGCAGCCCGCCTTCGGCGCGACGGCGCACGACGATCTCGCCGGTGGCGCGATCGAGGAGGTCGATGGCGGCGACGTAGGTGAGCTGATTGAGCCCGAGCCGGCGGGCGACGCCCGGGCCGACCTGGGCGGTGTCGCCGTCGATGGTCTGCTTGCCGGTGAAGACGACGTCGATCGGCCGCTCGGCGCCGAGCTTGGCGAGCGCCGAGGCGAGCGCGTAGGAGGTCGCGAGCGTGTCGGCCCCGGCGAAGCGACGGTCGGTGATCAGCACCGCCTTGTCGGCACCGAGACCGAGCGCGCGCCTGAGCGCCTCCTCGGCCATCGGCGGGCCCATGCTCAAGACGGTGACCTCGCCGCCGTACTGATCGCGCAGGCGCATGGCCTCTTCGAGCGCGAACAGGTCGTAGGGGTTGATGATGGTCGGCACGCCCTGACGCATGATCGTGTTGGTCACCGGGTGGACGCGGATCTGCGCGCTGTCCGGCACCTGCTTGATGCAGACGACCAGGTTCAGGCCCCGCCGGCCGGGGTCCTCGGGGTCGGTGTCGTGGTCGAAGACGGCGTCCATAGCGCGATCTCCTGGGAGCGCGGCGTCAGGATGAGGGTGGGCGCAGCGCGTCGAGGCCGACGAAGCCGGCGGCGGCGCGGCCGCGCCGTTCGAGCGCCTCGAACACGCGCTCCCGGCGCGGGGTCGAGGCGACGAAGTCGGCGTAGGCCCGCTCCAGCCCCTCGCGGGCGACGCGATAGAGCGCGTCGTCGCTGAGCGCGTCGACGTCGTGCTCGGCGAGGTACTGGTTCAGGCGTTTGAGGATGTGCAGGCGGCTGCCGTGCAGCACCCGCTCGTCGTAGGCGACGCCGAAGAAGGCGAAGAGATCCTCGGCCGACGACAGGTCGTCGAGCCGAGCGCGCAGATCGTCGCCGGGCGTCGCGGAGTCGAAGACGTCGGGCATCGGCGATCTCCTCAAGCCACGGCGGCGGCGCGCGCCGCGTCGTGCAAGCGGGCGAGTTCGGTGGGCGAGGGCGCCGCCTTCGCGCTGGCGACGTGCGCGCGCAACAGCGGCAGCATCCGCCGCGCCGTCTCGGCGTCGTCGGGCAGCCCGGCCTCGGCCAGCGCCCGGCGCAGCGCCGCGGTGCCCGAATGCTTGCCCAGCGCCACCCGGTGACGGCGTCCGAACAGCGCCGGCGCCAGCGCCTCGTAGGTGGCGGGGTCCTTCATCAGGCCGTCGACGTGGATGCCGGCCTCGTGGGTGAAGACGCCTTCGCCGACCACCGGCTTGCTCACCGGCAGCGGCCGCGCGGCGGCGTCGGCGACGAGCCGCGACAGCGCCTCCAGGCGGGCGAGGTCGACCCCGCAGCCGCCACCGGCGGCGGCGACGGCGGCGGCGATCTCCTCCAGGGCGGCGTTGCCGGCGCGTTCGCCCAGACCGTTGACGGTGACGCTCAGATAGCGCGCACCGGCGGCGGCCGCCGCCAGGGTGTTGGCGGTGGCCATGCCGAGATCGTTGTGGGCGTGCATTTCGAGCGGCAGCGGCGAGGCGGCGCCGATCCGCGCGACGAAGGCGAAGGCCGCGAACGGGTCGAGGACGCCGAGGGTGTCGGCGAGGCGCAGGCGGATCGCGCCGGCTTCGGCGGCGATCTCGGCGATCTCCGCGACGAAGTCCGGATCCGCGCGCGACGCGTCCTCGGCGCCGAGCGAGACCACGAAGCCGCGCCCGCGCGCCTCATTGACGAGCTCGGCGACCGCGCCGCGGGCCCAGGCCCGGTCGCGGCCGAGCTTGGCCGCCAGCTGGCGCTCGGAGACCGGTATCGCCAGGTGCACGCGCGCCACCCCGGTGGCCGCGGCGGCGTCGAGGTCGCGGGCGTGCAGGCGGCACCAGCAGACCGGCACCGCGCGCTCGAGGCGCGCCGCCAGCGCCCGGATGTCGGCGATCTCGTCCTCCCCCATCGCCGGCACGCCGAGTTCGATCTCGTGCACGCCCGCGGCGTCGAGGGCGCCGGCGATCGCCAGCTTTTCGGCGCGGGTGAAGGCGACGCCCGCGGTCTGTTCGCCGTCGCGCAGCGTGGTGTCGCAGAGGGCGACCGGCTGCGGCAGGACGAGCCGGCTCGGCAGCGCGGGGCCGGCGCTCATGACGGCGCCCCGGTCGGGCCGGCGACGGCCTGCCCGGTGACGGGGCGGACCCGCATCCGGCGGCCGAGCGCGGCGCTCACCCGCTGTTGCAGACCGCCGAGGCTGAGCACGGCGGCGCCGCATTCGGCGCAGACCCCGGAGAGGCGCACCCGCACCGCGCTCTCGGCGACGTCGACGAGCTGGACGTCGCCGCCGTCGGCCTGGAACGACGGCCGCATGGCCTCGACCACGTCGGCGACGACGGCGCGGTCTTGCGCCGAGGCGGGGGCGGTAGGCGTCGCCGGTTCGAGGCGCACCGGCGCGCGGGCGCGCACCGGGCCGCGGCGGGCGATGTCGTGGACGACGTGGCGGGTCGGGCGGGCGCGGGGCGAGGCGGTATCGGCCATACGATCGTCCCCTCTCAGCAGAACGACTTGCCGCACCCGCAGCCGCCGCGGGCGTTGGGGTTGTCGAAGACGAAACCGGCGCCCTCCAGATCGGAGACGAAATCGACGGTGACGCCCTCGAGGTAGCCCCGGCTGTCGGGGTCGATCAGGACGGTCAGACCGTCGAAATCGAGCGTGGCGTCGTCCGGTTCGACGGCGAGCTCCAGCGCCATGCCGTAGCGCAGGCCGGCACAGCCGCCGCTCTCCACCATGATCCGCAAGCCCGCCACCGGGCGGTCGGCGCCGGCGATCGCCGTCTGCATGGCGGTGCGGGCGCTCTCGGTCAGCTCCAGCATCGGCGTGGTCTCCTTCGAGCGACCTCGGTCGCGATCCTCACCGCCCTCTTAGCAAGCGCTGTGCCATCCCGATTCCTTTTGGTTCGACAAGGAGTTAGGAGGCTCGGAGGAGGCGGTGAGGGTGGCGGCTTCGTGACATTGAGGGCTTTGCGACAGGGCGTGTCGGAGCGTCCTCAAGCGGCGTCGACGGTGACGTGGGTCTGACAGCCCTTGGCGCAGACGCGCGCACAGGCGCCGCAGCCGACGCAGGCGCCGGGATCCGCGAGCACCATGATCATGCGCTCGATCTCGTCATCGTCCTCATCGTCGAGTTCGACGACGGTGCCGTCCTCGTCGACCCCCACCAGCCGCATGACGTCGCGGCCGCAGACCTTGAAGCAGCGGCCGCAGCCGATGCACTTTTCGGCGTCGATGGCGTCGAGGAATTCGGGCGTGTAGGTGCGCCCGTCACGGGTGACGGCGGTCATCGGCATGGGATCTCTCCTCGGCCCCCCAACGGGGCCCCGGGTTCAGGCGGCCTGGGCGAGCTCGCGATGAGCCTCGATCATGGCGATGGCCTCGGCGGTGAGCCGTTCGCCCTCGGCGGCGAGCGCTTCGTAGCTCGCGAAACCGAAACGGTGGACGTCGCGGAGGTGGTGCGAGAGCACGACCAGGCGCCCCGCGATCAGCACGACGCGGCCGAAGCCTTCCCAGTGGATGCGGCTCATCGGGCTCGCGGCGCAGCCGGTACGGCGGCCGACCAGCAGGCCGACGGCGGCGTAGAACTGCTCGAGGCGCCACACCAGCTCCGGTTCGGGATCACCGGTGATCGGCAGGTCGCGGCGCTCCTCCGCGGTGACGACGTATTCCGCCAGGAGGTCGGCGTCGCCGAGATCCTCCCAGGCGCCCCAGCTGTCCTCGGCGCGCAGCACCTGGACCAGCTGGCGGATGAAGTCGGAGCGCGGCAGGGGGCCGCCGCGCGGGGCGGCGGCCGCGCCCACGGCGGGCGTGGCGGTGCAGGCGACGGTCATTCCACCAGCTCCGCGTCCTCGGCGTCGTCGACGAAGTCGCGCGGTGCGCGCTGTTGGCCGAGCGCCTTGCGCAGCCACGGCGGCGGCTTGCCCTGCAGCATGCGCTGCACGCGCAGCACCACCTGACCCAGAGGTTCGGGCTCCTTGAGCTTCACCGGGTGGATGCCGGCGCGCACCACCTTGGCGGCCGACGGGCCGCCGATGGCGAGGACGAACAACAGCGCGTTGCCCTTGAGCGCCTCCACCTTCGGCGTGATCCGGTCGACGCTGTCGGGGTGATGGCCCTCGCCGGCGGTGACGTCGTCGAAGGTCACCATTTCGACGAAGCGCCACTGCTCGGGCGACACCTCGAAGACCGCGAAACTCGTGGCCGAGCCGAAATGGGCGTCGAGAAAGCGGTGGTCGTTGGTGGCGATCGCGACCCGGATCGCCGGTCCGGCCGTGGGGGCGTCAGTGGTCATCGTTGCACCCTCTCCCTCGATGAGGCCAAGTCTACGGACGTGCATGGGCGAACTCCTCCGCGGGCGGGGCGGCGCCGAAGTGCTCCGGGCGCGGGACGTGCGCCCGGCCCTGGGCGGCGTTGGCGATCTCGAGCAGAAAGGCGCGGGTGCCGCGGTAGCCGACCCGGCAGACGTCCTGGGCGCCGAGGCGGTCGAAGATCGGAAAGCCCGCGCGCACCAGCGGCAGGTCGAGCCGGGCCGCGGCCTGGCGGCCGTGGGCGTGGGTGATCAGGAGCTCCGCCCCGCTCGCCGT
>JAAAPF010000310.1 GCA_009908425.1 Alphaproteobacteria bacterium
GGGCCGGAGACGCGGCGAGGCCCACCCCGGCGAGGGCGGAAACCCGGCGGTGGCGGAGGCGGCCCGCCCCGGCCGGCCCACCGCCGCCGCGGGGGCGCTCAGCCGCCGTCGCCGAGCTGGCGCAGATCGAGCTGATCCCCGTCGCTGAGACCCTCGCCCTCGCCTTCGGTCACGCCCAGGAACGTCCGCAGGGTGCGGCGCATCAAGGCGCGGACCTCGGCGCCGCCCGCGGCCTGGGGGCTCAGCCGCAGGACGTGTTCGCTGCCGCCGAATTCGACGTTGACGGCGTTGGGCGCGTCGAACTGCGAGCAGCGGGTGCCGCGGTTGCGCAGCACCGGGTCGTCGAGCGTCCGGAAGGTGAGGATCGGCGTCACGTTCTGGATCCCGAACGGACAGGCGGCGGCGAAGCCGACCATGCCCACGAACACCCCCTCGCTGGTGAAGGTGGCGACGACGTCGGCCCCGACGCCGTGCCCGACGAGGTAGAGCGCGTCGCCGTCGATCCATTCGAGCGCGGCGAGCTCGCCCGCGACCCGCTCGATCTCGTCGTGGAGTGTGCCGAGATGCTCTCGCGGCTGGGCGCAGCGATCCCCGCCGAGGGCCGGAACCGCGACGGCGAGGCCGAGGCTCTGCAGGTACGCGACATGGTCGGCGGGGGCCGCCGGGCTGGCGCATTCCGGCACGTACACCGCCGCTTTCACCGGCGCGCCACCCGGCGTCGGGGCGGTGGCCGCCTCGGGCAGGGGGAACGGCCCGCGCTCCGGGGTGAACAGCTGCCCCTCGCGGCGCGGCGGCTCGTCCGGAACCAGGTCGCCGATCGTCGGCCGGTCGCTCTGCGCGGCGGCGGCAGTCACCGCCAGCACGGCGGCGAGGACGCCGACCCCGGCGAGCCCGCCGCGGCCCCACCTCACAGGTTCGCGTCGACCCACTCGACCAGCCGGCTCTTCGGCAGCGCGCCGACCTTCTGGTCGACCAGCGCGCCGTTCTTGAACATCATCAGCGTCGGGATGCCGCGCACGCCGTACTTGGTGGGCGTGTTCGGGTTCTCGTCGATGTTGACCTTCACCACGTCGATCTGGCCGTCGTACTCGCTCGCGATTTCCTCCAGAGCGGGCGCGATCTGCCGGCACGGCCCGCACCACTCGGCCCAGAAATCGACGAGCTGGGGGCGCTCGGCCCGGAGCACCTCGGTCTCGAAGGCCTGATCCGACGTCTTCTTGAGGGCCATGATCCTTCCTTTCATGACGGGGGCGCCGCGCCCCTGCACGTAAGCGCCACCTAAGGCGCGCGACCCCGCCCGGTCAATCGACGCCGCCGTCGCCGTCGCCGGCAGCCGCCGGAGCCGGCGCGCCGAGGGGCTGCACCGCGCCGGTCTCCGTCCACACCAGCCGCGGCCGAACCGCGCAGTCGGCGAAGAGCGGCCGCAGCAGCCGGGCGTAGGCCGCGAGCTGGCGGGCGTAGGGCTCCGGCATCGGCGCCCCCGGCGCCGGCGGGCGCCCGGTCTTGAAGTCGGCGAGCCACAGCTCGCCCCCCACCACCGCCATCCGGTCCACCGTGCCGACGATGCGCTCGCCGTCCACCTCGCCCACCACCGGCTGCTCGGCCCAGGCTTCGGGGCCGAACAGCGGGGCGAGTTGCGGGTGAGCGAGCGTCGTCAGCACCTGGCGGCGCACGCGCGCCCTGAGCGCCTCGTCGAGGTCGGCACTGCGCGCCAGCGCCTGGTCCAAGACCCGCTCGCGCGCACTCGCCGCGATCGGCGGCAAGCGCTCCAACAAGCGGTGGACCTGGGTACCGACCACGAGCGCCGCGCGCCGTTCCGCCGTACCGGACCCGCTCGCCGGGGTGACCGCGTCCGACGGCCGAAGGAGCCGCGGCCGTCGCACCGGCGGTGCGGGCCGGGCGAGGCACGCCGGCGGCGGGTCCCCGGGCCCGGCGGGGCGTGAGGTCTCCGCCGCGGGGGCGGCGACACCGCGGGCGTAGACACGGCGTCCCGCTTCGGTGGTCGCGGCCTCCAGCCGACCGAGCGCGGCGTCCAGCCGGGCGTGCCAGGACGAGTGGCCGGCGGTCCGCCTGGTCTCGGCGCCGGCGACGATCAGCCATTGCGACGCCCGGGTCGCGGCGACGTAGAGCAGCCGCAGGTCGTCCGCCGCCTCGCCGTGCCGCTCGCGCGCGCGGGCCGCGAGCGAGAGCGGTGTCGCCTCGGCCGCGGCGGGCCGCCACAGCGGCAGCGCCGGATCGTGGCTCCAGAGCAGACGG
Organism: Alphaproteobacteria bacterium; assembly: GCA_009908425.1. Classification (GTDB taxonomy): domain Bacteria; phylum Pseudomonadota; class Alphaproteobacteria; order Geminicoccales; family Geminicoccaceae; genus JAAAPF01. The sequence continues at coordinate 2,257 of JAAAPF010000310.1, forward strand.
TCCGGGCGCGGCGGGTTGCGCGGTCCGGCGTCGGCGAGGATGACGACCGGCGCCTCCAGCCCCTTGGCGCCGTGGACGGTCAGCACCCGCACGCCGTCGCCGCCGGCGGCGGCCTCGCGCTTGAGATCCTCTTCACCGCGAGCGAGCCAGTCCAGAAAGCCCTGCAGGGTCGCGGCGTGGCCCTGCTCGTAAGCCAGCGCCTGGTCGACGAAGGCGTCCAGCGGTTCCGCCGCCTCCGCACCGAAGCGCCGCAGGAAGGCGGGGCGGGCGGCGAAGGCGCGATCGGGGTCGTCGCCGACCGCGCCACCCAGCACGCGCAGATAGAACTCGTAGACCGGGACGAAGTCGGCGAGGCGCTGCCAGCGCCGATAGCGCCGCCAGAGCTGCGCCAACTCGCCGTCGCTCTGCGCGGCCTCGCGCCAGGCCTGGTGCAGGCTCTGGCCGGGCGCGCGGTGGTGGGCGAGGCGGAAGAGCCGGTCCTCGCCGAGGCCGAACAGCGGGCTCTTGAGCGCGCAGGCGAGCGCGAAGTCGTTCTCGGGCAGCAGCACCGCCTCGCCCAGCGCCATCAGGTCCTGCACGGCGAGATGGCTGGTGAGCGCGATGCGGTCGGCGCCGACCACGGGCACGTCGTTCTGCTTGAAGGCCCGGATCAAGGGCTCGAGCAGCGGATCGCGCTTGCGCAACAGCACCATGACGTCGCCGGCGCGCAGCGGGCGGCCGCCGCCGGGGAGCGGCGTGCCGGCGTCGAGGTGGCGGCGCAACTCGAGGGCGATGCGCCGGGCGAGGCGACGGTCGCTCTTGTCCTCGACGTCGCCCCGGGGCGGCACCCCGAAGGGATCGCGCGCCTCGGCGGTCTCCGGCGCCGGCTCCAGTGGCCACAGCTCGACACGGCCGCCCTTGGTGGTCGCGAAGGCGTGGTGGAGCGGTGCGTCACCCACCAGCGCTTTCACCTCCTCCTCGGCGAGTACGGCGTCGACGACGTCGAGCACGGCCTGGCTGGAGCGAAAGGAGCGGGTGAGCGCCACCGCCTCGAACGGCAGGCCGGCCGCGCGTGCCCGTCGCTCCAGCCTCGCGCGCACCGCGGCGGTGGCTTCGGGATCGGCGCCCTGAAAGCGGTAGATCGACTGCTTGGCGTCGCCGACGACGAACAGCGTGCGGCCGCCAGCGGGCCGCGTGCCCGCGCCCGCGAACACCTCGTCGGCCAGGAGCTCGACGATGGCCCATTGCAGGCTGTTGGTGTCCTGGGCCTCGTCGACGAGGATGTGGGTGTAGGCCTGATCGAGCTTGAAGCGGACCCAGTCGCCGGCGCCGGGCGACGCCAACAGCGCCCGCGCCTTCAACAGCAGGTCGTCGAAGTCGAGCACCGCGGCCTGCGCCTTCAGGTGCTCGAAGGCGTCGAGCACGCGGTCGGCGGTGCGCAGAAGCGCGGCGGTGCGGCGGTAGGTCCGTTGCGCGCGCTCGCGCGCCGCCAGGCGGTCCAGCCGCTCCACTTCCGCCACGATCGCCGCCGCCGTGCCCGGGTCCTCGCGCGCGAGCTTCTCGGTCACGAGCTTGCCGTTGGGCCGCCAGCCCGGCGGTTCGCGTTTCTCGTCGAAGGTGGCGAGCGCGCCGCGGTAGCGCGGCAACAGGGCCTCGCGCGCGCTCGGATCGGCGTCGAGCCAAGCGCGGATCGCGCTCGCCGCCTCGACGCGGGTCTTGGACCCGCCGGCGGCGAGACTGTCGGCGGCGGCGCGCAGCGCCTCCCGGTCGAGGCCCTGCTCGGCGCAGCCGGCGGCGAGGACGTCGGCCGCGTCGTCGCCGGCGTCGACGTCGAGGGCGGCGGCGAGCGTCGCCAACACCGCGTCGAGCCCACCCAGGCCGTCACGGGCCTCGACCCAGCGCCGGCGCTCGGCCACGAGCGCGTCGACCGCGGCGAGCAGCGTGGCGTCGGCGGCGTGCGCGGCGAGGAGCGCCAGATCGTCCGCCAGGTCGCCGTCCTCCGCCGCGCCGGCGAGCACGCGCTCGCGCGCCTGGTCGAGAAGCTCGCCGCGGGTACGGTCGTCGATGACCTCGAAGCTCGCCGGCACCCCGGCTTCGAGAGGGAACCGGCGCAGCAGCTGCTGGGCCAGGCTGTGCACCGTCATGATGGCGAGGCCGTTCGCCAGCGCCAGCACCGCGTCGTGCAGCCCACGCGCCCGCTCGCGCAGGCGGTCGTCGGCGGGCCGGGCCTTGAGCGCTTCAAGCTCGGCGTCGAGGGCGTCGTCGTCCATCGTCGCCCACTGCGCCAGCTTCTCGACGACGCGGCCGGCCATCTCGCCCGCCGCCGCCTTGGTGAAGGTGAGGCACAGGATCGAGGCCGGCGGCGCGCCGGCGAGCAGCAGGCGCAGCACGCGGTCGGTCAGCACCCGGGTCTTGCCGGTGCCGGCGTTGGCGTCGACCCAGACCGAGCGCGTCGGATCGGCGGCGCGGCGCTGCTCCGGCGTGGGCTCGCGCACGCTCATCCCGCCTCGCCGTCGAGCCATTCCTGATCCCGCGCGAGCGGTGCGATCGGGTCGGGATGGGCACTCGCGCGCGGCCGCGGCAGCGGTAGGTAGGGGACGTCGCCGGCGGCGTAGGCTCCCAGCAGCCGGCGCACCCCGTCGAGGGTGCGGCCAACGACCTCGGCCGGGTCGTCCAGGGCGAGCGGCTCCACCCCCGGGGGCTCGCCGCCCTTGAGCTCGAGATAGGCCAGCCGGCTCACCATCGCGGCACCCTCGACGCCGAGCCCGCCCCCTTCCACCAGCGCGGCCAGGAGCGGCAGCTGCGGGCGCAGGCCGTCGGTCACCTCCTTCTTGCGGGGCGCGGTGCCGGTCTTGTAGTCGACGATCGCGCAGGAGCCGTCGCGCCGGCGATCGAGGCGGTCGATGCGGCCGCGCAGCTCGATCTCGCCGTCGCCCACGGCCACGCGCAGCTTCGCCCTCGCCTCGGCCACGACCCGCTCGACCTCGCCGCGGCGCGCGCTCTCGGTCTCGACGAACCATTTGGCGACCCGCACGAAGCGCGGCCACCACAGCGCCACCGTGGCGTCGCCCAGCCGCTCGCGGTCGAACACCTCGGCGCCGAGGGCCACGAGCGCCGCCTCGGCGGCCTCGGGCAGGACGTCCGGATAGGTCCGGACGAAGCGCTCCAGCGCCCGATGCACCAAGAGCCCGCGCTCGCGGGCGTCGACGCCGCCGTGGGCCGGCTCCAGCGGCTCGAGCCGCAGCACGCGGCCGGCGTAGAGCGCGTAGGGATTGTGGATCAGCGTTTCGACGTCCGAGACCGACAGCCGGCGCGGCCGCGCCGTTGCGGGCGGCGCCGGCTTGGGACGCGCGATCGGGCGCAGCGGGCCTGCGGGCCGGTCGAAGGCGAGCGCCCAGTCCAGCGCCGGCGACCGCGCGATCTCCCGGGCGGGCCGGGCGCGGGCGAGGACGCGGCGCCAGCGCTCCAGCAGGCGTGACGCCACGGTCGGCGCGCCGGCGGCGTCGCGGCGGCTGCGGGTCAACAGCAACCGCGGCGCGCTCGCTGCCAGCTGGACGAAGTCGTGGGCGGCGAAGCCCAGGTGCTGCTCCGGCGGCGGCAGGCCCAACGCCTCGCGGTGGCGCCGCGCGAGCCACGGGCCCGGGTCCGGCGCCGGCGGCCAGACGCCCTCGTTCAAGCCCGCCAGCACGACGAGGTCGGCCGACGCCGACCGCGCCTCGAAGCGGCCCAGGATTTCGATCTGCGGGTGGCCCGCCTCGACCCGCCGCACCGGCGAGGCCGCCATCGCCGACGCCAGCATCGGCGCGAAAGCGGCCGCGGCCACCGGCGTCCCGCCCTCCCCGGCGGCGGCGAGCTCGTCGAGAAAGGCGGCGAGCGCATGGCCGGTGGTGCCGGCCCAGAGCTCGCGGTCGTCGCCGCCGTCGTCGCGGGCGAGCGCGTCGACGGCCGCGCGATGGGCCGCCAGGAGGTCGACGAAGGCGACCCCGTCCGCTTCGCGCGCGGCGCGGAGACCGGCGGTGGCGCCGGCGACGCCGTCGAACCACTCGGCCACCTCCACGCCCGCGTCGCGCGCCGCGGCTTGCAACCGCTTCCAGCCGGGCGGGCTCTCGACGCCCTGGCGCAGCCGCCGTTCCAGCGCCCGGGCGAGCCGGCGGCATTCCGCGCCGTCGCGACCGGCGCGGGCGAGCGGGTGCTTGAGCATGGCGAGGCACGGCACGACCGGGTCGGGGTCGAGGCCGGCGTGCGCCACCAGGAGGGCGAAGGTGCCGGGTGCGGTCTGATCGAGCGGCTGGCCGGCGCTGTCCTCCACCGCCAGCTCGAAGCGCTGGAGCTCGGCGGCGATGCGGCGGGCGAGCTGACGGTCGGGGGCGACCACCAGCGCCCGCGCGTCGGTCTCCAACAGCTCGCGCAACCGGAGCGCCACCGCGAGCGCCTCGCTCGCCACGTCCGGGGCCTCGACCATTTCGACCCCGTCGAGGGCGCGGTCGAGGTCGACGGCGGGCGGGGTCAGCGCCGCCGGCGTGGTCATCGCGCCCAAGAGCCGGCGGCGGTGGTCGTCGGCGGCGAGGCCTTCGGGCCAGCTCGCAACCGCGTCGAGCGTGAGGCCCAGGCGTTCGAGCAGCCGGGCGAAGCCCCACTGCGGATGCGCCGGCCCCGCGACCTCGGCGAGCGCAGGCGCCGGGGCGGGGTCGACGCCGGGCAGGACCACGCGGCCCTCGGGCAAGGCGGCGACGGTCGCCATCAGCGTGGCGACGGCGGGCACCGAGCCGGTCACGCCGGCGACGACGACCGGACCCGGATCCTGCTCCCGCCAGCGCGTGGCCACCTCCTTCAGGAGACGCCCTCGGCGCGCCACCCGGCCGATGCCGCCGGCCTCGCGCTCGATGGCGCCCCAGGTGCCGGCGAGCACGTCGAGGAACCGCGCGATGCGCTGCCAGTGCTCCGGGGCGTCGCCGGCCTGCAGGCCTTCGAGCGCGGTTAGCGGCACGTCCTCCTGGTCGAGCTCGTCGACGAGTTCGCGCAGGGCGTCGGCGAGGCGAAAGGCCTGCTCGTCCGGCAGCTCGGCCTGCACGCGGCGGACCAGCTCGAAGAGGAGAAAGCGCCGCTTCAGATCGCCCAGCGCCGGCGGCACGTCCCACTCGGCGGCGGCATCCAGGAGGCCCAGCTCATCGGCGGCGTCGCCCACCGGGATCAGGCGCGGCGGCAAGAGGGGGGCGTCGGCGTCGAGAAACGCCTCCTGCATGACCAGACAGGCCCGCCGGCTCGGCAGCACCAGCCGCAGCCGGGCGAGCCCGCGCCGGCCGTGCTCCGCCAGCAGCCCGCGGGCGAGCGTCGCGGCGAACGGCGCTTCGGCGGGGATGGAGACGACGCCGGCCATGGCGGGTTTATGCGAGCCCAGCCGGCGCGGCGAAAGGGGTGGCGCCGGCGGCACCGCCCCGGCGTACGACGCCGGTGGACCGCCCGTCGCTCAGACCGGCGCCGCCTCGAAGCAGGCGGCGAGAAAGCGCCCGGCGCGGTCGATGCCCTCGGGGTCGATGCCGTGGCCGAGCCCGCGACGGATCTCCCACTGCACCGAGAAGCTGAGCCCCTCGAAGGCCTCGCGCGCCGCCGGCAGCGCCTGCACCGGCACGACCTCGTCGAGATCGCCGTGCATCAACAACAACGGCGGCTTGGTGCGCAGCTCGTCGCCCAAGAGCTCGGCGCCGATGAGGGCGCCCGAGCAGCCGACGACGCCGGCGAGCGCCGGCTGGTAGCGGGGGGCGACGTGCAGCGCGGTCATCGTCCCCTGCGAGAAGCCGAACAGCGCGCAACGCTCGGCGGCGAGGCCGCGCTTGTCGCGCTCGGCGTCCAGCAGTGCGCTGACGTCGGGGGCGGCCCGCTGCACGCCCTCGAGCAGCGCGTCGTGGCGGCGGTCCGTCAGGCTGAACCACTGCCGGCCCATCGGCGCCATGTCGCAGGGCTCGGGCGCGTGCGGTGAAAGGAAGGCGGTGTTCGGCAGATGGCGCTTGAGCATCGGCGCCAGGCCGATGAGGTCGTGGCCGTCGGCGCCGACGCCGTGCAGGAAGATCACGAGCGACGTCGCGGAACCACCCGCGGCGGGTTCGACGACGGGTCCTTCGAGCGGGCGCATGGCGGTCTCCCTCGCGGAGGTTGCACGGGGGCGGCGCGATGAAACCTTGTGCCGCCGCCGCCGGCCGTTCAAGAAAGGGGCGTGTAGCACCCCTGCGGCATCTTGCGGAGAGCCCATGCTGCGCGGCGAAGACGTGGTGCCCCTGCCCGACGCCGGCGAGCCGCCGTTCGTCACCCGGTTCGCGCCCAGTCCCTCCGGCCTGTTGCACCTCGGTCACGCCTACTCGGCGCTGTTCGCCCAGCAGACCGCCCAGGCCTGCGGCGGGCGTTTTCTGTTGCGCATCGAGGACATCGACCACACCCGCTGCCGCGCCGAGTTCGAGCAGGCGATGCTGGACGACCTGCGCTGGCTGGGGCTGCGCTGGGAGGCGCCGGCGGCGCGGCAGTCCACCCGTGGTGACGCCCATCAGGGCGCGCTCGCGCGGCTCAAGCGCGCGGCGTTGGTCTATCCCTGCTTTTGTACCCGCCAGCAGATCCGCACGGAGATCCAGCAGTCGGCGAGCGCCCCGCACGGGCCCTCGGGCGAGCCGGTCTATCCGGGAACCTGCCGCGGGCTCGACGCGGGCGAGGCCGACCGCCGCATCGCCCGCGGCCAGCCCCACGCCTGGCGCCTCGACGTGACGCGCGCGCTGGAGCGCACCGGGCCGCTCTTCTGGCACGACGTCCGCGGCGGTTGGCAGGCCTGCCGCGCCGCCGACTTCGGCGACGTCGTGCTCGCCCGCAAGGACATCCCCACCAGCTATCACCTGGCGGTGACCGTCGACGACGCCGCGCAGGGGGTGACGCTGGTGACGCGCGGCGAGGACCTGTTCCAAGCCACCCATGTCCACCGCCTGCTGCAGGCGCTGTTGGACCTGCCGACCCCACACTACTACCACCACAACCTGGTCGCCGGCGCCGACGGCCAGCGGCTCGCCAAGCGCAACCGCTCGGCCTCGCTCAGGTATTTCCGCGAGCGCGGCGAGACGCCCGAGAGCGTGTTCGAAAAGCTCGGGCTGACGCCGCAACGCGCCACCGCCGCGGGCTGAGCCTCGGCGAGGCCGGAGCACGCGGGCTCAGGCCTCCGGCACCCCCGGCCGCTTCAGCGCCTCGGTGATCCAGAGCGCGGTGTCGAGCGCGCGCAGGCCGGCCTCGCCCGAGACGGTGACGGGGCTCGCGCCCGAGATCGCCTTCAAGAAGCTCTCGATTTCGAGCGCGAGGGCGTCGTTGGGCTCGAACTGGCGCTCCTCGACCCCGATGCCCGGCAGCATCGGCAACGGCTTGCCGATGCCGCGGCGCGCGATCGTCGCCTCGCGGGTCTGGAAGTCGATGGCGATGTAGGCGTCGTGCTGGAAGAGGCGCATGCGGCGCTGCGGGGTCATGCTGACCCGGCTGGCGGTGACGTTGACGGTGCAGCCGCCCTCGAAGCGCAGCCGGGCGTTGGCGATGTCGTCCTGATCGGTGAGCACCGGCACCCCCACGGCATCGACGCTCACCAGCGGCCGGCCGACGAACTCCTGGATCAGATCGATGTCGTGGATCATCAGGTCCAAGACGATCGAGACGTCGGTGCCGCGGCCCGCCACGAAGCCGCCGAGGCGGTGGCTCTCCACGAACAGCGGCGCCCGGATGACGTCGCCGAGCGCCAGGATGGCGGCGTTGAACCGCTCGAGATGCCCGACCTGCAGGATGCGGCCGCGGGCCTCGGCGAGCTCGACAAGGCCGCGGCCCTGCTCGCGGGTGGCGGCGAGCGGCTTCTCGATCAGGACGTGCTTGCCGGCTTCCAAGAGCGCGCGGGCGACGCCGTGATGGGCGTGGGTGGGCACCGCGACGCTGGCGGCGTCGATGCGGTCGATGACGTCGTCGAGCCGGGCGGTGGCGAAACTGCCGACCTCCTGGGCCACCCGCGCCGCGGCGGCCGGGTTGGAATCGACGCAGGCGACGAGCTCGACACCGGTCGCCGCGGCGTATTTCTGGGCGTGGTATCGGCCGAAATGCCCGCAGCCCACCACCGCCACCCGCACCGTCATCCCGTCGTTCTCCCGGACCGCGGCGTTCGGCTCACCCGCCCCATACCCGCTCCAGGAGCGCGAGCCAGTTACGGTGCGCCAGCTTTTCCACCAGCGCCTCGCCGTAGCCGGCGTCCAACAGCGCGCGCGCCAGCGTCGGCAGGCCGTCGGCGCCGCCCACGGCCGTTGGGATCGTCGCCCCGTCGAAGTCGGAGCCGAGAGCGACCCGATCCTCGCCGACCCGCTCGATCAGATGATCGAACATCGCGACGACCGCCTGGAGCGGGGTGTCCGGATCGCGTTTGCAGTCGCGGCGCAGATCCGGCACCGACAGGTTCAAGCCGACCAGACCGTCGCGTTCCTTCAGGCAGTCGAGCTGGCGGTCGGTGAGGTTGCGCGCCGAGGACACGCGGGCGTGGGCGTTGGCGTGGCTGGCGACGAACGGGCGCTCGGCCACGGCGGCCACGTCCCAGAACCCCCGCTCGTTGAGATGGGCGGTGTCGACCAGCACGCGCTTGCCCTCGAGGGCGCGCACCAGCCGCCGCCCGGCGTCGGTGAGGCCGGGGCCGGTGTCGGGCGAGGCGAAATACTTGAAGGGCACGCCGTGGCCGAAGACGTTGGAGCGGCTCCACAACGGCCCGACCGAGCGCAGCCCGGCGGCGACCAGGGCGTCGAGTTCCTCCAGGTCGGGGCCGATCGCCTCGGCCCCCTCGATGTGCCAGACGCAGGCGATCCGGTCCTCGGCCATCGCGCGGCGGATGTCGGCGACGCTCGTGCACATGGCGAGCGCGCCGTCGGAGGCGGCGACGAGACGCCACAACCGGCCGGCCTGGCCGAGGGTCACGGCCAGCGCCGTGGCACGCTCGACTTCGCCGGTGGCGAACGCGCTCGCCGAGCCGGTCCTATCCGCCGCCGGCGAGGGCACGAAGCTCGCGAACAGGCCGCCTTTGAACCCGCCGGCGCGGCAGCGGGCGAGATCGAGGTGACCGTTGCCGTCGCCTTCCAAGAAGACCCGTCCAGAGCCGTCGTCGCGACGCCAGAGCTTCAAAAGCAGATCGTTGTGGCCGTCGAACCACGCCAGCATGAACGCGTCCTCGAAAGCGAGACGACGCCGACCGAGTCGGCACCATGAGCGAGCGGTTTGCCTGCCACAGCCGGCGGCGGGGCGCCAGTGCGCCCGGCCGGTGGCGCGCGGTGGTTCGGCCCGGGCCAGCGGCGTGATGCCGCAGGCGTCCGTCGCTGCTGCGGTGCAGCATGCGCGTTATATGCTCTTTTACGAAACTCGACGAAGTTCGTCCCGCCACTCTCCGTTCGTGACGAGGTCGACCTCCATGTCGACGCCGCACCGCTGCCGAACCACCTTCGCCGCCGTCGCCTTCGCGGCCGCAATGCTCCTGCTCGGTCTGATGAACCCGAACGCGGCGCCGGGGCGCACCAGCTGCGGGTTGGTCTGCGGCACCGAAGGCGGCACCACGGCGCCCGTCGCCAGCTTTACGCCCTGATCAGGCCCGCACGACCATCACCGTGCACGGCGCGTGGCGAACGACGCGCGCCGCGTTCGGCCCGAGCAGATAATCCTTCAGTTCCGGGCGGTGCGAGCCCATGACGATGCAGTCGCAGCCGAACTCGCCGGCGGCGCGCAGGACGGCGTCGTAGATCGGACCCTGGGCGACGTGCTCGTGCAGGCGGAGGTCGCCGGGGACGTGCTCGGCGCAGAAGGCGCGCAGCTTGACGGCCACCTCGGCCATCGCGCGGTCGGCGAAGTCCGCCTCGAAGAACGCGCCGACGATCGACATGCCGAAATCGGGGATGACCGTCATCACCGTGAGATCGGCGTCGTAGCGTCGCGCCATGTCGGCGGCGACGGCCAGCGCGCGCCGCTTGCCGGAGTTCGCCGCGAGGTCGACGGCCACCAGGATGGAGCTGAACATCGCCGTCGTCCTCAAAAGGCGGGTTGGGTTCGCCGCCGCCGCTGGACCGCCACCACCACGGCCAGGAGCGCCAGGGCCGGCAGGTAGAACGCCTCCTTGGGCCAACGCTCGCGCTCGACCTCGGCCCTCAGGATACGGACCGGTTCCACACCGTAGAAGTCGAATTCGTTGGCGAGGCGCTCGAAGTAGGGCGTGCCGGGAAACGGCTCCTCCAAGAGGATGGCGCCATCCTCGCGGTAGACCGTGAGCCCGACCTCGTCGAGGCGCTCGGCGCCCGGCCCCTGCGGCCCCAGCTCGGGCGCGATGGTGAGCGTGAGCGTGCGGCCGCTGTCGAAGTCCGGGCCCTCGATCACCAGCCGGATGCGCTCGCCGGCGGGCTGGTCGGCGACGGCCTCGAGAATGGCCGCGCCGGTGTAGCGCTCGTAGGGCGGCTCGATCCGATCCAGCCAGAAGCCCGGACGGAAGAGCGTGAAGGCCACGAGCAGCAGCGCCGCGGTCTCCCACCACCGGCTGCGCGCGAAGAAATAGCCCTGGGTCGCCGCCGCGAAGCACAGCATCGCCAACAGCGCGGTCGCGAAGACGTAGACCGCCTGCAGCGGGCCGACGTCAATCAAGAGGAGATCGGTGTTGAAGATGAAGAGGAAGGGCAAGAGCGCCGTGCGGATGTCGTACATGAAGCCCTGCACGGCGGTGCCGATCGGATCGCCGCGGCTGATGGCGGCGGCGGCGTAGGCGGCGAGGCCGACGGGCGGGGTGTCGTCGGCGAGGATGCCGAAATAGAAGACGAAGAGGTGGACCGCGATCAGTGGCACGACCAGGCCCACCTGCGCGCCGACGCCGACGATCACCGGCGCCATCAGCGACGAGACGACGATGTAGTTGGCCGTCGTCGGCAGCCCCATGCCGAGGATCAGGCTCAACACGGCGACGAGGAGCAGGAGCAGCATGAGGTTGTCGCCGGCGATGGTCTCGATGACCTGGCCGACGATCTGGTGCGCGCCGGTGAGCGAGATGGTGCCGACGATGATCCCCGCCGCCCCGGTCGCCACCCCGATGCCGATCATGTTGCGCGCGCCGGCGACGAGACCGGCGACGAAATCGTGCCAGCCGGCGCGGGCCTGGGCCAGCACGTCGGGCTCGCCGCGGAAGAGGTGCTTCAACGGCCGGTGGGTGACGACGACGACGATCATCGCCAGCGTCGCCCAGAAGGCCGAGAGTCCGGGCGACAGCCGATCGAGCGGACCGGTGTCGATCATCAGGTTCCACACCAGCACGAAGATCGGCAAGGCGAAGTAGAGCCCACCCAGAAGCGTCGGCGTCAGCCGCGGCGCGCGCACGACCGGCGCGTCGGGGTCGTCGACGGCGAGGTCGGGGTAGCGCCCGGCGAAGGCGACGATGGCGACGTAGGCGAGACCCAGGAGCACCAGCGCGGCGTAGACCGACTGCCCCGGCATCAACGGCTCCAGCGCCAGGCGGATCGCGATCACCGCCAGCGTCACCAGCGCCATCAGGATGAAGCCGGAGAGAAAGAGCAAAAGGATCAACGGCACACCGATCCGACGCCCCGGCTTCTCCATGCCGGCGAGCCCCAGCTTCAGGCTCTCCAGATGCACGATGTAGAGCAAGGCGAGGTAAGAGATAACCGCCGGCAGAAAAGCGTGTTTGATGACCTCGATATAGGGGATGCCGACATACTCGACCATCAAGAACGCGGCCGCGCCCATCACCGGCGGGGTGAGCTGACCGTTGGTCGAGGACGCCACCTCGACCGCCCCGGCCTTCTCGGCGGGAAAGCCGATGCGCTTCATCAACGGGATCGTGAAGGTGCCGGTGGTGACGGTGTTGGCGATCGACGAGCCCGAGATCAGCCCGGTCATCGCCGAGGAGAAGACCGACGCCTTGGCAGGCCCGCCACGGAGCGCGCCCAAGAGCGCGATCGCCACCTGGATGAACCAGTTGCCGCCGCCGGCGCGCTCAAGGAGCGCGCCGAACAGCACGAAGAGGAAGATCATCGAGGTCGAGACGCCGAGGGCGACGCCGAAGACGCCCTCGGTCTGCATCCAGTAATGCCCCATCGCGCGGCTGAAGGAGGCGCCGCCGTAGTTGGTGATCTCGCGGATCCAGGCGAACTCGCCGCCGAACAGCGTGAAGGCCATGAAGATCGCGGCGATGATCGTGAGCGGCAGGCCGAGCGAGCGGTAGACCGCGACGAAGAGCGAGGCCATGCCGACGCTGGCGGCGACCATGTCGCCGGTGGTCCACAAGCCCGGCCGCTGGGCGATGGCCTCGCGGAAGACGACCAGATAGAGGCACGCGCCCACGCCGAGGGCGAACAGCGCCCAGTCGTAGGCGGGGATGCGGTCGCGCGGGGCGCGGCGGCCGAGCGGAAAGGCGAGCGTCGCCAGTCCCATCGCGAAGGCCAGATGGATGAAGCGGGAATCGGTGATGATGTTGGCGAAGAAGCTGACGCCGGTGGCGGTCGCCAGCGTCGTCGGCAGGGCCGAGGCGATGTAGAGCTGGAAGAGCGACCAGGCGAGGCAGAGGCCCACGATCAGCCGGCCCTGCCAGCCGGCGGGGGCGCGCGCACCCGTGTCCGCCTTGGCGACGATGTCGCGCGCGTCCGGCGCGTCGCCCGCGACCGCGCCCGGCTGGTCCGCCATCTCCAGCGTTCCCCTTCACGACGAGGGGCCGTGCCGGCGGGCACGGCCCCGGTCGGCGTCGACGGCCCGGTCGGGCGTACGTGCCACGCCCGACCGCGCAGGTTACTCCATCAGGCCGAGTTCCCGATACGCCCGTTCGGCGCCGGGATGCAGCGGCGCGGAGAGGCCGGCCTCGACCATCTGCTCCGGCTCGAGGATGCCGAAGGCCGGGTGCAGGCCGCGGAAGTCGTCGATGTTCTCCATCACCGCCTTGGCGACCGTGTAGACCAGGTCCTCGGGGACCTCCTCGCGGCTGACGAAGGTGGCGCGCACGCCGAAGGTGGTGGCACCATCCGGGTTGCCAGGATACATCCCGCCCGGGATCTCGGCGATGGCGTAGTAGGGCCGCTCGTCGACGAGCGCCTCGATCGGCTCGCCGGCGACGTCGGCCACCTGAGCGTTGCAGGTCGTCGCCGCCTCCTCGATCGCAGCGGCGGGGTGGCCGACCGGGTAGACGAAGGCGTCGATGTTGCCGTCGCAGAGCTGGCGCGCCATCTCGGTCGGCGCGAACTCGGCGGCGAGCGCGAAGTCGTCCATGGTCATCCCGAAAGCGTCGAGCACGACCTCCATCGTCGCACGCGTGCCCGAGCCCGGGTTGCCCACGTTGACGCGCAGACCCGCCAGATCCGGGAAGTTGTCGACGTCGACGTCGTCGCGCACGACGAGGGTGAAGGGCTCCGGATGGAGCGAGAACACGGCCCGGATCTCGGGGAACGGCTCCTCTTCGAAGCGCGAGCTGCCGTTGTAGGCGTGGAACTGCCAGTCCGACTGGACGACGCCGAACTCGAGCTCGCCGGCCTTGACGGCGTTGATGTTGAAGATCGAGCCGCCGGTGGACTCGACCGCGCAGCGAAAGCCGTGCTCGCGCCGCTCGCGGTTCACCATCCGGCAGATGGCGCCGCCCGCGGGGTAGTACACGCCGGTGAGGCCGCCCGTGCCGATCGAGAAGAACTGCTGGTCCTGGGCCTCGGCCACGTCCGCGGCGAAGAGGCCGGCGGCGGCCACCATGCCGGCCGCGACCCCGAGCTTGAACGTCGTCATGCTGTCCTCCCCAAAAAACACAAGGATGATCGGACAAACACCACGGCGGCACCGCCGGTCAAGCTGCGGGGCGCGCGGCGGTGCGCTTATCGCGGTTTGCGACAGCCGGAAGCCGGACCTCGCCACCTCCGGGCGGGTCGACCGCGGCCCGTCACGGGACGAAGCGCCGGCGCCGCGTCGACGCGAGCCGACGATCGGCGGCCCGAGGCCGGTCGCCGCGTTGACAGAACGGGCCGGATGTCGCCATCGCGCTTCCGGGAGCGGCGCGCGGCGCGCGCTTCCCCGTTCCGCGAACAACCGCCGAGCCCGCGATGCCGCCGCCCTTGCCCTCGCCGCGTTTGCCGCGTCGCGCCCTGCTGGGCGCGCCCTGGCTGTTCACCTCCACCGCCGGCGCGGCGCGCTTCGAGGACGAGCTGGCGACCTTCGCCCGCGCCGACGCGGCGGCGCCCTCGCCCGCGGGCGCGCTGCTCTTCGTCGGGAGTTCCACCATCCGGATGTGGCCGGCGCTGGCCCGCCGCTTCGCGCCGACGCCGGTGATCCAGCGCGGCTTCGGCGGCTCGACGCTGGCCGAGGTCCACCACCACCGCGCGCGACTGTTCGCGCCCCATCGCCCCGCCGCGGTGATCCTCTACGCCGGCGAGAACGACGTCGCCGAAGGCGCGACGGTGAGCGAGGTGGTGGACCGCTGGCGCGGCCTCGGCCGCGATCTCGCCGACACCCTCGCCGGCGCCGCGCCCGTCGTGTTCGTCGAGCTCAAGCCGAGCCCTGCGCGCTTCGAGCTGTGGCCGCGGATGCGCGCGGTGAACGCGGCGATGCGCCGGCTCGACGCGCACCGCCCCGCCGCCTTCGTCGACACCGCCGCCTTCGTCCTGGACGGCGAGGGCGCACCGCGGCCCGAACTCTTCCTGGACGACCGCCTCCACTTCGCCGAGCGCGGCTACGTCCACCTCACCCGCGCGGTCGAACGGGCGCTCGTGGAGATCGGCCTAGGCGGTTGAGCCGTCGAGCGCCGCCGCCGCCGCCGCCGCCAGCGGCTCCAGGGCGGCGCGGACCGGGGCGGAGAGCGGCGCGCCGAGCGTGAAATCCGCGCCCACGACACCGACCAGCAACCAGCGCCGCGGCACCGCGCCCAGCGCGCGGGCCAAGCGCCAGCCGGTGCCGAGCGCGTCGCCGTGGCCGCTCACCCGCGCCGGCGGTCGCGGCGGCGCCCCGGCGCGGAGATCGACGCGGCTGAGCGTGCCGGGCGCCGCGTCCGCCGTGCGCAGCGCGTCGACCACGACCGCCGTCGCGGCGCCGTCGAGTTCGGCCACCAGCATCAGCGCGTCGGCGCAGCCCTCGACGACGCGGACGCGGCCGCCGAGCCGCGGGCGCAAGCGGGCGGCGACGATCAATCCCGCCGCGTCGTCGCCGCGATCGCGCGCGCCGAGGCCGACGAGGACGGCGCCGTCACCCACGCTCGACCGTCAGGTTCAAGAAATGCGCCGAACACGAGATGCAGGGGTCGTGGTTGCGGATCGCCTGCTCGCAGCGCCAGGAGAGCGCGGCGTCGTCCAGCGCCACGTTCGCCTCGGCGGTGGCCCGGATGTCGGCTTCGATCGCCGCCTGGTTCTGAGAGGTGGGCGGCACGATCCGCGCGCGGGTGATCAGACCCTCGCCGTCGACGGCGTAGCCGTGGTGCAGCGCCCCGCGCGGCGCCTCGCTCACCCCGTAGCCCACGGCGTCGCGCGGCTGCGCGTCGACGACGGGCGCCGCGGGCGTCTCGTAGGCGTCGATCAGCCGCAACGCCTCGTCGGCGGCCCAGGCCATCTCGGCGGCGCGGACCTGGATGCTGGCGAACGGGTTGCGACAGGGCCTGGCGAGCCCGGCCTCGGCCGCCGCGTCCTGGAGCCAGCCCGGCAGCTGGTGCCCGTTCAGCGCCCAGCGGGCGAGCGGGCCGGTGAGATAGGGCGAGGCGCCGTCGAGTGTGGCGTGCAGGGCGGTCGAGTGCGGCACCTGCCGTTCGACGACGTGGTCGTCCCACTCCCCCGCCGTGAAGACGGCGCCGGTCGAGGCGTGAAGCGTGCCACGGTCGATGGCGTAGCCGTCCGGGTCGTGGACGGCGAGGAACGCGACGTGGCGCTCCAGCTCGGGGATCGGCAGCGTCGCGGTCCAGGCCAGCGTGGCGAGCGCCGCCTTGCGCGCCTCCTCCACCTGCGGGCGCAGCGGCGCGAGTTCGGCCCGCGTCGGCACCCGGTAGAAGCCGCCGACCCGCGGGTTCACGGGATGGACGGCGCGGCCGCCCACCACCTCCATGATCGCGTTGCCGACGCGCTTGATGTCGAGACCGCGCCGGACGACGTCGCCGTGGCGTTCGGCGAGCGCGAAGCCGTCGTCGAGGTCGAAGAAATCGGGGGCGTGCAGGAGGACGACGTGGAGCGCGTGGCTCTGCAGCCATTCGCCGCAGTAGAGCAGCCGGCGCAGGTCGCGCAGCGCCGGCGGCACCTCGACCCCGGCGGCGTCCTCCATCGCGAGCATGGCGCTGGTCTGATACGCCACCGGGCAGATGCCGCAGATGCGCGCGGTGATGTCGGGCGCCTCGTCGAAGCGCCGACCGCGCAACAGCCCCTCGAAGAAGCGCGGCGCCTCGTAGATCGCGAGCCGCACCTCCTCGGCGCGACCGTCCTTGAGCTTCAGATGAAGTGCCCCCTCGCCTTCGACGCGCGCGAGCGCCTCGGTCCTGATGGTGCGCGTCTCACCCGCCATGGCGGCGCGCCTCCTCGCGGAAGGCCGGCGCGTCGGCGTTGAAGGTGCGAAAGGCGCGGGCGATGTCGGCCTCGCTGACCCCGAGCTCGCGCCACCACGCCGCCAACGCCGCCGTCCGCGGCGCCTCCATCGGCCCGTAGCAGCCGTAGCAGCCGCGGTCGCAGGCGGGGCAGAGAGCGCCGCAGCCGGCCTGCGTGACCGGACCCAGGCACGGCGTGCCGTGGGCCACCATCACGCACGGCAGGCCGCGGCGCTTGCAGTCGGTGCAGACGCTCGCGGCCGAGATCTGCGGGTGCCGGCCGGCGAGATAGGCGCCCACGACCTCGCGCACCTGGCGCGGGTTCACCGGACAGCCCCGGACCTCGAAGTCGACCAGTACGTGTTGGCCGATGGCGGTCGAGCTGGGCAGATAGGCCAGCTCCTCGGGGCGCGGGTAGACCGCGCGGGCGAAGTCGTCGGCGTCGGCGTCGTTGCGCAGCCCCTGGATGCCGCCGGCGGTGGCGCAGGCCCCGATGGTCACCACCCGCTCGGAGGCCCCGCGGACCTCGCGGATACGGCGGGCGTCGTGCTCGGTGGTGATCGAGCCTTCGACCAGCGACAGGTCGTAGGGACCCTCGACCTTGGCCTTCGACGCCTCCAGGAAGTAGGCGATGTCGACCGCGCCGGCGAGCGCCAGGAGTTCGTCGACGCCGTCGAGCACCGCCAGCTGGCAGCCGTCGCAGGAGGCGAACTTCCAGACCGCGAGCGACTTGCGCCTCGCCATCGCTCAGATCTCCCGCACCGCCAGCAGCTGCTCGATCTCGGCATAGGTGAAGACCGGGCCGTCCTTGCAGACGAACAGCGGGCCGAACTGGCAGTGGCCGCAGGTGCCGACGGCGCACTTCATGTTGCGTTCCATCGAGAGGTGGACGTCGCTGGCGGGCACGCCGCGGGCGGTGAGCTTGCTCGCGACCGCGCGCATCATCGCCTCCGGGCCGCACATCATCGCGATGGTGTGGTCGGGGTCGAAGCGGATGTGGGGCAGAAGCGCGGTGACGAAGCCGACGCGGCCGCGCCAGCCGCCGTCGGCGTAGTCGACGGTGACGGCGAGGTCGACGTCGTCGCGCGCGTCCCAGCTCTCGAGCTCGGCGATGAACAGCCGGTCGGCCGGGCTGCGGGCACCGTAGAGGATCAGCACCCGCCCGAACGCCTCGCGCTCGGCCAAGACGGCGTGGATCGCCGGGCGCAGCGGCGCCAGGCCGATGCCGCCGGCGACGAGCACGACGTCGCGGCCGCGGGCACGGCGCATCGGCCAGCCGCGGCCGAACGGCCCGCGCACCCCCACCTGCGCCCCCGGCTCCAGCCGGCGCAGCGCTTCGGAGACGGGGCCGACGGCGCGCACGGTGTGGGTCAGCCGGCCGGCGTCGAAGGCGCTCAAGCTGATCGCCGCCTCGCCCACCGCGAAGGGATAGAGCATGTTGAACTGACCGGGCACCGGCTCCGCCAGGCCGCCGCGCTCGTCGTCGAGCACGATGGTGGAGGCCTCGGCGGTCTCGCCCACGACCTCGCGGACGGTGAGCGGCAGCGGCGGCGCCGTCACGACGCCCGCCCGTAGAGGTCGAGCGCCTGCAGCCGCGCCTCCTGAAGGCGGGCCACGAGGATCGGGACGAAGCGCTTCATTAGCGCGTAGCCGAGCGTCGGATCGGCGTCGCATTTGCCGCGCAGGCACACCGCGTCGAAGGCGACGGCCCGGACGGCGTCGAGCGCGCGCGCGTCCCAGCTCCAGAGGTGGGGCTCGACCAGCCAGGAGGCGCCCACGACCTCGCCGGGGCCGAGCGTCTGAAAGACGCGCGGACCGCGCCCCGGCAGGAAGGCCTCCAGGCTCACCCGGCCGTGACGCACCAGAAAGAAGCGGTCCGCCGGGCGACCCTCGCGGAAGACGTAGCCGCCGGCGGGATAGGCGACGTTGGCGCCGCAGCCGGCGACGAGGTCGACCATCCCCGCCGGCAGCCCGGCGAAGAACGGATGGGCACGCACGAGATCCGCGAGCGGGGTCACGGCACCGGCTCCGCGCGCAGGGCCGCGGCTTCGGCGGTGATGTCGATGCCGACCGGACACCAGGTGATGCAGCGGCCGCAGCCGACGCAGCCGCAGGCGTCGAACTGGTCCCACCAGGTCGCGAGCTTGTGCAGGAGCCACTGGCGGTAGCGGGCCGGCCCGCCCTCGCGCACGGTGCCGCCGTTGACGTAGCTGAAGCCGAGGGTGAAACAGCTGTCCCACAACCGGTGCTGCTCGGCGGTGGTGCCGGCGAGGTCGCTGGTATCCTCGACCGTGGTGCAGAAGCAGGTGGGGCACACCATCGTGCAGTTGGTGCAGCCGAGGCAGCGCTCGGCGACCTGCTCGAAATACCCGCTCTCGCGCCGCGCCACGAGCGCCTCGCCGAGGCCCGCGGTGTCGAGGGCGCGGCCCATCACCGCGCCCTCCCCCTGGCGCCGGCGCGCCGTCTCGTCGGCCGCCGTCGCCGGCGCGAGCGCGAGGGGCGCCAGGAGCTCGGCGCCGAGCGCGCTGCCGGCGCCGACGAGGAAACGGTGGCCGTCGGCGTCGTCGAGCTCGGTCAGCCGCCAGTCGAAGCCGCGCTCCACCTGCGGGCCGGTGCCCATCGACGCGCAAAAGCAGGTGCCGCCCGGCTCGGCGCACTCCACGGCGACGACGAACAGGCCGTTGCGGCGCGCCTCGTAGACCGGATCGGGAGCGGCGGCGCGGTCGAAGACGTCGTCGAGGCGTCGGATGGCGGCGAGATCGCAGCCGCGCACGCCGAAGAACGCCATCGGCCGCGGCTCGGCGGGCTCGTCGCCGGCGAAGTCGAGCGCGCCGTCGGCGTCGCGGGTGCAACGCCAGAGCCGCACCTTCGGGGGGTGGAGCAGGCGCTTCCAGCTGTCCGCACCGTGCACGCAGGCGAAGACCCGGGCGTCCCCGGTGGCGTCGAGCCGGTAGCGCCCGCCCGCCTGCACGGTCCGTCGGCCGTGCGGCAGATTCGCGGCATCGTCGAGGCGATCGACGACGACCGCCTCGTTGCGGATGGTCGGCCCCCACACCGCGTAGCCGGCGTCGTCCAACGCCGCCACCAGGACGTTCAACTCGGTCGCCGGCACCCGATAGGCGGCGCCCACGTCCATCGTGACCTCCCAACCCGAACAAGGAGATGATGCTAACCGCGCGCCGGCCGGGGCGGCGATGATCCAGCGCAAGCGGGCTCGCGCCGCGCCGGCGCGCGCTCGCGCTCACCCCCCCGAGCGGGGCAGTGCCTCGATCTGTTCCTTGACCGCGGCGTAGCTCGGGTTGTCGGGCCCCAGCAGCCGCAGCACCCGTTCCCAGGAGCGGCGGGCCTCGGCGACCTCGCCCCGCTGCAGCGCGTGCAGGCCGAGATACCAGTGCGGCTGCGGGTTGTCGGGCTGCAGTTCGGCGACCTCGCGCAGGAGCTCCGACAGCCGCGTCGACACCTCGGGCACGCCCTCGATGCGCTCGGCGGCGGCGAGGCGGGCTTCGGCCTCGCCCATCAGGGCGTCGGGGTCGTCGGGGGCGAGCTCGCGGGCGCGACGGTACGCCTCGATCGCCTTGTCGGGTTCGCCGAGCACCAGCTGCGAGCGGCCCAGCCGCAACCAGCCGTCGAGATCGTCGGGGTTCTCCTCGAGCTTGGCGGCCAGGCCGTCGACCATCGAGCGGATCATCGCCTCGCGCTCGGCCTCGGACATGTCCGCCGCCATCCCCGAGCCCTGCGGCGCCGTGCCGGGGCGCGCCGCAAGCCTCGCCTCGGCGTCGACGCCGGCACGCTCGGCGACCTCGCGGAACTGCTGCTCCACCGACGCCCGCCACGGCGCGTCGGCGGGGCCGGTCTCCAACAGCCGTCCCCAGCGCTCCAGCGCCACCCGGTCGTCGCCCGACTGGGCGGCGGCCATGCCGAGGTAGAACAAAGCCTGCGGCTGGTTCGGCGCCTGCGCGCGCACGGCGTTGAAGAGCTCCTTCGCCGCCGGGGTGACGGTGCCCTCGGACGCCTCCACCAGCACCTCGCCGAGGGCGGCCATCAGCGTCGGATCGTCGGGGTTGCGCGCGAGGCCATCGCGGAACGCCGCGGCGGCCTCGCCCGGACCGATCAGCTGCGCGCGCAGCCGACCCAGCGAGAACCAGAATTCCGCCGACGCCGGCGGATCCTCGCGGGCGCGCTCCTCCAGCTCGGCGAGCTGACGGGCCTGGCGCTCGCGCTCTTCACGGCGCTCGTCGACGTCGCGCGCGGCGAGCGGCTGGCCGGGCAGGCCCGGACTGCCGTTGGAGACGTAGACGCCCAGGGACGCGGCCGCCACGACCACCGCCAGAGCGGCGGCCGCGAGCGGCCGGTCGCGTGCCACCGCTCCGCCGCCGGCCGGGGCGCGGGCCGCCTGGAGCAGACGCCGCTCGATCTCGGTGCGGGCGGCACGGGCCTGCTCGTCGTCGACGAGGTTGCGCTCGCGGTCGCGGTCGACCTCGGCGAGCTGATCGCGGTAGACCGCGAGAGCGTGCTCGCGCGGGTCGCGGCCTCGTCGCGGTCGCAGCAACGGCCACGCCACCAACGCCGCCGAGGCGACCGCCAAGAGCGTGCCGACGGCCCAAAACAGCGTCGAATTCACGAACGCTCCTTCAGCAGGCGGTCCAGGTCCGCCCGCTCCTCCTCGCTCAACGGCTCGACGAGGCGCGGCTCGCGGCGCTGACGCCGGAGCCAGACGGCCGCCCCGACGCCGCCCACCGCCAACAACGCCGCCGGGCCGTACCACAAGAGCCAGGTGCTCGCCCGTACCGGCGGTTCCAACAGCACGAAGTCGCCGTAGCGGGCGGTGACGTAGCTCAGCACCTCCTCGTTGCTGTCGCCCGCCGCGACCCGCTCGCGGACGAGCTCGCGAAGGTCCTTGGCGAGCGGCGCGTTGCTGTCGTCGATCGACTGGTTCTGACAGACGACACAGCGCAGATCCTTGCCGAGCTCGCGCGCACGCTGCTCCAGCTTCGGATCGTCGAGCATCTCCTCGGGCGAGGTCGCCGCCGCCGCCGGGCCGCCCAGGACGACGGCCACGGCCGACACGAGAGCGATGGACCAGCGCTTCATCCGCGGATTTCCTCGATCAGGGGCAACAGGGTGTCGTCGACGTCGCGCGGTGTCAGCGGACCGGCGTGGCGGTAGCGGATCCGGCCGTCGGCATCGACGACGTAGGTCTCGGGCACCCCGGTCAGGCCGAGCTCGATGCCGGTGCGGCCCTCGGGGTCGACGCCGATGCGGCGGTACGGATTGCCCAGCTCGGCGAGCCAGGCGACGGCGTCCGCGGGGGCGTCCTTGTAGTTGATGCCGTAGAGCGGAATCCCTCGGGCCTCGGCGAGGCGCGTCAGCACCGGATGCTCGACCCGACAGGGCGCGCACCAGCTGGCGAACACGTTCACGAGTGCGACCTCGCCGCCGAGATCGGTGTTGGCGAGGCCGGGCTGGTCGACCCCGTCGAGCGCCGCCAGATCGAACTTCGGCAACTTCTTGTCGATCAGCGCCGAGGGGATCTCGCCGGCGTCGCGGGTGAGCCCGAAGCCGAGCCCGAGCCCGATCACCGCCACCACCAACGCCGGCAGGACGAACAGCAGACGGCGCACGGCGGTCAGCTCCCGACCTGCGGCTGGGGGTGAGCCGACGCCGCCGGCTTCGCCTTGGCGCTCGGTTGCGGCGCGCCGACACGATAGCGCCGATCGCTCAAGGACACCGCGGCACCGCCGGCCATCAACAGCGTGCCGCCCCAGATCCAGAACACCAGCGGGTTGTGGTAGAGCCGCACGGTCCAGCCGCCCCGCTCCGAGCGCTCGCCGAGGACGACGTAGAGGTCGCGCATGAGCCCGCTGTCGATGCCGGCCTCGGTCGTGGCCTCACGCTCGACGATGAACCGGCGCTTCTCGCTGTCGAGCACCGAGACCGGCCGGCCGTCGCGGGTGATCTCGAAGTACGCCTTGGTGGCGACGAAGTTGCTGCCGCGCTCCTGGTTCACGCTCGTGAGCGTCACCCCGTAGCCGGCGAGCTCGCGGGTCTCGCCCGGGTTCATCGAGGTGATGAGCTCGTCCTGCCAGGCCGACGTGCCGACGATGCCGATGACGGTGACGCCGAGGCCGATATGGGCGAGCGTGGTGGCGAAGGCCGAGCGCGGGAGCCCCTTGAGCCGCTGGAGGACCGGGCCGACGCCCCGCTTGCCGACGCCCGCGCGCTGGGCGAGGTCGACCAGCGCGCCCGCGATGACCCAGCCGGCGACGAAGAAGCCCAGCGCCGTGATGATCGTCGTGCGCGGATCGGTCCAGGCGGCGAGCGCGGCCAGGGCCACGCCGACGGCGGCGGCGACGCTCATGCTCCTCACGACGCGCCTCAGATCACCGCGCTTCCAGGCCAAGAGCGTACCGATCGGCACGACCAGGAGCAGCGGGACCATCAGCGGCAGGAAGGTGGCGTTGAAGAAGGGCGGGCCCACCGAGATCTTCTCGCCGGCGAGCGCTTCCAAAAACATCGGATAGAGCGTGCCGAGCAGCACCGTCGCGGTGGCGGTCGCCAACAGCAGATTGTTCACGACCAGCGCGCCCTCGCGAGACAGCGGCTGGAACACACCACCCGGTCGCATCGCCGGTGCCCGCAGGGCGTAGAGCGTCAACGGCCCGACCAGCGCCACCACCAGGATCGCCAGGATGAAGACGCCGCGCGACGGGTCGGTGGCGAAGGCGTGAACCGAGGTCAACACGCCCGAGCGCACCAGGAACGTGCCCAAGAGGCTGAAGCCGAAGGCGAGGATCGCCAAGAGGATCGTCCAGCTCTTCAGGCTGTCGCGCTTCTCGACGACGATCAGCGAGTGCAGCAGCGCGGTGCCGACGAGCCACGGCATGAACGACGCGTTCTCGACCGGGTCCCAAAACCACCAGCCGCCCCAGCCGAGCTCGTAGTAGGCCCAGTACGAGCCGAGCGAGATGCCGAGGGTCAACGCCGCCCAAGCGACCAGGCACCAGGGCCGCATCCAGCGCGCCCAACTCGGATCGACCCGGCCCTCGATCAGCGCCGCGACCGCGAAGGCGAAGGTCATCGAGAACCCGACATAGCCGATGTAGAGCAGCGGCGGATGGAACGCGAGGCCGGGGTCCTGCAGGATCGGGTTCAACCCCGAGCCCTCCAGCGGCGCCGGCGTGAGGCGCTCGAACGGGTTCGAGGTGAAGAGCATGAAGGCGAGGAAGGCCACTCCGATCATCGCCTGGACGGCGAGAACCCGGGCCCGGAAGGGTGCGGGGATGTTGTCGCCGAAGGCGGCGAGCGCGGCGCCGAACAGCGCCAGCACCCACACCCACAAGAGCAGCGAGCCCTCGTGATTCCCCCAGGTCCCGCTGATCTTGTAGAGCAGCGGCTTCAGCGCGTGGCTGTTCTGGGCGACGTTGAGGACCGAGAAGTCGGAGACGACGTAGAGGTGGATCAGCGCGGCGAAGGCCAGGCTGATCAGGACGAACTGCGCCAGCGCCGCCGATTTGCCGAGGCCCATCAGCGCGGCGTCGCCCCGGGCGGCGCCGACCAGCGGCAGGCTCGCCTGCACCAGCGCGGCGCCGAGGGCGAGAACGAGGGCCAGATGTGCGAGTTCGGGGATCACGGTTTCGCTGCTCCGCCGCCGGCGTGGTCGAGCTGGCCCGCCCGTTCGAGGGCTTCGGTGACCTCGGGGGGCATGTAGTTCTCGTCGTGCTTGGCGAGCACCTCGTCGGCCTCGAAGCGGCCGCGCGGGCTCAGCGTGCCGATGGCGACGATGCCCTGGCCCTCGCGGAAGAGATCGGGGAGCACGCCCTGATAGCGCACGTCGACCGCCGCCGCCTCGTCGGTGAGCTGAAAGGTGACCTCGCCGTCGTCGCCGTAGACCACGCTGTCGTGGACGACCAGCCCGCCCAGCCGCAGGCGCTTGCCGGGCTCGAGTTCACCCGCCGCGAGCTCGGACGGACCGGCGAAGAAGGCGATGTTCTCGTCGAGCGCGGAGAGGACCAGGGCGGTGGCGGCGCCCACCAACCCCACCGCGACGGTGATCAGCAACAAACGTTGGTTCTTGCGGCTCCGCACGATCCGGCTCCCGACCCTAACCCCGTTCGGCCCCCTCGACGCGCCGGCGCCAGCGCTCCAACTCGGCGGCACGACGGCGCGCGCTCCACCAGCTGGCGGCCAACAGCACCACGAGCGCCCCGATACTCAATCCGAAGGCGCTCCAAACGTAGGCGGCGTATCCGCCCATTGCCCAGAAGTCGGCCACGCCGCGGCCCTGTTCCCCTGTTCTCCACGCGCTTCTTTACCTAAGGAGTGCGGACCGAAGCGCAATGTGCCGTCGGCACCCACGGGTCTCCAACGAAAGCCGCACCTCCGCCCATGTCCGAGCCGCTCGTCGCGACGTCCACGGCCCCATCCGCGGCGCCCGCCGAAGCCGCCGACCTCGAAGCCCTGGGCCTGCGCGAGGCGCTCGCCGCCCTGCCCGCGGACGCGCGCCCGCTCGATACCGCCAAGGCCCGGCTCGCCGCCGCCGAGAGCGCGATCCGCCACCGGTTCGAGGCCGACGGCCGCGCCGCCGAGGTGGTCTTCAAGCGCGGCCACGTCATCGACCAGCTGGTGCAGGGGCTGCTCGACTGGGCGCAACAGCGCCGTTATCCGATGCACAACCCGACGCCGGCCGAGCGCCTGGCCGTCGTCGCTGTCGGCGGCTACGGCCGCGGCGACCTGGCGCCGCACTCCGACATCGATCTCCTGTTCCTGTTGCCCTACAAACCGACGCCGCGCAGCGAGCAGCTGGTGGAGACCGTGCTCTACACGCTGTGGGATCTGCGGCTCAAAGTCGGCCACGCGGTGCGCTCCGTCGACGACGCCCTGCGCGCCGCCCGCGGCGACACCACGGTGCTGACGACCGCGCTCGAGACCCGCCTCTTGAGCGGGGACGCCCGGCTCTACGAGGAGTTCAAGCGCCGGCTCGCCGACGAGGTGCTGCCGGGCCGCGGCCTCGGCTACCTGGAGGAGAAGCTGCGCGAGCGCGCCGAGCGCCACGACAAGGTCGGCGACAGCCGCTACTTGCTGGAGCCCAACGTCAAGGACGGCGAGGGCGGGCTGCGCGATCTGCACCTGATCATGTGGCTCGCGCGCTTCTTCCACGACGTCCGCACGCTCGACGACCTGCACACCCACGGCATGCTGGATCGAAGCGAGATCCGCACCTTCCAGCGCTCGCAGCAGTTCCTGTGGGCGGTGCGCTGCCATTTGCACTACCTCACCGGCCGCGCCGAGGAGCGCCTCACCTTCGATCTGCAGACCGAGGTGGCGGCCCGGATGGGCTACAAGGCCCGCCACAAGCTGGAGAGCGTCGAGCGCTTCATGAAGCGCTTCCACCTGGTGGCGAAGGACGTCAGCACGCTCACCGCCGCGATCGGCGACACCCTCGCCGACGAGAACCGCCGCCGCCCGCTGTTTCGCCTCTCGCAGCTCGGGCTCGGCCGCCAGAAGGTGGACGGCTTCGTCGTCCACGAGCGGCGCATCGGCCTCGACGACCCCGAGCGCTTCGCCGAGCGCCCGCTCGACATCCTGAAGATGCTCGAGCTCGCCGATGCCCAGGGACTGGAGATCCGACCGCAGGCGCTCAGGGCCGCCAAGCGCGACGTCCGCGGCATCGAGCCCGCCAAGCGCGAGGATCCCGAGGCCCCGCAGCGCCTGGTCCGGTTGATCACCGAGGCCAAGGCTCCGGCGAAGGCGCTGGCCAAACTCAACGACATCGGCGCCCTCGGCCGGCTGGTGCCGGAGTACGGCCGCATCGTCGCGCTGATGCAGCACAACCTCTACCACGTCTACACCGTCGACGATCACACCATCCGGGTGATCGCCGAGCTCGACGCCGTCACCGCCGGCGAGCGCACCCGCGAGCTCCCTCTCTGCTCCGACGTGATCCGGCACATCGTCTCGCGCCCGGCGCTCTATCTCGGCGCCTTCTTCCACGACATCGGCAAGGGCCGGCGCGGCAACCACGCCGCCGTCGGCGAACAGATCGCCCAGCGGGTGATGGAACGCTGGAACCAGCCCTCCGAGCGGATCGAGACCGTGTGCTGGCTGGTCCGCCACCATCTGTTGATGACGCAGACGGCGTTCTCCCGTGATCTGGAGGATCCCAAGACCATCCAGGACTTCGTGGGCGTGGTGCAGTCGCCCGAGCGCCTGCGCCTCCTCTTTCTGTTGACGGTCGCCGACATCCGCGCCGTCAGCCCGACGGCCTGGAACGGCTGGAAGGCGCAGCTGCTGCGCGCGCTCTACCGCGCCGCGGAGACCGCGATGCTCGCGGGCGACATCGCCCAGACCCGCCGCCGCGCCGTCGCCGACGCCCAGCGGGCGCTGCGCGAGGAACTGCGGCGCGACCCGCCCCCCGGCTGGGACCACGACGCCATCGAGCGCTACATCGGCCGCCACGACCCGCGCTACTGGATCGGCTTTCCCGCCGCCGACCACGCCCGCCACGCCCGGCTCGTCGCCGCGGTCGAGCGCTCGGGCGAGCTCTCGGGCATCAACCTCGCCGTCGACGAGGCCCACGACCGCACCGAGCTCACGCTCTATGCGCCCGACCATCCGGGGCTCTTCATGGAGGTGGCGGGCGCGCTCGCGCTCTCCAACGCCAGCATCGTCGACGCCCACATCTTCACCACCACCGACAGCATGGCGCTCGACTGCTTCGGCATCCAGGACGCGGTCGAAGGCGACGCCGTCGAGGACGAGCGCCGGCTGGCGAAGATCCGCCATACCGTCGCGGAGGCGATCGCCGGCCGCATCCACCTCGACAAGGCGCTCGCCGGACGCCGCCGGATCCGCGCCCGCACCGGCGTCTTCCGGGTGACGCCGCGGGTGCTCGTCGACAACGGCGCCAGCCGCACCCACACCGTCGTCGAGCTCAACGGCCGCGACCGCACCGGCCTGCTCTTCGACGTCACCCGGGTCTTGAAGGAGCTGGGTCTCGTCATCTCGAGCGCCCACATCACCACCTTCGGCGAGCGCGCCGTCGACGTCGTCTATCTCAAGGACGTCTTCGGCATGAAGATCACCTCGCCCGCCAAGGTGGAACGCCTGCGGCGGCGGCTGCTCGAAGCGCTGGAGACCCCGCTCGACGGGACCGAGGCGCGTTGAACCTCGTCCGCGCCGCGGCGGTCGTCGGCTCCAACACGATGCTGTCGCGGGTGCTGGGCTTCGTCCGCGACGTCGCGATGGCCAACGTCCTCGGCGCCGGCGTCGTCTCCGACGCGTTCTTCGTCGCCTTCAAGCTCGCCAACTTCCTGCGCCGCCTCTTTGCCGAGGGCGCCTTCAACGCCGCCTTCGTGCCGATGGTCTCGCGCGCCTTGGAAACCAACGGCCCGGCGGACGCGCGGCGCTTCGCCGGCGAGGCGCTCGCCGGGCTGGCGCTGGTGCTGGTGCTGGTGGTGATCGCCGCCGAACTGTTCATGCCGGAACTGGTAGGGGTGCTCGCCGGCGGCTACGGCCCGGACGATCCGCGCCTTCCGCTCGCGGTCGAGCTCAGCCACATCACCTTTCCCTACATCCTGTTGATCTCGCTGGCGGCGCTTTTGGGCGGCATGCTCAACGCGGTGGGTCGCTTCGGCGCCGCCGCCTTCGCGCCCGTCCTCTTGAACCTGGTGCTGATCGCGGCGCTCCTGGCCTCGCCCTGGCTGCCGGTGGGGCCGGCCCACGCCCTCGCCTGGGGGGTGGCGATCGCCGGCGTCGCCCAGCTCGCCTTCCTCACCCGCGCCGCGGCGCGCGCCGAGATGCTCCCCACGCTCACCCGCCCGCGCTGGAACCCGAGGATCCGCCGGCTCGCGCTCCTGGTCCTGCCCGGTGCCCTCGGCGCCGGCGTCGCGCAGGTGAACATGCTGGTGGACCTCTGGTTCGCCTCGCACCTGCCGCCGGGGGCGCAGTCGTATCTGTTCTACGCCGACCGCCTGAACCAGCTGCCGCTGGGGGTCGTCGGCATCGCCGTCGGCACGGCGCTGCTGCCGGTGCTCTCGCGCGAGGTCGCGGCCGGCGACGCGCTCCAGGCCCGCGGCACGCTCAACCGCGCGATCCGACTGGCGCTCCTGCTGACCCTGCCGGCGACGGCGGCGCTGGTGCTGATCGCGCAGCCGATCGTGGTGGGCCTGTTCGAGCGCGGCGCCTTCGACGCAGCGGCCAGCCGCGCGACGGCGGCGACCGTGCAGGCCTTCGCGGTGGGCCTGCCCGCCTACGTGCTGGTCAAGGTCATGGCGCCCGCGTTCTTCGCCCGCGAGGACACCCGCACGCCGGTGTTGGTGGCGGCGGTGGCGCTGGTGGCCAACATCGCCTTGATCCTGGTGTTCATCGACGCCCTCGCCCATGTCGGCATCGCGCTCGCCACCGCCCTGGCCAACTGGCTCAACGTGGTGCTGCTCGCCGTCCTGCTCGCCCGCGCCGGATGGTTCCGGCCCGACCGGGCACTCGCCGCCCACCTCGCCCGCGCCCTGGCGGCGACGCTGGTGATGGCGGCGGTGCTGGTCGGGGTCGATCGGCTGGCGATGGACTGGCCGGCGCTGGTCCGGCTCGGCGCGCTCGTCGGCGCCGGCGGGGCGGCCTTCGCCGTCGCCGCGCTCGCGTTCGGCGCGGTGCCGGGGGAGTTGCGCCGTCTGGTCGCCCGCCGCGCCCCCGGCTGAGGCGCGCTTGACGCTTCGGACGTTCTGTGTGCTTAAGCCCGCTCGCTCTCTGGGATCACGGAACGGCGCGGAATGAAGGGTCGCATCTTCTCCGGCGTGCAGCCGACGCACGGCCTGCATCTCGGCAACTATCTCGGCGCCATCCGCAACTGGGCCGAGCTGCAGGCGGCGTACGACTGCATCTACTGCATCGTGGACCTGCACGCCCTGACGACGGTGCACGACCCCCGGGCCATGCACGCCAACACCCGCGAGGTCGCCGCGGCCCTGCTCGCCTGCGGCATCGACCCGCGGCGCTCGGTGCTGTTCGTGCAGTCCAACGTCTTCGCCCACGCCGAGCTCGCCTGGATCTTGAACTGCGTCACGCCGCTCGGCTGGCTCAACCGGATGACGCAGTTCAAGGAGAAGGCCGGCAAGAACCGCGAGAACGCGGCCCTGGGCCTCTACGCCTACCCGGTGCTGCAGGCCGCCGACATCCTGGCCTACAAGGCCGAGTACGTGCCGGTGGGGGAGGACCAAAAGCAGCACCTCGAGCTCTCGCGCGACATCGCGAGCGCCTTCAACCGTGCCTTCGCCGAGGACTTCTTTCCGCTGCCCGCGCCGCTGATCCTCGACGCCACCGCCCGCATCATGTCGCTGCGCGACGGCACCAAGAAGATGAGCAAGTCGGAAGCTTCGGACATGTCGCGGATCAACCTCACCGACGACGCCGAGGCCATCTCCCTCAAGTTCCAAAAGGCCAAGTCGGATTCGTTCGAGGGGCTGGCGATCGACGAGGCGAGCCGGCCCGAGGCGACCAACCTGTTGCGGATCTACGCCGCCCTCGCCGAGCGGCCGCTGGCCGAGGTCGCCGCCGACCACGCGGGCACGCAGTTCTCGGCGTTCAAGCGCGAACTGGCCGACCTCGCCGTCGCCAAGCTGGCGCCGCTCAATGCCGAGATGCGCCGGCTGATGGCCGATCCCGCCCAGATCGACGCCATCCTCGCCGACGGGGCCGAGCGGGCCGCGGCGATCGCGTTGCCCGTGCTCGAGGAGGTGCGCGCGGCCTGCGGCTTCTTGCGGCCCACGCGCGGCTGAGCGAAGCTCCGCCGCGCCGTCGAGGAGGACCGCATCATGTCATCCGCCGTCGCCGCCATCGGTCGCGGGCTCAAGCGCACGGCGTGGTTGGTCGTGGTCGGGGCGGTGCTGGTGGCGCTCTACTACGCCGTCGGCGGCGCGTTCGTGCACCGGATCGACGCCGACCCCGCCTTCGCCGAGGACGTCGCGGTGCCGGCGGGCGGCTCGACGTTGGTGGCCACGACCGCGGCCCTGATCCGCCGCGAGGTCGACCGCCACGGCTGGGTCGCCAACGACCCGATCATCTTTCCCTCCGGCCTGCTCGACGACATGGCGGCGTATCAAGCGGGGCTGATCGGGTCGGCGCGGGCGGTCGTGGAGGCGCTCCCGGTCGACGGCCCCGCCCCGGCCGAGCTCGCCGCCGCGCGCACCGCCCTGGCCGTGCCCCCCGATCGCTGGACCTTCGACGTCCCCCGCAGCTGGGCACCCCAGGAGGCCAGCGAGTCCTCCTACCGCGACGCCGCCGACGCGCTCGACCGCTTCAACGCCCAACTCGCCGCCGGCACCTACGCGCTCGCGGGCGCTCCCGCGGCCGTCGCCGCGCTGGTCGCGGGTTTCGCCGACACCGTCGACGCGGCCGCCACCGCCGGGCTCGACCACGTCGAGGCCCGCGGGGGCGGTTGGCTCGACACCACCGCCGACGATCGGTTCCAGACCACCCGCGCGGTGCTCTATGCCCGACTCCTTCTGCTGGGCGCGCTCGCCGCCGATCACCCCGACCTCTTCGAGGGCGACGACACCGCGCTGCGCGACGCCGTCGCGCGGCTGGAGCGCGCCGCCGCGCTCGGCCCCTGGTACGTCACCAACGGGCCGGCCGACGGTCAATGGCGGCCGAGCCACGTGGCGACGCAGGCGGCCTACGCCCTCGACGCGGCTGCCGCGCTGCGGGCGCTCGCCGCCACCCTCACCATCAGCGATACTTGAACGCGCTCAGACGGCGCGCCATGTTGGCGCCAGCGTTATGCGAGGAAAGCCCATGTTCATCCAGACGGAGCCTACGCCCAACCCCGCCAGCATGAAGTTCCTGCCGGGCCGCGCCGTCATGGAAGACGGCGTCGCCGACTTCCCGGCGGCGGACAAGGCGGAAGAGGCGTCGCCGCTGGCGCGGCGACTGTTCGCCGTCGACGGCGTCGCCGGGGTCTATCTCGGCCGCGACTTCATCACCGTGAGCAAGGTCGATTCGCTCGACTGGCAGAGCCTGAAACCGGCGGTGCTCGGCGCGATCATGGAGCACTTCATGAGCGGCGAGCCGGTGGTTGTCGAGGCGGCTCTGCCCGAAGAGGCGACGCACCACGCCGAGGACGACGAGTTGGTGCGCCAGATCCGCGACCTGATCGACACCCGGGTGCGGCCGGCGGTCGCGCAGGACGGCGGCGACATCGTCTTCCACGGCTTCGAGCGCGGTGTCGTCTATCTACACATGCGCGGCGCCTGCTCGGGCTGTCCGAGCTCGGTGGTCACGCTCAAGAACGGCATCGAGAACCTGCTGCGCTATTACGTGCCCGAAGTGTCCGAGGTCCGCGCCATCGGCTGAACCATTCCGGTGCGTCTGCTGGCCCTCGACAGCTCCGGCGATCTGCGCTCCGTGGCCCTCGACGACGACGGCGTAATCCTGGTCGAGCGTGCCGAGGCCGGGGCCCGCGGCCATGCGGAACGCCTGATCGCGCTGGTCGACGCGGCGCGCGCCGAGGGTGGCTGGACGTGGTCGACCATCGATCGGCTCGTCGTCGCGGTCGGTCCGGGCAGCTTCACCGGCGTGCGCGTCGCCGTGGCCGCGGCCCGCGCCCTGGCGCTCGCGCTCGACCGGCCCGTACACGCCGTCACCACGCTCGACGCGCTGGTCGCGGCGGCCAGCGACGCCGAGCCGCCGGTGGTACCGGTGATCGACGCCCGGCGCGGCGGCCTTTACGTCGCTCGGCCCGACGCCGGCGAGGGCGGGAGCACGCCGGTGGCGACCACCCCAGCCGCCGCCACCGACGGGCTACCGGCGCGCTTCACCGCGGTCGGCAGCGGCGCGCCGGCCCTGATCGCCGCCGCCGGCCGCGGCGAGGCGCGCGAGCGGGCGGTCACGGCGAGCGGCGCGCTCGCCGCCGCGCGCACGGCGATCGCCGCCGGCACGGGGCCGATGGCGGGACCGGCCGTGCGGCCGCTCTATGTCCGCGCCGCCGACGCCGTACCACGGGCGGCCTGACCATGGCGGCGGAACTCGAGCTCGCGGCCTTCGACATCCAGAACGTCGGGGCATTCGACCTCGGCCGCCTCGCCCGCCTGCACCGCGCCTGCTTCGAAGAGCCCTGGAGCAAGAGCGATCTCGCCCACCTGCTCGCGCTGCCCGGCGGGCTCGGGCTTATCGCACGCAGCCGCGGCCTCCGCCGGCTCGGCTTCGACACGCGGCGCCCCGTCGGCTTCAGCCTCTGCCGACTGACCCGCGACGAAAGCGAGCTGCTGTCGATCGGGGTGGCCCCCGACATGCGGCGGGTGGGGCTCGCCACCCACCTCGTCCGCCAGTCGATGCGCCGCTGCCGCGCCGGCGGCGCGCGCTGCATGTTTCTGGAGGTCGCGATCGACAACCCCGGCGCGCAGGCGCTTTACGATCGCGAGGGCTTCCGCGAGATCGGCCGCCGCGAAGGCTACTATCGCCGCAACGCCGGCGACCGGGTCGCCGCCTTGACGATGCGGGCCGAGCTCTAAGGCACGTTCCGCTCAAGTTGACCGAGCCACCCGCACACGCCGCCCGGCCACCCAGGTTATCGTGCTCGTGGGCGGCCGGGCGGGGTGTGCGGGTGGGTTCGCCTAAGGGGGACGCGCACTAGTGCACCGACGTAGGCGGAGCGATCAGCTCCGCCTACGTCGGTGCCCCGGCCCCTGAGAGTCGTGCAGCTTCGGCGCGTTCGGACGCGATTCGCCCGAACAGGTCGCTGGATTGGCGCCGGCCCTCGCGCCGCGTCAGGACCGCGGTTGGCGTTGCTGCGGCAGTTTTTTGCAGCCGCCGTCGGTGCCTTGCGCGAAGCAGCGGGACGCCACCGCTTTCGCAACGCACAATCGCACCGAGACCAGTCGTTGCCGGTGCTCAATCCCGGGTCTTGCGGACGACCACTTCCCAACAGCCCTCACCCGCCTCGCGCTCGGCGAGAACGGCATGGCCGTGCTCGCGCAGACTGCGCGGCACATTCGTACCGGCCTCGCCGCCGCGCAGACGAATCGTGAGCAGGTCGCCGACGGCCAGTTCTTCGAGCCGTAGCTTCGTTTTGACCAGGGTCATCGGGCACATGTCGCCCGAGATGTCCAACGTGTCTTCCGCCATTTCCCTCGATGATTGCCCGCTCGCCGAAGGTTTCGAAGAAAGGGCTTGCACGCCCCGTTCGCTCAAATATATATGAAGCATCGCGTTCGCCAAACGGCGTTTTTTAGGGATCGGGTGACGATGACGGAGAAAATGAGCCAAAACGAGCTGCTGGCGCTGACCACCGAGATCGTGTCCTCTCACGTTTCCAACAACACGGTTCCGGTGAGCGATGTGCCCGATCTGATCAAGCACACCTATGCCAGCTTGGCCGGGATCGGGCAGCCGGCGGAGGAGGAGCAGCAGGAGAAGCCGACACCGGCGGTACCGATCAAGCGCTCGGTCACCGACGACTACATCGTGTGCCTCGAGGATGGCAAAAAGCTCAAGATGCTGAAGCGCCACCTCAAGACCCGCTACAACATGACGCCCGACGAGTACCGCAAGCGCTGGAACCTCCCGGACGACTATCCGATGGTGGCGCCGAACTACGCCAAGCAGCGCAGCAACCTCGCCAAAAAGATCGGGCTCGGGACCAAGCCGCGGGCGCGCTGAACGCGGCGGGCTCGGCTTGACGGCGGCCGCTCGCACCACCCATATCCGCCATCGTGAACGACACGCGGCGAGACGGGCGCGGGCTTGAGCAAGACGCTGCACATCAAGACCTACGGCTGCCAAATGAACGTCTACGATTCGCAACGGATCGCGGACGTTCTGGCGCCCCACGGCTACGTTCTGGCCGACCACCCCGAAGCCGCCGATCTGGTGGTGCTGAACACCTGCCACATCCGCGAGAAGGCGGCCGAGAAGGTCTATTCCGAGCTCGGACGTCTGCGGCGGGTGGGAGAACGTCGCCAGCGGGCAGGTGGGGCGCCGTTGCAGGTCGCGGTGGCGGGTTGCGTGGCCCAGGCCGAGGGTGACGCCATGGCCAAGCGAGCCCCGCACGTCGACGTGGTGGTGGGCCCGCAGAGCTATCACCGGCTGCCTGAGCTCCTGGCGCGCCGGGCGGGTCGACGCCGTCCGGTGGTCGACACCGACTTCCCGGTAGAGAGCAAATTCGACCACCTGCCCGAGGCGGCGACGCCGCCGGGCGCGACGGCGTTTTTGACCGTGCAGGAGGGCTGCGACAAGTTCTGTAGCTTCTGCGTCGTGCCCTACACCCGCGGCGCGGAGGAGAGCCGCCCGGTCGCCGACGTGCTCGCCGAGGCGTGCGGGCTGGTGGATCGCGGTGTGCGCGAGCTCACGCTGTTGGGCCAGAACGTCAACGCCTATCACGGCGAAGCCCCGGACGGTCGCGAGTGGGGGTTGGCGCGGCTGATCCGCGAGCTCGCCGAGATCCCCGGCCTGGAGCGCATCCGCTACACCACCTCCCACCCCGCGGACATGGACGACGCGCTGATCCGCGCCCACGGCGAGGTGCCGGCCTTGATGCCGTTCCTGCACCTGCCGGTGCAGGCCGGGTCCGATCGGGTTCTGGCCGCGATGAACCGCCGTGGCGGCGCCGACGACTACCGCCGGCTGGTGGACCGGCTGCGCGCGGCCCGCCCCGACCTCGCCCTGTCCTCGGACTTCATCGTGGGCTTTCCGGGCGAGCGCGAGGACGACTTCGCCGCCACGCTGGCGCTGGTCGACGACGTCGTCTTTGCACAAGCCTTCTCCTTCAAGTACAGTCCACGTCCGGGGACACCCGCGACGATCATGCGGCAGCACGTGGCGGAGGCCGTGAAAGCGGATCGCCTGGAGCGACTTCAAGCACGGCTCGACGACCAGCAGCGGGCGTTCAACCGCCACCTGACCGGTCACACCGTCGACGTCCTGTTCGAACGGCCGGGGCGCAAGCCCGGCCAGATGGTGGGGCGCAGCCCCTACCTGCAGGCGGTCCACGTCGACGGTGGCCCCGAACTCGCCGGGCGCTGCCTGCCGGTCGTGATCACCGCGGCGCTCGAGCACAGCCTGGCGGGCAAGCTCGCCGACGACGCCAAGCTGGGAGCGGTGGCCTGAAGCTCGTCCTTCCGGACAACCGGCTCGCGGCCGTCGTGTTCGGCCAGCATCACGAGAACCTCGCCCAGATCGAGCAGTTGCTCGACGTTCATTTCGTGACCCGCGGCAACGAGGTCCGCGCCGAAGGCGACGACGGCAAGCTCGCCCTCACCGTGGTCGACGACCTCTACGCCCGCGCCGAGCGCGGCGAGGACATCGCCCCGGGCGACGTCAAGGCGGCGGTGCGCCTCGCCAACCTGCCGGCGCCGGCCGAGCCCGGCCGCCGCGACGAGTCGGCGCTCAAGACCGACAAACGCGCGATCCGCCCACGCTCGAAGAACCAGGCCAACTATCTCGACGCGATGGCGGGCCACGAACTCGTCTTCGGGCTCGGCCCGGCCGGAACCGGCAAGACCTATCTCGCCGTCGCCCAGGCCGTGTCCATGCTCAAGCGCCAGCAGGTCGAGCGGCTGGTGCTGTCGCGGCCGGCGGTCGAGGCCGGCGAGCGCCTCGGCTTTCTGCCCGGCGACATGAAGGAGAAGGTCGACCCCTATCTCCGCCCGCTCTACGACGCGCTGCAGGACATGCTCCACGAGGGCAAGCTGAACTCCAAGCTGGGTTCGGGCCAGATCGAGATCGCGCCGCTCGCCTTCATGCGGGGGCGCACACTCAGCCACGCCTTCGTCATTCTCGACGAGGCGCAGAACACCACCACCGCCCAGATG
The DNA here is from genome assembly GCA_009908425.1 of Alphaproteobacteria bacterium. GTDB lineage: Bacteria > Pseudomonadota > Alphaproteobacteria > Geminicoccales > Geminicoccaceae > JAAAPF01. Next base: position 38,581 of record JAAAPF010000310.1, read on the forward strand.
AAGATGTTCCTCACCCGCCTGGGCGAGGGTTCGCGCATGGTGGTGACCGGCGACCCGCGCCAGACCGATCTGCCGGCGGGCGTCGATTCGGGACTGGTGCGCGCGGTCGAACGCCTGCAAGCGGTGCCGGAAATCGCGGTCACCCGCTTCGATCGCAACGACATCGTCCGCCATCCCCTGGTGTCGCTGATCCTCGAGGCCTTCGAGGATGAGACGGGCTGAGACCGGCCGGGACCCACGATGACCGACGAACCTCCAAGTTGTGACGTCACCGTCGAGCCGGCCTGGGAGGCCGCCGGGCTCGACCTGGAGGCGGCGTGCGCCGTCTGCGCCGCGGCGGTGCTGCACCGGCTGGGCCGCACCCCGGGCGGCATCGAGGTGAGCTTCCGCTTCACCGACGACGCCACCATCGCCGCGCTCAACGCCGCTTGGCGCGGCCGCGCCGCGGCCACCGACGTGCTCTCCTTTCCCACCGCCGACGACGGCCCGGAGGCGCCGAACGCGCCGCGGCTGCTGGGCGACGTCGTGCTGGCCTACGACACCTGCGAGCGCGACGCGGCGGCGCTGGAGCGCCCCCTCGCCGCCCATGTTCGCCACCTGCTCGTCCACGGCATGTTGCACCTGTGCCGTTTCGATCACGGCACGCCCGCGGAGGCGGCGGATATGGAAGCGTTGGAGATCGCGATTCTCGACGAACTCGGCGTGCCGGATCCCTATGCCGGCCGCGCGCTCATGGAGGAGGACCCGCGATGACCGACGAGCCGGCCCACCGCGACGGGCCGATCGTCAGCCTGTTCCGCCGTTTGCGCGAGCTGGCGTTCGGCAGCGATCACGACAACGGCTCGCTGCGCGATACCATCGAGGAGCTGCTGGAGGACGAGGCCGACGGCCTCAAGAGCCTGACCGAGCACGAGCGCCGGCTGTTGTTGAACGCCTTGAGCTTCGGGGACCTCGAAGTCGCCGACGTCATGGTGCCCCGCTCGGACCTCAAGGCGATCGAGGCGGAGGCGGAGCTCGGCGAGGTCCTCGCCGCGATGCGCGATGCCGGCCACACCCGGCTGCCGGTCTACCGCGGCACCCTCGACGACATCATCGGCCTCGTCCACATCAAGGACCTTTTGCCGTTCTGGGGCGACGGCGAGCGCTTTGGCCTCGCCGACGTCGTCCGCAAGGTGCTCCACGTCCCGCCCTCGATGCGGGTCATCGATCTGCTGCTGCAGATGCGCGACGCCCGCGCGCACATGGCCGTCGTGGTCGACGAGTACGGCGGCACCGACGGGCTGGTCACCGTCGAGGACCTGATCGAGGAGATCGTCGGCGAGATCCAGGACGAACACGACCGCATCGTCCGCCCCCGGCTGCTGGAGAGCGCCAACGGCGAACTGGAGGCCGACGCGCGGGTCGAGCTCGAACGGCTCGAGACCAAGCTCGGCGTCCGGCTGCTCGACGAGGACCGCCGCGACGACGCCGACACGCTCGGCGGGCTGATCTTCATGCTGCTGGATCGGGTGCCCGCCCGCGGCGAGGTCATCCCGCATCCGGCGGGGCTCGAATTCGAGGTGCTCGACGCCGACCCGCGCCGCGTCAAGCGCCTGCGGATCCACCGCCAAGCCGAGCCCGCCGCCGAACCGGCCGAGGCATGAGCCGCGCCAGCCGGCGCCGCGGGCGCGCCCGCCCGAGCCGGCGGCGGACATGATCGGCCCCGCCCGCCGGGCGTGGGGCGCGACCCGCCGCGCGCGCGCGCCCCTGCTCCAGGCGCCGCTCGCCGGGGCGATCGCGACGCTGGCGTTGCCGCCGATCGATTTCTTCCCCGCGCTCCTGGCCTTCGGCTGGCTGTTGGCGCTCGTGCTCGCCGCGCCCGGCTGGGGGGCGGCGTGGCGCCGGGCGGTGCTGTTCGTCTTCGCCCATGCCCTCGCCGGGCTGTACTGGGTGGCGATCGCCTTCACCGTCGATCTCGAGCGTTTCGGCGCGCTCGCGGTGCCGGCGCTGTTGCTGCTCTGTCTCGGCATCGCGCTGATCCAGGGGAGCGTGGTGAGCCTCTTGGCGCTGCGCCGCTGGCGGGCACCGCTGGCGGCCGCGCTGGTCTTCTCCCTCCTGTGGCTCGCGGGCGAATGGCTCCGCGGGGTGATCGGCCAGTTCCCCTGGAACCTCCTCGGCTACGCCTTCACCGATTGGCCCGCCCTCGCCCAGACCGCGTCGTTGGGCTCGGTCTGGCTGCTGGGCTGGATCGCGCTGATGCTGGGCACGCTGCCGCTGGCCTGGCGCTGTCCCTTGCGCGAACGGGCGCTCTGGCTCGCCGGCATCGTGGTGCCGGTGAGCGGGCTGGTGGTCTGGGGTCATCTGCGGCTGCTCGAACCGCCGGCGGCCACCGACACCCGGCTGCGCCTGGTGCAGGGCGCGTTCGCGCTCGACCACGGCTTTCGCCCCGAGCCCATGCGGCGCTGGTTCGAGCGGCAGCTGCGGTTGACCCGCGCCCCGGCCGAGGCCCCGCTCGACGCCGTGATCTGGTCGGAGGGCGCCAGCCCCTACCTGCTGGAGACCGACCCGGTGGCGCGGCGGGCGATCGCCGAGGCGCTCGCCGAGGTGCCGGGGGCGCGCTGGCTGCTCACCGGCGGTGACCGCTTCGTGCGCGACGCCGCGGGCGAGGTCGTCGGCGTCCACAACAGCGTCTTCGCGGTCGACCGCGAGGGCGCGCTGGGCGCCATCTACGACAAGGCCGATCTGGTGCCCTTCGGCGAGTTCGTGCCGTTGCGGCCGTGGTTGTCCGCGCTCGGCCTGGAGAAGGTCACCGCCGGCTCGGTGGACTATCGCCCCGGCGCCGGACGGGTGACGATCGATCTCGCCGGCCTGCCGCCGGTCACGCCACTGATCTGCTACGAAGCGATCTTCTCCGGCCGAACCGTGGGGGAACCGCGCCCCGACTGGCTCTTGAACGTCACCATCGACACGTGGTTCGGCCGCAGCCTCGGCCCCTACCAGCATCTCGCGATGGCGCGGCTGCGGGCGGTGGAGGAGGGCCTGCCCCTGGTCCGGGTCGCCAATTCCGGGGTCAGCGCGGTCATCGATCCCACCGGGCGCGTCCTCGAGCGCATGCCTCTCGACACCCGTGGGGTCCGCGACGTCCAGCTGCCGGCGGCGGCGGCTCCGACCATGTTCGCGCGCTGGCGCTGGGCGCCGTGGTGGGCGATCGTCGCACTCGTGAGCGGGGCCGCCCTGGTCCGCGAGCGGATGGCGAGGCCGGAACATTAACGATTTGTCGTGTTTTTGTCATCTTTTGGAGCCGCAACCGGGCGGGAACTTGCGATGAGCGTGGTGCCGCGTCATATCGGAAGGTAGGGTGAGCGGCGATCGACCCTGCGCCGCCTCACGCTCGGGTTGAGCCAGGAACGGCTGGGCGAGCTGCTGGGCCTCACGTTCCAACGGGTTCAGAAGCACGAAAGCGGTGCCGACCGCCTCGGGTCTTCCCGGCTGTACGAGGCCGCCCGAGCGCTGGAGACCGAGGTCGGCGACTTCTTCGACGACCTCGCCGCGGAGCGCGAAAGGCTCGCGGTGAACGCGATCGTGGCGCACGACCCGCGGCCCGACGACGCCGACGAGATGCGCACCCCGCCGCGCCGACTGATCGGTGCTTAGCTGCGCATCGACAACCTTGAGTTGCGTCAATCCATGTTGGATATCACCCGAGCGTTGGCGGCCACCGGCGATCCGTCGGGTCCGGCGCTTGACCCTGGGGGGAGACTTCCTCACAAGAACGCCCCCGTAACCGGCCCAGGCCTCACCACCAGGAAAGGAAAGTGCGTGGCGGAATTCCTGTTCACCAGTGAATCGGTGTCCGAAGGGCATCCGGACAAGGTTTGCGACCGGATTTCCGACGCCGTCGTCGACGCTTACGTTCGGGCGTTTCCCGAAGCGCGGGTAGCGTGCGAAACGTTGACGACCACCAACCGCATCGTGATTGCCGGTGAAACCAAGGGTCCTGCGGAAATACTGACGCAGGTGGAGGACATCGCGCGCAACGTGGTGCGCGACATCGGCTACGAGCAAGAGGGTTTCCACCACGCCAAGGCGCAGGTGGACGTGCTGCTGCACGCGCAGTCGGCCGACATTGCGATGGGCGTCGACAAGGACGGCGCCGGTGACCAGGGCATCATGTTCGGCTTCGCCTGTGACGAGACGCCGGAGTTGATGCCGGCCCCGATCCTCTACGCCCACAAGATCCTGCGCTTCATGGCGGAGGCCCGCCATCGCGGCGACGAGCCGCTGCTCGGGCCGGACAGCAAGAGCCAGGTCACTCTGCTCTACCGCGACGGCAAGCCGGTGGGCTGCGACAGCATCGTCGTGTCCACCCAGCACGTCGACGGCGCCCACGCCGACGACGTCCGGGCGGTGGCGATGAAGTACGTCGAGCAGGTGATGCCGGAGGGGTGGATCCCGCCGGCGGACCGCATCTTCGTCAACCCGACCGGCAAGTTCGTCGTCGGCGGGCCCGACGGTGACGCCGGCCTCACCGGCCGCAAGATCATCGTCGACACCTACGGCGGTGCGGCACCCCACGGCGGCGGCGCGTTCTCGGGCAAGGATCCCACCAAGGTGGACCGCTCGGCGGCCTACGCCGCGCGCTACCTCGCCAAGAACGTGGTCGCCGCGGGGCTCGCCAAGCGCTGCACCATCCAGCTGGCCTACGCCATCGGCGTCGCCCAGCCGCTCGCGGTCTACGTCGAGACCCACGGTACCGGCAAAGTCCCCGAGAAGCGGCTCGGCGAGATCCTGCAGAAGTCGCTGGACCTGTCGCCGCGCGGAATCCGCACGCAGCTCGGCCTCGACCGGCCGATCTACGAGCGCACCGCCACCTACGGTCATTTCGGGCGTGAGCCCGAGGCCGACGGCGGCTTCGCCTGGGAGCGCATCGACCTCGTGGACCTGCTTCGACGCGAGGCGTGAGCGACGGCGAACCCCGCCGTTTGATCTACGGTCGGCAGCGCGGTCCGAAGCTGAAGCCCGGACAGCGCCGTCGGCTGGAGACCCAGCTTCCGGCGCTCGCCGTGCCGTTGCCCCCGGGCGGCGGCCGGCTGGTGCCGGCGAGCTTGCACGCCCCGGGCACCGGCGCGCTGTGGCTGGAGATCGGCTTCGGAGCCGGCGAACACCTCGCCTGGCAGGCCGAGCATCATCCGAGCGCGACCCATCTCGGCGTCGAGCCCTATCTCAACGGCGTCGCCGCGCTGTTGGGGCGGGTCGCGGCGCGGGAGTTGGACAACGTGCGCATCTGCGTCGACGACGCCCGCCTGTTGTTGGCGGCGCTGCCGGATGGCGCGCTGGAGCGGGTCCACGTGCTGTTTCCCGACCCCTGGCCGAAGCGGCGCCACCACAAGCGGCGCCTCGTCAACCGTCGAAGCGTCGCCGAGATGGCGCGCACGCTCGTGCCGGGGGGCGAGCTGCGGTTGGCGAGCGACGACCCGGACTACGTCACCTGGATGCTGGCGGCACTGCGCGCCGAGCCCCGCCTGTCGTGGCGGGCGCGGCGGGCGGCGGACTGGCGCGAGCGGCCGCCGGACTGGCCCGCCACCCGCTACGAGGCCAAGGCCCGGGCCGCCGGGCGGACCTGCGTGTTCCTGCGCTTCGTCCGCCGTCGGGAGGAACGTGAGGCGGAAAACGCCGGCGTCGGCCGCTGAGCACTTGTCAGTGCGGGAACGCTTTCGCATATTGCAGATCTGGCAAGGTTCACAGTGGGCGCGCGCGCCCGCTTTTTTGTTTCCGACGACGCGGTGCCCGAGACCAGTCCCTCTTGCGAGGCCGCTCGCGAAGGCCGGATCGCCGACCTGCTCGCACCCGCCCTGGCGGCGCTGGGATACGAGTTGGTGCGGGTGCGCCTCGGGAGTAAGACGCTGCAGGTCATGGTCGAACGCGAGGATCGTGCGACGATGACCGTCGACCACTGCGCCGAAGCGAGCGAGACGATCTCGGCGATCCTCGACGAGGCCGACCCGATCGCCGGCGCGTTCGAGCTGGAGGTGAGCTCGCCGGGCCTCGACCGCCCGCTCACCCGCCCCGGCGATTTCCGCCGCTTCGCCGGCTTCGACGCGCGGGTGGAATTGCGCGAACCGCTCGACGGGCGGCGCCGCTTCACCGGCCGCCTCGACGGTTTCGAGGAGGCGGAGGAGGCGGCGGTGGTGCTGACCACGGCGGAGGGAACGGTGCGGCTGCCCTGGCGGGCGGTGAAGAAGGCCAAACTGGTGCTCGACGACGCGCTGATGCGGGCGGCGGCGCGCTGGGCGCAAGAGGGGCGTTCGCCCTGAGCCCGACCGCGGGCGGCGGCGGACGACACGCTCGAGGAACGAAGGACGAAGCGATGAACACGCCGAGCCTCGGACGGCTGGAACTGTTGCGGGTCGCGGACGCGGTCGCGCAGGAAAAAGGCATCAGCGCCGACGAGGTGCTCGAAGCCATGGCGCAGGCCATCCAGACGGCGGCGCGCCGCAAATACGGCCTGGAGCACGAGATCACCGCCGAGATCGACCCCAAGAGCGGCGAGATCCGAGTGTACCGTCAGCTCGAGGTGGTCGACGAGGTGAGCGACCCCGACCGCGAGGTCACAATCGACGTCGCCCGCCGGCAGAACCCCGAGGCCGACGTCGGCGATCACATCCTGGAGCCGCTGCCGCCGATCGACCTCGGGCGGATCTCGGCGCAGAGCGCCAAGCAGGTGATCGTGCAGAAGGTCCGCGAGGCCGAGCGCGAGCGCCAGTACGAGGAGTACAAGGACCGGCTCGGCGAGATCCTCGTCGGCGAGGTCAAGCGCATCGAGCACGGCAACATCCTGGTCGATCTCGGCCGCGCCGAGGCCATCGTGCGCCGCGACGACGTCATCCCGCGCGAGATGTTCCAGGTGAAGGACCGCATCCGCGCCTATCTCTACGACGTCCGCCAGGAGCTGCGCGGCCCGCAGCTGTTCCTGTCCCGCACGCACCCGCGGTTCATGGCCAAGCTGTTCGAGCAGGAGGTGCCGGAGATCTACGACGGCATCATCGAGATCAAGTCGGTGGCGCGCGATCCGGGCTCGCGGGCGAAGATCGCGGTGCTCTCCAAGGACAGCAACATCGACCCCGTCGGCGCCTGCGTCGGCATGCGCGGCTCGCGGGTGCAGGCGGTGGTCCAGGAGCTGTCGGGCGAGAAGGTCGACATCATCCCGTGGTCGTCGGACGACGCCACCTTCGTGGTGAACGCCCTCGCCCCGGCCGAGGTCACCAAGGTCGTCCTCGACCCCGACACCCAGCGCATCGAGGTCGTCGTCCCGGACGAGCAACAGCACATCGCGATCGGCCGGCGCGGCCAGAACGTGCGGCTGGCCTCGCAGCTCACCGGCTGGAACATCGACATCATCTCGGAGAGCCAGGAGAGCGACCGGCGCAACGAGGAGTTCCGCTCGCTGACCGACATGTTCGTCGACCGCTTGAACGTCGAGGAGATGATCGCCCAGCTGTTGGCGACCGAGGGTTTCTCGAGCGTCGAGGAGCTGGCCGACACGCCCTTGGACGAGATCGCCGCCATTCAGGGCTTCGACGAGGAGATCGCCGCCGCCTTGAAGGAGCGCGCCGATCAGACCCTCGAGGAGGAGGCGGAGCAGCTGCGCGAGACCTGCGAGACCCTGGGGCTCACCCAGGAGCTGGTCGACTTCGAGCCGCTGTCGATCCAGTCGATCATCAAGCTCGGCGAACAGGGCGTGAAGAGCCTGGACGACCTCGCCGATCTCGCCGCCGACGAGCTGATCGAGCTGCTGCCCGACGCCGGGCTCTCGGCGGACGGCGCCGGCGAGATCATCATGGCGGCCCGGGCGCACTGGTTCGCCGACGAGGAAACCGACGACGCGAGCGCCGACGCCGAGACGGCGCCCGCGAGCGAACGGCAGACGGCTTGAGCGCCCGCGCCGACGACACCCTCGTCCAGGTCGAGCCGGACGCCCCGCGGCGACGGGCGCGGCGGTGCATCGCCAACCGCGCGCCGCGCGAGCGCGACGAGATGATCCGGTTCGTCGTCGGCCCGGACGACCGGCTGGTGCCCGATCCCGACGCCCGGCTGCCCGGGCGCGGGTTGTGGTTGAGCGCGGACGCGGAAAGCTTTAAGAGGGCGGTGTCTCGAAATCTGTTCGCCAAGGCGGCCCGCCGCCGGGTGGTCGTCGATCCCGAGATCGCTGCGCGCTTGGACCGGATGCTGGCGGAGCGGTGCCTGCAGTGGCTGGGCCTCGCGCGGCGGGCGGGCCGCTTGGAGATGGGCTTCGAGCAGGTGGTGCGAACGGCGCGAGCGGGCGAGGTCGAGTTGCTGGTGGTGGCGAAGGACGCGGCGGCGGACGGTCGCGAGAAGCTCGCACGCAGCGCCTCGACGGTGTGCCGCGTCGCCCTGTTCGGCCGAGAAGAGATGGGTGCCGCCGTGGGTCGCGAAGCCTTGGTCTATGCCGGTCTGCGATCCGATCGTCTGGCGACGAAATTGTGGAACGACGCGCGCCGGCTCGCGGGTCTGCGCGGTCTAGCGGCGCCCGCGGGGGCGTCAGAGGAGTTGATCGAACAGGCATGAGCGAAAGCAAGGGCCAGGATCGCACGGAGCGGATCTCGCTCCGATCGGGCGGACGACGTGTCGACCAGCGCAAGGGCGAAGGTCAGACGGTCCGTCAGAGTTTCTCGCACGGGCGATCCAAGTCGGTCGCGGTCGAGGTCAAGCGCTCGCCGACGGGCCGCCGTGGCGGCGGCAAGGGGGGTGCGCGCGAGGACGGCACGGCGGCGGAAACGACCGCGCCCGAGGGCGCGCGCACGGCCCCGTCGGCGCCGGCGCAGCCGGCCGCGAGCAAGGAGCAGGCCAAGGGCGGCGGCCGCGGCGGCCGGCGACCGATGGTGCTCAAGCCGCTCACCGACGAGGAGCGCAAAGCCCGCCAGGCTGCGCTCGTAGAAGCGCGCAAGCGTGAGGAGGAGGAGCAGCGCCGCGCCGAGGCCGAGGCCAAGCGACGGGCCGAAGAGGAGGCCCGCCGTCGGGCCGAAGAGGAAGCCCGCCGCAAGACCGAGGAGGAAGAGGCGGCCCGCCTCGCCGAGGAAGAGGCCGCGCGCAAGCACGCCGAAGACGAGGCGCGCGAGCAGCTCGAGTCCGAAACCGGCGCCGAACCGGCGGCGGGCGAGCCCGCCCCGGCGGCGGCCGAGGCCGGCGCCGAGGCCAAGCCGGCCGAGGCACCCGCCGGCGCGGAGCGCGAGACCCGCGGACCGGCACGTCCCGGCACCGCCCGCCCGGCGGGACGGACCGAGGAGGAGGAGAGCCCGCGCGCCAAGACCAAGCGCGCCAAGCCGGCGGCCAAGGGGCCGCGGCGCGAGGACAGCCGGCGCGGCGGCAAGATCCAGTTCGACGCCGTCGAAGGCGACGTCGTCGAGCGCAAGGGGCCGAGCCTCGCCGCGCTCAGGCGGCGCCAGGAGCGCGAGCGGCGGGCGCGGCAGAGCCAGACCTCGGAGCCGCAGATCCGCGAGGTGGTGCTGCCGGAGACCATCACCGTCTCCGAGCTCGCCAACCGGATGGCGGTCCGCGGTGCCGAGGTCGTCAAGGCGCTCATGAAGATGGGCGTGATGGCGAGCGTCACCCAGGCCATCGACGCCGACACCGCCGAGGTGGTCGTCACCGAGTTCGGCCACACCCCGAAGCGGGTTTCCGAAGCCGACGTGCTCGAAGGGCTGGAGGGCCCCGAGGACCGGGCCGAGGATCTGCGGCCGCGGCCGCCGGTGGTCACCGTCATGGGTCACGTCGACCACGGCAAGACGTCGCTTTTGGACGCGGTCCGCAACGCCGACGTGGTCGCCGGCGAGGCCGGCGGCATCACCCAGCACATCGGCGCCTACCAGGTCGACATCGGCACCGGCGGGCTGCCGGTGACCTTCATCGACACCCCGGGCCACGCCGCCTTCACCGAGATGCGCTCGCGCGGCGCCAAGGCGACCGACGTCGTGATCCTGGTCGTCGCCGCGAACGACGGCGTGATGCCGCAGACCGTCGAGGCCATCAACCACGCCAAGGCGGCCGGGGTCCCGATCGTCGTCGCGATCAACAAGGTGGATCTGGCCGACGCCGAGCCCGAGCGGGTCAAGAACGAGCTGTTGAGCCACGAGCTCGTGCCCGAGGACTACGGCGGTGACATCCAGTGCATTCCGGTGAGCGCGGTGGCGCGCAGCGGTCTCGACGACCTGATCGAGGCGGTGCAGCTGCAGGCCGAGGTTCTGGAGCTCAAGGCCAACCCCGACCGCGAAGCTCAAGGCGTCGTCATCGAAGGCCGGCTCGAGCGCGGTCGCGGCGTCGTCGCCACGGTGCTGGTCCAGCGCGGCACCTTGAAGGTCGGTGACGTCGTGGTCTGCGGCCCGACCTGGGGCCGGGTGCGGGCGATGCTCGACGACCGCGGCCGCAGCGCCAAGGAGGCCGGACCGTCGGTGCCGGTGGAGGTGCTCGGCCTCGACGGGGTGCCGACGGCGGGCGACCGGGTCGACGTGGTCGACAACGAGCGTCGGGCGCGGGAGATCGCCGAGTACCATCAGCGTCAGCTGCGCGACACGCAGGCGGCGACCGGGGTCGGTGGCTCGGTCGACGACCTCTTCAAGGCGCTGAAGGAGGGCCAGGCCAGCGAGCTGCCGGTGGTCGTCAAGGCCGACGTCCACGGCTCGCTCGAGGCCATTCAAGCGGGGCTCGAAAAGCTCTCCACCGACGAGGTCAAGGTGCGGATCCTGCACGGCGGCGTCGGCGGCATCACCGAGAGCGACATCACCCTCGCCCGCGCGTCGAGCGCGCTGGTCGTGGGCTTCAACGTCCGCGCCAACGCCCAGGCCCGCGATCTCGCCAAGCGCGACAATATCGAGATCCGGTACTACTCGATCATTTACGAGCTCTTGGACGACGCCAAGGACATGCTCTCGGGCATGCTGACGCCGGAGGCCCGCGAGACGGTCACCGGCCACGCCGAAATCCGCGAGGTCTTCAACATCACCAAGGTCGGCAAGGTCGCCGGCTGCCGGGTGGTCGACGGCATGGTGCGGCGCGGCGCCAAGGTGCGGCTGTTGCGCGACGACGTGGTGGTCTACGAGGGCGAACTGTCCTCCTTGAAGCGGTTCAAGGAGGACGTCCGCGAGGTCAAGGAAGGCTTCGAGTGCGGCATGGCGATCGCCGGCTACGGCGACATCCGCGAGGGTGACGTCATCGAAGCCTACGAAGTCCAGGAGGTGGCGCGCTCGTTGTGAGCGCGCCCGTCCCCGGCCCCTCGGCGTTGACGGCTTCCGGCTCCGGCTCGCCCTCCCCGCGCCAGCTCAAGGTCGCCGAGACCATCCGGCACGAGCTGGCCGGATGGCTGGTGCGCGGCGAGATCCACGACCCGCGGCTGGCGGACGCCAGCGTGACGATCTCCGAGGTCCGGGCCTCGCGCGACCTCAAGCACGCCACCGCCTACGTCGCGGTGCTGGGCGCGGAGGGCGCGCCCACCGACGTGCTGGCGGCGCTCAACCACGCCGCCGGCGCGCTCGGCGGCCGGCTGGCCCGGGCGCTGCACCTGAAATACGCGCCGCGGCTGACCTTCGCGGCCGACGACCGCTACGACGAGGCGGCGCGCATCGACGCCCTCCTGCGCGCGGCGCGGGCGGACCGCGATGCGGAGAACGGGGACGATGGGACGTAAGCGACGCCAGGGTCGGCCGATCAACGGCTGGCTGGTCATCGACAAGGCTCGGGGCGAAACCTCCACCGGCGTGGTGAGCGCCGTGCGCCGCTTGACGCAGGCCCAAAAGGCGGGCCACGGCGGCACCCTCGACCCGCTCGCCACCGGCGTGCTGCCGATCGCGCTGGGCGAGGCCACCAAGACCGTGCCCTACGTCGTCGCCGCCACCAAGGCCTACCGCTTCGAGGTCCGCTTCGGCGAGGCCCGCGACACCGACGACGCCGAAGGCGAGGTCATCGCCACCGCCGACGCGCGCCCCGACGACGCCGAGATCGCCGCCGCGCTCGGACGGTTCCGCGGCGCCGTCCTCCAGACCCCGCCGCGCTACGCCGCGGTCAAGGTCGAGGGCGAGCGCGCCTACGACCTGGCGCGCCGCGGCGAGACCGTCGAGCTGGCGCCGCGACCGGTGGAGATCCACGCCCTCGAGCTGGTCGAACGGCCGAGCGCGGATCGTGCGCTGTTCGAGATGACCAGCGGCAAGGGCGCCTATGTGCGGGCGGTAGCCCGCGATCTTGGCGACGTGCTGGGCTGCCACGGCCACGTCACCGCGCTGCGGCGACTGGCGGTCGGCGGCTTCCACGCCGAGGACGCCGTCACCCTCACCACCCTGGAGCGGCTCGTCGAGGACGACGCCCTGCCCCAGGCCCTCGTGTCGTTGACGACCGCGCTGGCCGACATCCCGGCGCTGGCCGTCACCGAACCACAGGCGCAGCGGCTCAGATCGGGTCAACCGATCCGGGCCGCCCGCCAGCTCGTCACCGGCGACGGCGACGCGGACACGGTCCGGGTCCAGCTCGCCGGCGAGGTCGTGGCGCTCGGGCGCTTCGACGGCGACTGGCTCGCGCCGGTGCGTGTCTTCAACCTTTAACCGGCGCGCCGCCGGTCCCATTTGAGGAGAGTATACGATGTCGATCACCGCCGAGCGCAAGCAGGAGCTCGTCAAGGACTTCGGCACCGTCGCCGGAGATACCGGTTCGCCGGAAGTCCAGGTCGCGATCCTCACCGAGAGGATCCAGAACCTGACCGAACATATGAAGAGCCACAACAAAGACTTCGCCTCACGGCGGGGCCTGTTGATGATGGTGGGCCAGCGTCGGCGCCTTCTGGACTATCTGAAGCGGAAGGACGCGCAGCGCTACTTGAAGCTCATCGAACGGCTCGGCATCCGCAAATAGCGGAGCGAGCCCCGCGCCGGAACGTCACCGGCGCGGCTTTGGAAGGTAAGAGATCCATGTTCAAGATTACGCGACGCGAGGTGGAGTGGGCGGGTCGCCCGCTCCTGCTCGAAACCGGTCACGTGGCTCGCCAGGCCGACGGCGCGGTCCTCGCGACCTACGGCGAGACCGCCGTGCTGGCGACCGTGGTGGGGGTCAAGGAGGTCAATCCGACCCAGGACTTCTTTCCGCTCACGGTCCATTACCAGGAGCGCACCTTCGCCGCCGGTAAGATCCCGGGCGGCTTCTTCAAGCGCGAGGGCCGGCCGACCGAGAAGGAGACGCTGACCTCGCGCCTGATCGACCGTCCGCTGCGGCCGCTGTTTCACCCGCGCTTCAAGAACGAGACGCAGGTGATCTGCACGGTCCTGTCCTACGACCAGGAGAACGACCCCGACATCGTGGCGATGGTGGCGGCGAGCGGGGCGCTGACGGTCTCGGGCATTCCGTTCCTGGGCCCGATCGGCGGCGCCCGGGTCGGCCGCGTCGGGGGCGAGTTGGTGCTCAATCCCACCATGCAGCAGATGGCCGAGAGCGAGCTCGATCTGGTCGTCGCCGGTACCGCCGACGCGGTGATGATGGTCGAGAGCGAGGCCCAAGAGCTCGGCGAGGACGCGATGCTCGAGGCCGTGATGTTCGGCCATCGCGGCTTCCAGCCGGTGATCGACGCCATCATCTCGCTCGCCGAGGTGGCGGCCAAGACGCCCTGGGACGTGCCCGAGGTCGACCACGGCGACCTGCCGGAGCGGGTGCGCGCGCTGGTCGCCGACGACCTCAAGGCGGCCTATCGCGAGCCCGAGAAGGCGGCGCGCCACGACAAGATCGCCGCCGCCAAGGCCAAGGCGCACGCCGAACTCGACGGCGACGACGGGGCCCGCGCGCGGCCGGTCTCCGACCTCCTCAAGGGCGTCGAGAGCGACATCGTCCGCGGCGAGATCCTGGAGACCGGCAACCGTATCGACGGCCGCGACACCAAGACGGTACGGCCGATCCTGTCCGAGGTCGGCGTCCTGCCGCGCGTCCACGGCAGCGCCATCTTCACCCGTGGCGAGACCCAGGCCTTCGTGGTGGCGACGCTCGGCACCGGCCAGGACGAGCAGATGATCGACGCGCTCGAGGGCGAGTACCGCGAGCGCTTCCTCCTCCACTACAACTTCCCGCCCTACTCGGTCGGCGAGACCGGCCGGGTCGGCAACCCGGGACGGCGCGAGGTCGGCCACGGCAAGCTGGCCTGGCGCGCCACCCGCCCGCTGCTGCCGGCGAAGGAGGAATTCCCCTACACCATCCGCGTGGTCTCGGAGATCACCGAGTCCAACGGCTCGTCGTCGATGGCGACGGTGTGCGGGACCTCGCTCGCGCTGATGGACGCCGGCGTGCCGATGCCGCGGCCGGTTGCCGGCATCGCCATGGGGCTGATCAAGGAGGACGACCGCTTCGCGGTGCTCTCCGACATCCTCGGCGACGAGGACCATCTAGGTGACATGGACTTCAAGGTCGCCGGCACCACCGAAGGTGTCACCTCGCTGCAAATGGACATCAAGATCGCCGGCATCACCGAGGAGATCATGCGGGTGGCGCTCGATCAGGCGCGCGCCGGCCGCCTGCACATCCTCGAGGAGATGGGGCGCGCGCTGGTCGAGGCCCGGCCCGAGCTCCGCGACACCGTCCCGCGCGTCACCACGATCAAGATCCCGCAGGACAAGATCGGCGCGGTCATCGGGCCGGGCGGTAAGGTCATCCGCGAGATCACCGAGACCACCGGTACCAAGATCGACATCGGCGAGGACGGCGTCGTCAAGGTGGCGGCGACCGACGGCGAGGCGTCCAAGCGGGCGATCGCCTGGATCGAGGGTCTCACCGCGACCCCGGAGGTCGGGCGGATCTACGAGGGGACGGTGGCGCGCGTCGTCGACTTCGGCGCCTTCGTCAACTTCCTCGGCCCGCACGACGGCCTTTGCCACATCTCGGAACTGTCCGACGAGCGGGTCGGCAAGGTCACCGACGTCCTCAACGAGGGCGACCGGGTGAAGGTCAAGGTGCTCGCCATCGACGACCGCGGTAAGGTCAAGCTGAGCCGGCGCGCCGTCGACCAGGAGACCGGCGAGGAACTCGAGGTGAAGCCCAAGGGCGCCGCCGCCGGCGACGGTGAGACCGACGGCGGCGGGCGCCGGCGGCGGCGCGCGGGTTGAGGACACCCGCGCCGTCGTCTCGTTCAAAGAAGGGAGAGCTGGCATGAACCTCGTCAAAGCGCTCCGCATTTCCGGAGCCGACGTCCTGCCGCTGTTCGAGGGTGGCAAGGGCGTGGCCGTCACCAACGGCGTCAGCGCCGGGGCCTGGGCGGCCACCGGCGGCGTCGGCACCTTCTCCGGGGTCAACGCCGATTTCATCGACGAACTCGGCCGGCACGTCCCGTTGATCTACCGCGGGCGCACCCGCAAGGACCGCCACGACGAGTTGATGGAACACTCGATCCAGGGCGGCGTCAGCCAAGCCAAGATCGCCCACGACATGAGCGGCGGTGCGGGCCGCATCCACATGAACGTGCTGTGGGAGATGGCCGGCTGCGAGCGCGTCCTGCACGGCGTACTCGAGCAGGCGAAGGGTTTGATCCACGGCATCACCTGCGGTGCGGGGATGCCCTATCGGCTCTCGGAGATCGCCGCGCAGTACGGCGTGCACTATCACCCGATCGTGTCGTCGGGACGCGCCTTCCGGGCGCTGTGGAAGCGGGCCTACCACCGCTTCTCGGACTGGCTGGGCTCGGTGGTCTACGAGGACCCCTGGCTCGCCGGCGGCCACAACGGCCTCTCCAACAACGAGGACCCGACCACCGCCCAGGACCCCTACCCGCGCGTCGCCGAACTGCGCCGGACGATGCGCAAGGTCGGCCTCGACGACACGCCGATCGTCATGGCCGGCGGGGTCTGGTGGCTGCGGGACTGGTCCGACTGGATCGACAATCCCGAACTCGGCCCGATCGCCTTTCAGTTCGGCACCCGGCCCTTGTTGACCCAGGAGAGCCCGATCCCCGAGGTCTGGAAGCAGCGCCTGTTGGAGCTCGAGCCCGGCGACGTGCTGTTGCAGCGCTTCAGTCCGACCGGGTTCTACTCCTCGGCGGTCAACAACGCCTTCATGCAGGAACTCATCGGGCGCAGCGAACGCCAGGCCCCCTACCGCGAGGCGGCGGAGGGCGAGTTCACCTCCGCGCTCACGCTCAACGCCCGCGGCAAGCAGGTCTATCTCACCGCCGAGGACGCCGTCCGCGTCGAAGACTGGCGGGAACAGGGCTTCACCACCGCGATGCGGACCCCGGACGAAACCTTGGTCTTCGTCACGCCGGACGCGGCGCGGCAGATCAAGCGCGATCAGGCCGACTGCATGGGCTGCTTGTCGCAGTGCCGCTTCTCGAACTGGGCCACCAACGAGACCAACACGACCGGTCATTTGCCCGATCCGCGCTCGTTCTGCATCCAGAAAACCTTGCAGGACATCAGTCACGGCGGCGACATCGAGCACAATTTGATGTTCGCGGGGCACAATGTCTTCAAGTTCCGGCAGGATCCGTTTTATGCGAACGGCTTCGTGCCGACGGTGCGGCAATTGGTACAACGGATCCGCGCCGGGGATTGAGATTGACACGGTGCGCAATCGGCACCAATTTCGTGCTAATTGCGTAAACCGGTCGTGAGTGATCGAAGTGGGAATGGGCACGTACAGCGAGGCGATCGACCACCTGAAGGGTGCGGGGTTGCGACCGACCCGGCAACGCCTCTCGCTGGCGCGCCTCCTGTTCGCCGACGGTCACCGCCACGTCTCCGCCGAAGAGCTGTTCCAGGAGGCCCGCAACGCCGACATCCAGGTGTCGCTGGCGACCATCTACAACACGCTCCATCAGTTCACCGACGCGGGTCTGCTGCGCGAGGTGCCGGTCGACAGCGGCCAGTCCTACTTCGACACCAACGTCGACCATCACCATCACTTCTTCGTCCCCGAAACGGGTGAGGTGATGGACATCGACAGCGAGGCGATCGGGCTCGACGATGCGCCGCCGCCACCCGACGGCTACGCGGTCGAGCGCGTCGACGTCGTCGTCCGCCTGCGCAAGGTCGACTGAGCGCACGGTCCCGTCGCCCCCTCGCCCGGCAACACGGATGGATCCCCCGGTTCCGCCCGACGCTGCGCGCATCGGTCCCAACGCGTTGATCCGCACCGCCGAGGCGTTGACCGCGCGGCTGGGCGAGCCGACATGCCGGCGGGTCCTCGACGCGGCCGGCCTCGAGCGCTACGCCGCCGCGCCGCCGGCGGTGATGGTGCCCGAGGACGAGGTGGTGGCCTTACACCGCGCGGTGCGCGCGGTGCTCGACCGGCCCACGGCCGATGCGGTCATGCACGACGCCGGGGTGCGCACCGCCCGCTACCTCCTGGCCCATCGCATTCCGCGACCGGCGCAGCGCGTCCTGCGCGCGCTGCCCGCCGGTCTCGCCGCCCGCCTCCTGCTGGGGCTGATCGCGCGCCACGCCTGGACCTTCGCGGGCTCCGCCGAGCTCCAGATCGTTCACGGGAAGCCGGCGCGCGTGATCTTCCACGGCTCGCCGCTGGCGCGGGTGGAGGCGGGAGACCGCCCGGTCTGCGGGTTCTACGTCGCCACCTTCGAGACGCTCTTTCGCGCCCTCGTCGATGCCCGCACCGTCGCCCGCGAGACCGCCTGCGCCGCGACCGGCGCGGCGGCCTGCACGCTGGAGCTCAGCTGGTAGGCGAGCCGCCCACCCCCCAGAGCCGCACCCGCGCGAGCCAGCCACGCCGACCGTCCACCTCGACGAAGCACCATGCCGCCCCCGCCTCGCAGCGCAACAGCCGCGCCACCACCCCGGGGGCGAGCCGGGCCATCGCCGGCGCCTCGGGCACGGCGCCGCGGCGGAGCACGGCCGCCTCGCCCCGCACCATCACGGTGCGCCGCCCCGACAGCAGGCTGCCGTGGACCCACCCGCGCGCACCCTCGAAGTCGACCACCTCGCGCCAGTTGCCGAATTCGCCCACGATCTGCAGCGGCAGGCCGTGCCGGCGGTAGATGGCGACGACGTCGTAGCTGCGCCGGGGCCCGAGCCGCAGATTGGCGACCTCGGTCGCGAGCGAGACGAAGCGCGGCAGCGGCAGGCCGGTGACCTCGCCCACCTCGCCGCGCGCCGGGCCGCTCGCGGCCACCAACGCCAACACCAGCACCAACGTCGAGACGACTCGCGCCGCGCGATCCACCACCGCTCACCCCGCCGGATGCGCGCCCCTCCTGCCGCGAAAGCGGGCGCCGCGCAAGGCCGCCTGCTTGGCCGCCATCCGCTTGTCTGCTACCGCATCGCCTGAGGACGCGGCCGCGAACAGGAGCTACCGCCCGATGTCTCGATCCCGCCCGCTCGTCGTGGTCACCCGTCGGCTGCCCGAGGCCATCGAGACCCGCATGATGGAGCTCTTCGACACCCGCCTCAATTCCGCCGACGAGGCCATGTCCAAGGCCGACCTCATCGAGGCGGTCAAGGTGGCGAACGTGCTGGTGCCGACGGTGACCGACCGCATCGACGCCGCCGTGCTGGCGCACGCCAACCCGGAGCTGCGGCTCATCGCCAACTACGGCACCGGCGTCGACAACATCGACGTCGACGCCGCCTACAAGCGCGGCATCACGGTCACGAACACCCCCGGCGTGCTGACCGAGGACACCGCCGACATGACGATGGCCCTGATCCTGGCCGTCGCGCGGCGGCTGACCGAGGGCGAGCGGCTGGCGCGGTCGGGCGACTGGGGCGGCTGGACGCCGACGTCGATGCTGGGCCACCGCATCCACGGCAAGCGCCTGGGCATTCTCGGCATGGGCCGGATCGGCACCGCGTTGGCGCGGCGCGCCCGCGGCTTCGGCATCGCGGTCCACTATCACAACCGCAACCGGGTCCACGATACGGTCGAGCGCGAGCTCGAGGCGACCTTTTGGGACAGCCTCGATCAGATGCTGGCGCGGATGGACATCGTCTCCATCAACTGCCCGCACACCCCGGCGACCTACCACCTGCTCTCCGCCCGCCGCCTCAAGCTGATGCGGCCGCACGCCTATCTGGTGAACACCTCGCGGGGCGAGGTCGTCGACGAGCTGGCGCTGACCCGCATGCTGCGCGACCGCGAACTCGGCGGCGCCGGCCTCGACGTCTTCGAGCACGAGCCGGCGATCAATCCGAAGCTGCGCGAGCTGCCCAATGTCGTGCTGCTGCCGCACATGGGCAGCGCCACGCTCGAGGGCCGCGTCGACATGGGCGAGAAGGTGCTGATCAACATCAAGACCTTCACCGACGGCCACCGCCCGCCGGACCGGGTGCTGCCGGCGCAGGTCTGAGCCCCGCCGGCGCGGCTCAGACCCGCTCGCCGACGGCGGCGAGTTCGGGCGGCGAATCGACCAGGTCGCCGATCGGCGCGTTGGGGTCCACGTCGGCCGCGCGCTCCAACAGACGGGCGAGCTCGTGGACGCGGATCTGCCACGCGGCGTCGCCGGGTTCCGCCGCCCGCAGCACGGCGCTGGCGGCGAGGATCAGTCGTCGCGCGCGAACCTCGTCGGTCGGCTCGTTTGCGGACATAGAGAACTCCAAGTTGCGCCGCCGAACCAAGAACGCGCTCCAGCCCGAACGTGGTTTAGGTGTATCCGCATGCGCTCTGAACGCAAGAGTTGACGTTGCATCGCGAGCGCGACCGTGGCCCGCGCGCCACGTGGGTCAGTCGGCCGCCTCCGGCAGTGGCGTGCCCGCCACCGGCGGGGCGGCGGCGCGGCGGCGGCGGCTCCGCAGGTGCACCGGCAGGTAGAGCAGGCACGGCGTCACCACCAGCGTGAGCACCGTCGCGAAGGCCAGGCCGCCCGCCACCGCGCTCGCCAGCTGCGACCACCAGTCCATCGACGGCCCGCCCACGGTGATGTCGCGGGTGAAGAGGTCGACGTTGACCCGCAGCGCCATCGGCATCAGCCCCAGCACCGTCGTGACCGTCGTCAACAGCACCGGCCGCAGACGCTGGGCGCAGGTGCGCCGCACCGCGTCCCGTGGCTCGAGCCCGTGGCGGCGCAGCTCGTTGTAGGTGTCGATCAGGACGATGTTGTTGTTCACGACGATGCCGGCGAGCGCGATCACCCCGACCCCGCTCATGATGATGCCGAAGGGCTGGCCGGTCAGCAGCAACCCCAACAGCACCCCCACCGTCGAGAACACCACGGCGGAGAGGATCAGCGCCGACTGGTAGAAGCTGTTGAACTGGGTCACCAGGATCATCGCGATCAGGAACATGGCGACGCCGAAGGCCTTGCCGAGGAAGGCCTGCGCCGCCTTCTGCTCCTCGTCCTCACCCTTGAAGGTGAAGGAGACCCCGGCGGGCCAGACCTCGGCGTCGAGCCAGGCGCGGAGTTCGCGGACCTTGTCGTCGGCGAGGACGCCCGGCGCCACGTCGGCGGCGACGGTGAACACGCGCTTGCCGTCGACGCGCTCGATCTCGCTCACCTTCGGGACCGGCTCGCGCTGGACGAAGTTGGCGAGGGGCACCGCCCCGCGCTCGGTCGGCAGGCGCAGCGCGTCGAGGCGGCCCAGTCCGCGGTCGGTCTCGGGGTAGCGGGCGCGGATGTCGATCTCTTCGTCCGCGTCGTCGGGGCGGTAGGTGCCGACCTTGACGCCGTTGGTGACCAGCTGGACGAGCGGGCCGACGGTGGTGACGTCGGCGCCGTAGCGGCTGGCCTGGGTGCGGTCGACGTCGATCTCCCACTCGATGCCCGGCACCGGCCGCGAGTCGGAAATGTTCACCAGACCATCGAGCCCCTCGAAGCGGGCGCGCACCTGCTCGGTGACCTCGGCCAGCACCGCCGGGCGCACCGCCGCCACCTCGACACTCACCGGTTTGCCGGTGGGCGGGCCCTGCTCCTCCTCGCGGACCTCGATCTCGACCCCGGCGAGATCGGCGGTGCGGTCCTCGATCTCGGCCATGATCGTTTGCGCCGGGCGCCGCTCGCGCCAGTGCTCGAATTCGAGCAGGATCAGGCCGACGGTGTCGGCGTCGACGTCCTCGCCGGTGAACCGGACCTTGGTGTTGGTGTAGAAGGCGCGCACGCCGTCGACGTCGAGGATGCGGTCCTCGACCTGCCGGACGAGCGCGTCGCGCTCGTAGATCGAGAGGTCGCCGCGGGCGTGGACCAGCACCTGGGCGCGTTCCGGCTCGACCTCGGGAAAGAACTCGATGCCGCGGCCGAAGGCGCCGTAGGCGGCGTAAACCCCGACGGCGACGACGAGCGCGGCGACCAGGACCTTGAGCGGATGGGCGAGCGCACGATCGAGCCCGGCGAGATAGAGCCGTGTCGGACCGCGCGCCCGGCCCATCGGATCGGCCCGCGCGTCGCCCACCGACGCCGGCTCGCCGCCGTGGCGGCGGGGCGTGCCGCCGATCATGGCGCCGAGGTTGGGCACGAACACCAGCGCCATGAACAGCGACGCGGTGAGCGTCGCCAACAGGGTGAGCGGCAGATAGCGCATGAACTCGCCGACGATGCCGGGCCAGAACACCAGCGGGAAGAAGGCCGCCAGGGTGGTCGCCGTCGCCGCGGTGATCGGCCACGCCATGCGCTGGGCGGCCTCGCGGTAGGCGTCGCGGCGGGGGCGGCCCTCGGCCATGCGGCGGTCGGCGAGTTCGGTCACGACGATGGCGCCGTCGACCAGCATGCCGACGGCGAGGATCAGGCCGAACAGGACCACCATGTTGACGGTCAGCCCGGCCAGCGCGATGGCCAGGATGGCGGTGAGGAACGCCCCCGGCACCGCGAAGCCGACCAACAGCGCCGAGCGGAAGCCGAGCGCGGCCACCACCACGATCATCACCAGCGCCACCGCCGACAGCACACTGTTCTGCAGATCGTGAAGCATCGAGCGGATGTTGTCGGAGGTGTCCTGGATGAACCCGACCTCGAGCCCGGCCGGAAATTCCGGTTCGGCCGCCTCGACGACGGCGCGCACGGCGGCGACGGTGTCGAGGATGTTGGTCCCCAGGCGCTTGGAGACCTCGAGCGCGAGCGCCGGCTGGCCGTTCACCCGCGCGAAACTCTCGGGATCCTTGAAGCCGCGTCGCACGGTGGCGACGTCGGCGAGCGTGACCACGGTGTCGCCCACCGCCTTCACCGGCATGGCGTAGATGTCGGCGAGGCTGTCGAACAGGCCCGGCACCTTGATGGCGAAGCGGCCCTGGCCGGTGTCGAGCGTGCCGGCGGCGACCAGCTGGTTGTTGCGGGTGACCGATTCGATGATCGCGTCCGCGCGCAGATCGAAGGCTTCGATCTTCTGCGGGTCGATGACGACCTCGACCAGCTCCTCGCGCTTGCCGGCGATCTCGACGTCGAGGACCTGCGGCACGCCCTCGACGGCGTCCTGCAACTCCTCGGCGACCCGCACCAGGGTGCGCTCCGGCAGGTCGCCCGAGAGCGTGACCACCAGCACCGGGAACAGCGCCAGGTTGACCTCTTCGACGACCGGCTCGTCGGTCTCCTGCGGCAGTTCGGCCTTGGCGATGTCGACCTGGGCGCGGACGTCGGCCAGCGCCGCGTCGATGTCGACGCCGGCCTCGAATTCGAGCGCCACCGAGGCCCGGCCCTCGCCCGCGGTCGACCGCATCTCCTTGACGCCCTCGAGGCCCCTCAGCTCGGTCTCCATCGGCCGCACGAGCAGGCGCTCGGCGTCCTCCGGCGAGATGCCGTCGTGGGTCATCGAGACGTAGAGGACCGGGATCTGAACATCCGGGTCCGATTCCTTGGGGATGGTGACGTAGGCGATCGTCCCGGCGACCAGGATCAGGACCAGCGCCACGAAGACCGTGCGCGAGCGCCGAAAGCTCGCCTCGATCAGGGCGTTCATGCGCCGCCCTCCGCCACGACGTCGGCGTCGGGCGGGACCTCGCTCGGCGCCACCCGCTCGCCGGCGTGCACGAAGCCCTGGCCGACGACGATCAGCCGGCAGCGTTCCGGCAGGCCGGCCAGCCAGACCGCTTCGGCGTCGGCGCGGACGAGGTCGACCGGCACGAAGCGGACGACGTCGTCGCCGTCCACGGTCATGACCCCGAGGCGGTGGTCCTCGCTCAGGGTCAAGAGCGAGGCCGAGACCCGGTGCGCCATGGTCTCCGCGAAGTGCAGCCGGAGGGTCGCGCTCATCCCGGCGGGGATGCGGCCGCGCGCGTTCGGGATGGTGGCCTCGATGCGGAAGGTGCGGGTGGCCTCCTCGGCCACGCTGTCGATGTAGCTGATCCGGCCCCGATGGCGCTGCCCGTCGGCGAGCTCGACGTCCACCGGCATGCCGAGCTCGACGCGGCCGCGGTCCGTCTCGACGATCTCACCGGTGGCGAGGAACGGCTCGACCTGGATCAGATGGCCGAGCTCGTCGCCGTCGTCGACGTAATCGCCGACCTCGACCGTGCGGTCGGCCAGAACCCCGTCGAAGGGCGCTTCGACGGTGGTGTTGGCGAGCACCACCTGGCGCGCGCGCAGTTCGGCGCGTGCGGCGGCGAGCGCGGCGGCGGCGCCGGCGACGTTGGTCTCGGCCTGAAAGCCGCGCTCGCCCAGCCGGGTCGCCGCGCGGTATTCCAGCTCGCGCTGGGCGACCAGCGCCTCGGCCTGGGCCACCATCGCCTCGCGTTCGCGGCGGTCGAGCCGGAGGACGACGTCACCCGCGGCGACGCGCGCGCCCTTCTCCGCCACGACCTCCTCCACCCGGCCGTTGGTCTCGGCCCGCAGCACGACCTCGCGCTCGGGCTCGGTACGACCGTAGACGACGATCTCGCGGGCGATCGGACGGGCCTCGCTGATCGCGACGCGCACCCGCGGCAGCGCGCGCTCGGCGCTCTCGGCGTCCGCCGGGGCCGATGTCGGCGCGGCGGCGGGGACCCCGCCGACCAGTTGGCGGACCGCCGGTTGACCCGAGGCCAGCCAGACCACGAGGGCGAGCGCGAGGCCCGCGGCCAGGAGCAGCGATCGCATCATCTCAGTCTCCGGCCGCGGCGAGCGCGTCGCCGGCCTGCGGCCGACCGCTCGCGTCGCTCACCGTGACCTCGTCGAGGAGCGTCTCGCGGTGCCGTTCGAGATAGTCCAGCGCCGCCGCGACCACGGTGCGGCCGTAGCCGAGCGCGAAGCGTTGGCCGGCGGTGAGCTGATCGTGGGTGCGGGCGTAGTGGTCGAGGTCGGCCGCGAGGCCGTCGCGGAAGCGCGCGATCATGGTGTCGAGCACGGCCGCCAGCCGCTCGGCCGGCAACAGGTGCGCGAAATACATCAAGACGAGGAATTCCGAGCGCACCACGTGGCGCGGCTCCTCGCCGACGAGCGTGCGCCCGAGCAGGTCGCGGCCGGTCGCGGTGATGCCGTAGACCCGTTTGGCGGGACGGCCCTCCTGGGCGACCTCGCGGCCGGCGACGTGGCCGGCGCGCTCGAGCTCGGCGAGCGCGGGGTAGATCGAGCCGTAGCCGGCCCGAAAGAAGTGGTGAAAACTCTCCTCGACGGTCTTCTTGATCTCGTAGCCGGAGCGCTCCCCCATCGAGAGCACCCCCAGGCAAAGGGTCTTGACGTCCATGGCTACGTCCGCGGTTGCCGGTAGCTGGATATATCGAGTCGATACATCGTGACAACGAAAACCCGGCTCGCCGCTACCTAAGGCGCACCCGGGGGTGCCGCGGCGGGTGGGTTGCGCGGCCGCCAACTGGCCTTATCCTCGCGGTCATAGAGGGAGGTGCACCATGCGGATGCCTACCATCGACGCCGGGCTCGTCGACCGCCGCCACGCCATCGCGGCCGATCTCGCCCGGCTCTGCGCCGCGCCCGAGGCCGTCATCACCGACGCCGACGAGATCCGGGCCTACGAATCCGACGGGCTCGCCGCCTACCGCCAGGTCCCCCTCGCGGTCGTCCTGCCCCGCACCACCGAGGAGGTCGCGGCGGTGATGCGCTACTGCCACGCCCACGGTGTGCCCGTGCTCGGTCGCGGCGCGGGCACCTCGCTCGCCGGCAGCGCCATGCCCACCGCCGACGGGATCGTCCTCGGGCTGATGAAGCTGAACCAGGTGCTCGACGTCGATTTCGACGACCGCACCGCCACGGTGCAGGCCGGCGTCACCAACATCGCGGTGAGCCAGGCCTGCGAGCACGAGGAGTTCTTCTACGCCCCGGACCCGTCGTCGCAGCTGGCCTGCTCGATCGGCGGCAACGTCGCCAACAACGCCGGGGGCGCGCACTGCCTGCGTTACGGCGTCACCACCAACAACCTCTTGGGCGTGAAGATGGTGACGGCCGAGGGCGAGATCGTCGAGCTCGGCGGCAGGCACCTCGACGCCGCCGGGCTCGACCTGCTGGGGCTGGTCTGCGGCTCGGAGGGCCAGCTCGGCATCGTCACCGAGGTCACCGTCCGCATCCTCAAGGCACCCGCCGGGGCGCGCCCGATGCTCTTGGGCTTCGCCGGCAACGAGCAGGCGGGCGCCTGCGTCGCCGCCATCATCGCCTCGGGTATCGTGCCCGTCGCGCTCGAGTTCATGGACAAACCGGCGATCCACGCCGTCGAGGCTTTCGTCGGCGCGGGCTATCCGCTCGACGTCGAGGCGGTGCTGATCTGCGAGGTCGAGGGCACCGACGACGAGATCGACGCCCTCCTCGAGCGGATCGCGCGGATCGCCGACGACTTCGATCCGAGCTACCGCCGCATCGCGGCGGACGAGGTCCAGGCCGCCGCCATCTGGAAGGGCCGCAAGTCCGCCTTCGGCGCCGTCGGCCGCATCTGCCCCGACTACATCTGCATCGACGGTACCATCCCGACCTCGAAGCTGCCCGAGACGCTGGTGCGCATCGGCGAGTTCTCCGAGCAGTACGGCTTTCGGATCGCCAACATCTTCCACGCCGGCGACGGCAATCTTCATCCGTTGATCCTCTACGACGCCAACAATCCGGGCGAACTGGAGCGGGCCGAGGCCTGCGCCGCCGACATCCTCAGGCTCT
>JAAAPF010000242.1 GCA_009908425.1 Alphaproteobacteria bacterium
AGAGGTAGACACCCGTCACGCGCGAGCGAAAGGCGAACCAGCCGAACAGGAACGCGAGCGCGCCGGGGGCGACCATCACCATCAAAAAGGCGAACCACCACTGGTCCATGCCCCACCACCACCAGGGCAGCTGCTCCCAGCCGAGAAACACCATGAAGTCGGGCAGGATCGGGTCGGCGTAGACGCCGCGGTCGCCGATCTGCCGCATCAGGTACATGCCCATGGCGTAGCCGCCGAGGGCGAAGAAGGCGCCGTGGCCGAGCGAGAGGATGCCGCAATAGCCCCAGATCAGATCGACCGCGAGCGCGAGCAGCGCGTAGGTCAGGTACTTGCCGAGCAGGCCGACGACGTAGCTCGAGGCGTGCAGCGGGTGGTCCGGCGGCAGGAACTGGTTGGCGTACGGCACCGCCACCGCGGCGACGGCGAGGACCAGCAGGAAGGTCCAGCCGGCGGGGCCGATATGGCGGGTGAGCCACATCAGACTTCGGCCGCGCGGCCCTTGAGCGCGAACAGGCCGCGCGGGCGCTTCTGGATAAAGAGGATGATGAAGACCAGCACCGCGATCTTGGCCAGCACCGCGCCGGTCCAGGGCTCCATCAGCTTGTTGGCGACGCCGAGGGTCATGGCACCCGTGAGCGTGCCCCAGAGGCTGCCCACCCCGCCGAAGACGACGACCATGAAGCTGTCGACGATGTAGGCTTGGCCGAGATTGGGGCTGACGTTGTCGACCTGGGAGAGCGCCACCCCGGCGATGCCGGCGATGCCGGAGCCGAGGCCGAAGGTGAGCGCGTCGACGCGGTCGGTGCGGATGCCCATCGAGCTCGCCATCGCCCGGTTCTGGGTGACGGCGCGCATCTCCAGCCCGAAGCGCGAGCGCCTGAGCACCACGATGAGCGCGGCGAAGACCGCGAGCGCGAAGACGATGATGACGACCCGGTTCATCGCCAGGCTCAAGGCCCCGATCTCGACCGCGCCGGTCATCCAGTCGGGGGTGCCGACCTGGCGGTTGGTCGGCCCGAAGATCGTGCGCACCGCCTGCTGCAGGATCAGCGACACGCCCCAGGTCGCCAACAGCGTCTCCAGCGGCCGGCCGTAGAGGAAGCGGATGACGCCGCGCTCGATCGCCACCCCCACCGCGCCGGCGACCAGAAAGGCGAGCGGCAGCGCGATCAGGAGCGACCAGTCGAACAACCAGGGTGCCGTGGTGCGGATGATCTCCTGGACCACGAAGGTGGTGTAGGCGCCGAGCATGACCATCTCGCCGTGCGCCATGTTGATGACGCCCATGACGCCGAAGGTGATGGCGAGGCCGATGGCGGCGAGCAGCAGCACCGAGCCGAGCGAGAGCCCGAAGATCACGTCCTGCACCGTCCCCCAGAAGGCGAGGCGGCGCTCGATCGCGACGATGCCGACGGTCGCCGCCTCGACCACCGCCGGCGGGGCGGCGCGGGCGAGCGAGGAGAGCAGCGACAGCGCCTCGCGGTCGCCGCGCGCGGCGATGCGCTCCACCGCCGCGATCCGCGCCGCCTCGTCCGCGCCCTCGAAGGCTACGATGGCGGCGCGGGCGAGCTCCATGGCGTCGCGGACCTCGGCGTTCTCCTCGGCCGCGAGCGCGGTCTCCAACGCCGGCAGCGCCGCCGGGTCGCGCGACTGGAAGATCGCGCGCGCCGCCCGCTCGCGCGCCGCGGCGTCGTCGGCGACCAGCCGCAGCTGGCCGAGCGCGGCGTCGATGGTGCTCCTCAGGTTGTTGTTGACCCGGATCGGCAGCGCCTCGCGGCGCCCGACGGTGCCGAGATCCTCGCCGGTGAAGACGTCGTAGAGGCGGATGTCGCGCCCGTCGCGCTCGCCCGCGAAGACGCGGCCGTCCTCGCGGCGGACGTAGAGATCGCCCGCGCGCAAGGCCTCGAGGACGGGCACCGCGGCGGGATCGCCGGTCGCGGCGAGCTCGCCCACCGCGCGCGCGGTGTCGCGCAAGCTGCCCTCGCCGAGGGCGTCGACCTCGGGGCGCAGGGCGTCGTCCGCGGCCGCGGGCGCGGCGGCGGCGAGCAGGGCGAGCAGGCAGGCGAGGACGAGGGCGCAGGCGCGCATCGGGGGCTTCCGGGCGGTGAGGACGGAGGACGTGGCGGGACCGGGCGACGCCGGCCCCGCCGACGCGGTCAGCCCTCGCCGTCGCCGCCGCCACCACACGTCCCGGTGGTGACGTTGAAGTTGCCGCAGCGCATCGGCGCCCGCCAATCGGCGATCAGCTCGTCGGAGCCGGGCAGGTAGTCCGACCAGGCGTCGCCCACCACCGTGCTCGGCGTCTCGTAGACCACGGCGAACTGGCCGTCGTCCTGGATCTCGCCGATCAGCACCGGCTTGGTGATGTGGTGGTTGGGCATCATCGTGGCGTAGCCGCCGGTGAGGTTGGGCACGGTGACGCCGACGATGGCGTCGATGACGGCGTCGGGCTCGGTGGTGCCGGCCTTCTCGACCGCCTCGACCCACATGTTGAAACCGATGTAGTGCGCCTCCATCGGGTCGTTGGTGACGCGGTTCTCGTCGCCGATGTACTCGATCCAGGCGTCGATGAAGTCGAAATTGGCGTCGGTCGGCACGCTCATGAAGTAGTTCCAGGCGGCCAGGTGGCCGACCAGCGGCCCGGTGTCGATGCCGGCCAGCTCCTGCTCGCCGACCGAGAACGCCACCACCGGGATGTTGGAGGCCTCGACGCCCTGGGCCGACAACTCCTTGTAGAACGGGACGTTGGCGTCGCCGTTGATGGTCGACACCACCGCCGTCTTCTTGCCCTGGTTGCCGAACTCCTTGATGAAGTTGACCCGGGTCTGCCAGTCGGCGTGGCCGAAGGGGGTGTAGTTGACGTCGATGTCCGCCGCCGCGACGCCGTGGCTCTGCAGATAGGCCGCCAGGATCTTGTTGGTCGTGCGCGGGTAGACGTAGTCGGTGCCCTCCAGCACCCAGCGCTCGACGCCTTCCACCTCCATCAGGTAGTCGACGGCGGGGATGGCCTGCTGGTTGGGCGCCGCCCCGGTGTAGAAGACGTTCTTGGAGCTCTCCTCGCCCTCGTACTGCACGGGGTAGAACAACAGGCCGTTGAGCTCCTCGAAGACGGGCAGCACCGACTTGCGCGACACGGACGTCCAGGTGCCGAAGACGGCGGCGACGTCCTCGACTTCGATCAGCTCGCGGGCCTTCTCGGCGAAGAGCGGCCAGTCGGAGGCGGGGTCGACCACCACCGGCTCGAGCTGGCGACCGAGGACGCCGCCTTCCTCGTTCTGCTGCTCGATCAGCATCAGCATGACGTCCTTCAGCGTGGTCTCGCTGATGGCCATCGTGCCCGAGAGCGAGTGCAGGATGCCGACCTTGATCGGGCCGTCGTCCTGGGCGAGGGCGCCGCCCGCGAGAGCGGTCGACACGAGGAGCCCGGCGGCGGTCCGGGTGAGCAACCAACGAGCCATACTGCGACCTCCGAGTGCACGTTGTTGGACACCGTGGAGCAACGGCCGTGCCAGCCGCCGCGCGACGACGATCCGCGCCCGTTCGCGTTGCCCAAAGCGACGCCAGAAGGTGCGTTTCGGGGCAATTTGCCCGTGTGTTGGGCAGACTGCCCGGGCCCGCGCCGGTCGGCCCCCGCCCGCTCTCGACGACCGGCGCGCCGCCGCGCCGGCGCCGGAGGCGAAGGACAGCTACGTCGCGGTCCCACGGACCAGCCACGCCGTCGTGGCGCTGCACGAACACAGCCCGGAGGCGACCCGAGGCCCGCGAGCGCCGCAGTGAGCCAGCGCGAGGTGTTGATCGCGAAGAGAACGATCGCCACCTACCGGGCGTAGTGCCGTGATCGGTGCGGCGCTGGACGGTTGGTCATCGCTTCGCGGAGGATGTCGAACCATGGCCGAAGTCAACACCCGCAACGACCGTCGTCGCGGCTTGGCCCGCAACATCGGTCGCCGGTTGGCGGTCGGTTACGAAAAGATCCGTCGGCGGCTGTCGTCCCGGCGCAAGGGCTGACCGCCGGCACGACGACGATCGCGCCGCTTGGTGGGACCGGTCGCCGCACGGGACCGGTCCCTTCGTTCGTCGGCCCCGATCATGCGGCTGCGCCGGGGCGCGCGCGCCGGAAATGAAAACATCTTCAGTCAATTGTCGCCGTTTTATCGACGGCGTTCGCTAAAGCCCGCGGCGTCGACACGCCATATCGGGAGGAACATCATGCGGACGCTGCTCACGGCGGCGGCGCTCGGCGGTGCGATTCTGGGCGTCACCACGGGACCCGCGGCGGCGCAGGCGACCGGCGACGTCATCTTCCTGCATCCCGACGGCACCGGGGTGAACCACTGGGGTGCCGTGCGCATGCACCAGGAGGGTCCGGACGGCGAGCTGAACTGGGATCGGCTGCCGGCCATCGGCGTCTACACCGGCCACATGTCGGACCG
>JAAAPF010000005.1 GCA_009908425.1 Alphaproteobacteria bacterium
AACGTCTCGCCGGCGCGCAGCTCGAAGACCGCACGCACTTGGCGGACCAGCGCGTCGCCGTCGAGCCCATTGTCGGCGGTGTCGGGATCGTTGATCAGCGCTTGGTGGCTGGAAATGACGTCGCGCCCCGAGCGCAGCAGCTCGGCGAGCTTGATCGCGGTGTCGTAATCGGACGAGGTGTCGGCGATGACTTGGCTGCTCGACAAGCACGCGATTATTACAGCAAGAATTCGGCATTTGGTCCCGAGCATCATCGGCGTGATCCCGTTGCGAAATACCCGCGGCGACCGTCTTACAACAGACGGGGCCGCAGACAAGCGCGAAGAACGGAGACGCGTGTGCGCCGCCGGCAAGACAACCGAGGCGTGAGCCGCGGCCGGCCGGTGGCGCCGCGCCGCCGGCGACCGTCAGCCCGCATCCTCGAGGTGGGCGATCGGAGCGTCGGGATGGAAGGCGCGAAAGGCGAAGGCGAACGGAAGGTCGTAGACCGCGGGCTCGGTCCCGCCCCGGATGCGGCGGACGACAGTGACGTTGCCGACGTCGCGGCCCTCGGCGATGCGCGCGGCGTCGAGGGCGGAGCGCCGGCCCGGCTCCCACCGCAGGACGAGCTCGCCGTGGGTGATCTCGCCGCGCTCGCGCAACAGCGGCAGGCTCCAGGCGCGGTCGACGCCGTCGACCGTGACCACCCGCATCAGCGGCACGCCCGGCCCGTCGTAGTCGCCGCCGTAGAGGAAGGGGCGCGGGGCGCTGTCGTAGCCGGCGTAGGGGTTGCGGCCGTAGGCGCGCGCGCCGGGATCGCGCGCCACCAGCACCCGCCCGTCGGGATGACGCTTCGCGAAACGCTCCAGCGATTCGAGCCGCGCCGGGACCCGCTCCAGCTCGGCGCCGGCGTGGTCGCCGACGATGGCGCGACCGTCGAACTGCTGCCACCAGCTTTCGCTGGCGCGGTCGTACATGACGAGATCGGAGTGCCGGAGCTTGCCGGTGGTGCCGAAGGTGGTGACCTCGCCGGCGACCCGGCGCTCGAAGACGATCGCGGAGTTGCACAAGGGGCAGTAGGTCACCGCCACCGGGCGCCCGCCGACGGTGTCGTTGACGATCTCGTGCCACATCAGGACGCGCAGCGGATAGGCGCGGGCGTCGCCGTCGATCGCCACGGTCATCACCGGTTCCTCGGCACCGAGGTCGTCGCGGACGGCGGCGACGGGGGCGAAGCGCGGGTCGTCGATCGACGGGATGCCGTCCTTGGGCGGACCGCCCGAGCGGATCTCGTCGAGCGGGACGATCGCCTCGGCGAAGTCGGTGTCGGGCCACTCGTCGCGCCAGTGAGCCGGCGGGTCGGCGGCGAGCGCCGGCAGCGCGAGCAGCGCGAGGGCGAAGGCGGGACCGCGGGCACGCATGGGCTCCTCCCGGGTTGCGACCGTCCTTCATCAGGGGCACCGGCCCGGCCGCCGCAAGCCGGCGTCACGGCCGGGTGATCGGCCGTGAGCGCGATCAGGTGGCGTCGCGACGGCGGCGCCAACGCTTGTAGAGCGTGGTCGAGAGGACGAGCGCGGCGAGCGCCACCAGTGGGCCGAACACCTCCGGCGAGAAAATGATCGAGAGGTCCGGCGTCTCGCCGGCCGCGAGGATCTCGCCGACGCCGTTGCCGATGCTCGCGATCACGGCGGTGCCCGGCAGGATGCCCACGAAGGTCGCGACGACGTAGCTGGTGAGCCGCATGCCGAAGAACGCCGGCACGATGTTGACCAGCCAGAACGGGAAGATGGGCACCAGGCGCAAGACCAGGAGGTAGCTCAAGGCGTCCTCCTGAAAGCCTTGCTCCATGCGCTTGATCCGTCCGCTCGCGCGGCGCCGGAGCGGCTCGCCGAGGGCGGTCTTGGCGATGAGGAAGACCAGCGTCGCGCCCAGCGTGGCCGACACGACGACGACCAGGGTGCCGAGCACGAGCCCGAACATCAGCCCGCCGGCGAGCGTCATGATCGCCGCCCCGGGGATCGAGACGGCGACGCCGGCGGCGTAGGCGACGCCGAAGGCGAGCGGTGCCACCACCGGGTGGGCGGCGGCCCAGGCCCGGAGCTCTTGGTAGTTCTCGCTCAGCATCTCCATCGACAGGTAGCGGTCGAGGCCGGTGGCGAAGACGAGCGCCGTCGCCGCCGCCAGCAGGAGCAGCGGCAGGAGGCGGCGTAAGGAGAGCTTCATCCGAGCCGTCCCAGCCAGCGCACCAGTCGCCGCGTCGTGGGGCTGAACAGCCGCGGCGCGTAGAACGCCGAAGCCGCCTTCTTGTTCAGCTCGCCGAGGGTGGGATAAGGCGCCACCAGCGACGCCATCGCGCGCAGCTTGGTGTTGGTGGTCATCGCCAACAGCCAGGGCTGCAGGAGCTCGCCCGCCTGCGCGCCGGCGATCGCCACCGCCTTGACGCGTCCGCGCTTGTCGGCGGCGAGCTTCAACAGACCCTCCGTGCGGCGCTCGGCGCGGGCGCGGTCGCTCTCGGCGTAGGGCACGCGGACGAGCTCGCAGCCGTCCCCGGCCGCGGCGTCTTCCACCGGCGGGCCGACGCTGGCGAGCTCGGGGTCGGTGTAGGTCACGCCGGGGATGACGCCGCTCACCTTGGCGGGCAGGCGAAACAGCGCGTTCTGGACGACCACCCCGGCGTGGTGGCCGGCGACGTGGGTGAAGAGCGCTCCGCCGGTGACGTCGCCGACGGCGAAGACGCGGCGGTTGGTGGTGCGCAGGCGGCGGTCGACGGTGATGCCGGTCCGCGTCGCCGCGATCCCGGCCTTGTCCAGCTCCAGCGCCTCGACGTTGGGCGCCCGCCCCGCCGCGACCAGCAGGTGGCTGCCGTCGACGGTCGCGGGGCCGTCGGCGTCCTCGAAGCGCACCCGCACGCCGTTGCCCGCCGGCGCGACCGCGGTGATCCGCACGCCCTCGCGGATCGCCACGCCCTCGCCCGCGAGCGCGGTGCGCACGATGGCGACGAGCTCGGCATCGTCGCGCGGCAGCATCCGCCGGGCCTCCAACACCGTCACCCGTGCCCCCAGCCGGCGGTGCGCCTGGGCGAGTTCGGTGCCGATCGGGCCGGCGCCGATGACGATCAGGTGCTCGGGGATGTCGGCGAGATCCCAGATGGTCTCGTTGGTGAGGTAGCCGACGTCCGCGATGCCGGGGATCGGCGGTACCGTCGGGCGGCTGCCGGTGGCGACGACGAAGCGCCGGGCGCGGATGCGCTCGCCGTCGGCCTCGACCGTGGCGGGATCGACGAAGCGCGCGGTCGTGCGCCGCACGGTGACGCCCAGCCCCTCGAACCGCTCCTGGCTGTCGTGCGGCGCGATGGCGTCGACGACGCTCTGGACGTGCCGGCGGACCGCGCCGGCGTCGAGCCCCGGCCAGCCCGCGGGGCGGACCCCGAAGGCCTCGCCGTCGGCGGCGGCGTGGGCGGCGTGGCCGGCGGCGAGCAGCGACTTCGACGGCACGCAGCCGACGTTGAGACAGTCGCCGCCCATGCGGTCGGCCTCGATCAGCACCGTGTCGGCGCCGAGTTGCGCGGCTCCCGCGGCGACCGAAAGGCCGCCGGAGCCGGCGCCGATCACGCACAGATCGGCGCGACGTTCCTTGACCATCGGCTCTCCCCTGATGACGGGGCGTGCCTAAGCGATCATGAACGGCATGGGCAGACAAACCGCCGTGAGCCGGCCGTGTGCGGCGCTCACTCGTCGACGCCGGTCGACACCAGCTCCCAGTTGGGATCGCGCGAGCTGGTGTCGCGGGCGAAAGTCCAAAGGTCGACGATTTCCGCCAGTTGGTCGGGGTCGCCGTCGACGATGTTGCCCTCGCCGTCGCGCGTCACGTTCACCTGATCGCTGACGAACCGTACGGTGATGTGGGCGTGCGGGCCGTCCATGCGCGCCTCGACCGCCTCGGCCTGTTTGATGGCGACGACCTCGGTCTCGAGGGTCTCGCCGGCCTCGCGGCGCTGCTCGATGGCGTCGGCGAAACCGCCGTAGACGTCGTCGGCCAACAGCGGCCGCAACGCCTCGGTGTCGCCGCGGGCGAAGGCGTCGACGATCATCTCGAAGGCCTGGCGCGCCCCCATCAGGAAGCCTTCGAGGTCGAAATCGGGGTCGGCGCGCCGGATCGCGGTCAGCCCCTGGCGCAGCTCGGCGTCGTCGATGTGACTGAACGCCGCTTCCGCCTGTTCCTCGCGCCCCGGCAGGCTCACGACGTTGTCCCGCGTGCTCGGCGTGACGGTCGAGGCCTCCGGGCGCCGCTCGTGACCGGTGCGGCGCCCGAGGACGTTGCGCAGGCGAAACGCGATGAACAGCGCCACGGCCGCGAAGAAGATGATGTCGATGAAGGGGAAACCGTTTGACATGTGCTGGCGCAGTTCGGATGCGTGGGCGGGCGTTGGGCCGGGCGGGCACCGGGCGGCGCACCGGTAGATATAATCTCCACCGTCAAAAGTTAAACCGACCTTCCGATGCCGCTGGGCCTCCTCCTCCTCATCCTGTTCATCGCGGTGCCGCTCGTCGAGATCGCACTGTTCATCCAGATCGGCGGCTGGATCGGGCTGTGGCCGACCCTGGCGGCGGTGGTCGTCACCGCCGTCGTCGGCAGCGCCGTGATCCGCCACCAGGGCTTCACCGTCGCGCACCGCGCCCGCGAGCGGCTCGCCACCGGCGCGGTGCCGATGCGCGAGGGCTTCGACGGGCTCTGTCTCGTGGTCGCCGGCCTGTTGATGATCACCCCCGGCTTCTTCACCGACGCCGTCGGCGGACTGCTATTGCTACCGCCGGTGCGCACGCTCGTCTACGCCCGCGTACGCGACCGCATCCACGTCGTCATGCCCGACGACACCCGGCCGGGCGGCCGACCGCCGCCGTCCGACGACGTCGTCGACGCCGACTACGAGGTGATCGACGAGAACGGCGACGAGATGCCGCCGCCGGGACGAGGCTGGGGGCCGCCGGAGCGCTGAGCCGGTGCGCCGCCGTGGTGGCGGCGCGCGCGGGTTGCGCCCTCGCCGTCAACCCCGCTAAAGCCGGCGCGTCGTCGGAGCGGGCGCGGCCGCGCGCGCCGGTCCGCGCCGTGCACGAACCGTCGTCGGCGGCGCCGCGGGCGTCGCCGTTTCCCCGTGGAGCTATCGATGGCCGAGAACGACACCCCGACCGGCACCGACGCCACCGGCGCCGAGGCCGGCCAGCAGCAACAGTCGCCGCCGCGGCTGTCGATCATCACCCAGTACGTCAAGGACCTCTCGTTCGAGAACCCGCGCGCCCCGAGCGCCATGCAGAGCGGGCAGCGCCCCGAGATCCAGATCAACGTCGACACCCGCGGCCGTCACGTCGAGAACGACCGCTACGAGACCGAGCTGCAGATCAACGTCAACGCCTCGGCCGGCGGCGAGTCCGTCTTCGTCTGCGAGCTCAATTACGGCGGGCTGTTCGCCATCGCCAACATGCCGGACAACGCGGTGCAGCCGGTGTTGATGATCGAATGTCCGCGGCTGCTCTTCCCGTTCGCCCGGCGGGTCATCGCCGACGCCACGCGCGACGGCGGCTTTCCGCCGCTGATGATCGACCCGATCGACTTTCTGGGGCTCTACCGCCGGCGGCTGCAGCAGCAACAGCAACAGCAGGGCGAGGGCGAGGGCGAGAGCGACGGCGAGACTGCGGCCGGCGGCACCGCCTGAGCGCGCCGCTCAGCGGCGGCCGGCGCCGAGCACGCCGAGGGCGGCGTCGAGGTCGGGCGCGAGGGTGAACAGGTCGAGCACCCCGGCGTCGGCGAAGCCGTTGCCGGTGACGTGCTCGACCAGGCGTTCGAACGGCCGCCAGAAGCCGTGGTCGTCCACCAGCACGACGGGGTGGTCGTGATAGCCGAGCTGGCGCAGGGTCACGACGTCGAGGACCTCGTCGACGGTGCCGAGCCCGCCCGGCAACGCCAAAAAGGCGTCGCTGCCGGCGATCATCAGCCGCTTGCGCTCGAACATGTCGGCGGTGACGGTGAGGTCGCTGATGCCGCGATGACCGACCTCGCGGTCCAACAGGCGCTCCGGCATGAAACCGAGGACTTCGCCGCCGGCCGCGATCGCGGCGTCGGCGAGTGCGCCCATCAGGCCGACGTCGCCGCCGCCGTAGACGACGCGCCAGCCGGCGCGCACCAAGCGGTCGCCGCAATCCGCGGCGAGGCCGCGATAATCGCGCGGCGCACCGGCGCGCGAACCGCAAAACACGCAAACGGCGCGGGACATGCGCGGAGGCTCCAGGTCAGCTCGAAGACGCGACGCCGAGGGCGGGCACCGGCGCGACGCGGTGGCGCGTCACGCCGCGACCTCGGCGGCGGTGGCCCGCGTCAGACCGCGGAAATCGTCCATCAGCTGACGCGTCACCGGCCCGAGCGGATAGGTCACGTCGTCGATGGCCCGCACCGCCGTGACCTCGGCGGCGGTGCCGGTGACGAAGACCTCGTCGGCCTCGGCGAGCTCCGCCGGCAGGATGCGGCGCTCCACCAGCGGCAAGCCGCGCTCGCGAGCGAGGCTCATGACCGTCTGCCGGGTGATGCCGTTCAAGAAGCGGTCCGGCAGCGGGGTGTGGATGGTGTCGCCCTTCACCATGAACAGGTTGGCGCCGGTGGTCTCGGCGACGTAGCCCTCGTGGTCGAGCATCAAGGCGTCGCCGAACCCCTTGGCCTCGGCGGCGTGCTTGGAGAGGGTGCAGATCATGTAGAGGCCGGCGGCCTTGCTGTGCACCGGCGCGGCGGTGGGCGCCGGCCGGTGGTAGATCGCCGGCGTCAGCCGGAGATCGCTGTAGTAGGCGCCCCATTCCCAAACGGCGATGGCGACGTGGATCGAGGAATGCTGCGCGGAGACCCCCATCATCTCCGAGCCCCGCCAGGCAACCGGCCGGACGTAGCAGTCCGACAGCCCGTTCTTGGCGATCGCGGCCTTGGTGGCGGCGTCGAGCTCGGCGACGCCGTAGGGCAGCTCGAAGCCCATCACCCGGGCGCTGTCGACGAGCCGCTGGGAGTGCTCGGTCAGCTTGAAGACCGTGCCCCCGTAGGCCCGCTCGCCCTCGAACACCGCGCTGGCGTAGTGCAGCGCGTGGCTGAGCACGTGCAGCCGTGCCTCGCGCCAGGGGACGAACTCGCCGTCGAGCCAGATCCAACCATCACGATCGTCGTAAGGAACGAGTGCCATGGGGAGCCTTCAACCGGCATTTTGTTCGGATTTGGAGAGTTGCGAGCGCTATCACCGGCCTCAATATGAGTCAACGTGAGGTCCGGTATGTCGAACCGCCGTATCGACGCCCATCGCAAGGCCCGATTCCTGCGTCCGGAGGAAATGGACCGCTCGGTCGCGCTGTTGATGCTGGCGGCGCGGGGTTTCGAGGCGACGGCGCGGGCGGGCCTGCCGGAGGGGCTGACCCTCACCCACCGCCTGATGCTGCTGTTGATCAAGAGCGGCACCGCCACCACCGCCGGGGAGTTGCAGACGCTGTTGGGCCTGCCCAAGCAGACCGTCTCGCGTCACGTGCATCAGCTGATCGAGGCCGGATACGTCGCGCGGCGCGCCGCCGACGGCGACCGCCGCCGCAAACTCCTGGTGATGACCGCCGCCGGCGCCGAGCTCTGCGACCGGCTCGACCGCACCCAGCGCCGCCGCCTGGGCAGCGTCTTCCGCACCCACGGCCCGGAGACCGTCGCCAACTTCGAGACCGTGCTTTTGGACCTGGTGGAGCCGCGGGCGCGGCCTTTCTTCGACGAGGAGACGCTGTCGTGACCGCGGCCGAGGGCCCGCACCACCTGCTGGTGGTCGACGACGATGACCGGCTGCGGGCGCTGCTCGAGCGCTTCTTGACCAAGAACGGCTACCACGTCTCGACCGCGGCGGACGTCGCCGGCGCCCGGGCGGCGCTCAAGCGCTTCGCCTTCGACCTGCTGATCGTCGACGTCATGCTCCCCGACGCCAGCGGGCTGCTCCTGACCGAGCAGATCCGCGCCGACGACGCCGTCCCGATCCTGTTGCTCACCGCCCGCAAGGAGGTCGAGGACCGCATCCGCGGGCTGGAGGCGGGTGCCGACGACTATCTCTCCAAGCCCTTCGAGCCGCGCGAGTTGCTGTTGCGGGTGCAGCGCATCCTCGAGCGCGCCGCCGTGCCGGCGCCGGCCCCCGCGGCGCGCACGGTGCGGTTCGGGCGCTTCGCCTTCGATCTCGACGACGAGAGCCTCACCGCCGACGGCGAGCCGGTGCACCTCACCTCCGCCGAACGCCAGCTGTTGGCCACCCTCGCCACCGCCCCCGGGGAGGTGGTCGATCGGCCCTCGCTCGCCGAGGACGCCGACATCGCCGGCGCCGATCGCGCGGTCGACACCCAGATCGCGCGCCTGCGGCGCAAGATCGAGGACGAGCCGCGCCAGCCGCGCTTTCTCGTCACCGTGCGCGGCCGCGGCTACGCCCTCAAGGGGGTGCGCTGATGGCGCGGGCGGGCGCGCTGCCGCGCCCCCTGCGCCGGCGCCGGCCGCGCCTGCCGCGGCTGGCGGCGTGGATGCCGCGCTCGCTGTTCGGCCGCTCGCTGCTGATCATCGTGCTGCCGCTGGTGATCCTGCAGATCGTGCTGGTGGTGATCTTCTACGACCGGCACTGGGACACGGTCAGCCGCTGGCTGGCGATCGGCGTCGCCGGCGAGGTGGCGTGGCTCGCCGATCAGCTCGCGAGCGCCCCCGACGCCGCGGCGCAGGGCGAGATCCTCGACGACGCCCGGCGCTATTTCCGCTTCGCGGTGTCCATGGAGCCCGGCGCCCGGCTCGAAGAGGCCAGCGAGCGCAGCGGCTTCCTGCCGCCGTCCCTGGTCGACCAGGCCATGCAGGGCGCCTTCGAGAGCCGCCTCGACTACCCCTTCCGCATCGACACCCGTCCGGCGCAGGTCGACCGCGTCGCGGTCTACGTCCAGCTCGACGACGGCGTCCTGCGGGTGTTGCCGGACCGCAAGCGCGTCGACACCTCCACCACGGTGCTGCTGGTGGCGTGGATGATCGGGGCGTCGCTGTTGTTGATCGCGATCGCGATCTACTTCCTCACCCGGCAGCTGCGGCCGATCGGCCGGCTCGCCCGCGCCGCCGACAGCTTCGGCAAGGGGCGCGACCCGGGTGACGTCCGGCTCGAGGGGGCGGTCGAGATCCGTCAGGCCAGCCTCGCCTACAACCGCATGCGCCAACGCATCCTCCGGCACATGAGCCAGCGCACCAACCTCTTGGCGGCGGTCAGCCACGACCTGTCGACGCCCCTCACCCGCATGAGCCTCGAACTCGAGATGATGCGCGGCGACGCCGACGACCCCGCCGCGGTCGACGCCCTGCAGGAGGACGTCGAGGAGATGCGCCGGCTGGTCGACGCCTATCTCGACTTCGCCCGCGGCGAGGCGGCGGAGCCGATGCGCAGCGTCCCCGCCGCCAAGCTGCTGGCCCGGCTGGAGGCGCGGGCGGCGCGGCACGGCCAGCCGGTCCGCTTCGACGTCCACGGCGACGGTGACGACGACGACGCCCGGGTGACGGTGCGGGTGATGGCGGTCGAGCGCATGCTCGCCAATCTGATCGACAACGCGGTCAAGCACGCCGCGCGGGTGCGGGTGACGCTCGGGCTCGCGCGCGACCACGTCGAGATCGTGGTCGACGACGACGGCCCCGGCGTCCCGGCCGCCGATCGCGAGCGCGTCTTCGAGCCGTTCTACCGCGGCGACGGGGCGCGCCGTACCGCCGGCGGCGTCGGTATGGGGCTCACCATCGCCCGCGACGTCGCCCTCGCCCACGGCGGCGGCATCGAGCTGGAGACCAGCCCGCTCGGCGGGCTGCGCTGTCGGGTGGTGCTGCCGCGCTGAGCCGGCTCAGCCGGTCAGGCCGAGCACCTCCGCCATACCGTAGAGGCCGGGCGGGCGGCCGACCGCCCAGCGCGCCGCCTGCACCGCGCCGCGGCCGTAGATGGCGCGGTCGGCGGCGCGGTGGGTGAGCTCCAGCCGCTCGCCCGGCCCCGCGAAGCACACGGTGTGGTCGCCCACGACGTCGCCGCCCCTGAGCGCCGCGAAGCCGATGCGCCCGCGTTCGCGCGCCCCGGTCACGCCGTCGCGGCCGCGCTCCGCGACCGCGTCGAGCTCGACCCCGCGGCCGCGCGCCGCCGCCCGGCCCAGCCCGAGCGCCGTCCCCGACGGCGCGTCGACCTTGCGGTTGTGGTGCATCTCGACGATCTCGACGTCGAACTCGGCGTCGAGCGCGCGTGCCACCGTCTCCACCAGCTCCATCAGCAGGTTGACGCCGCGGCTCATGTTGGGCGCGTAGACGATCGGCACGGCCCCCGCCGCCGCCGCCAGCGCCGCCTCCTGCTCGCCGTCGAGGCCGGTGGTGCCGACGACGTGGGCGCAGCCGGCGGCGGCCGCGAGCTCGGCGTGGCGCACGGTGGCGGCGGGCGTCGAGAACTCGATCGCGGCGTCCGCCGTCGTGAACGCCGCCGCGGCGTCGGAGGTGACCGCCCGGCCGACGGGGTCGCGCCCGGCGAGCGTGCCGAGATCGCGACCCAGGTCGGCGTGGCCGGCGGGCTCGACGCCGGCGACGAGCTCCAGGCCGGCGTCGAGCACCGCGGCGAGGTTGGTCCGGCCCATCCGGCCGGCGCAGCCGATGACGGCGATCTTCATGCCCGCTCGCTCCTCGGGTTCGGGTTGGCTCGCAAACAGCTCTTGCCTCGCCCACGCGCGACGGCACCCTAGAGCCGATGACGCCCGCGCACATCCTCGCCGTCGCCGTTCGCGCGGCCGTGCCCGCCTCGCCCGCCGACGCCGCGGCGGGCGTGCACGCGCGCGGTCGGCCGCTGGCGGGGGCGTCACCGTGAACGCCGCCACGGCTCCGGCCGCGCCCAGCGCCACCCTCGACACCGCGCCGACGGGACCGCGCCTGGTCGCCGCCGGGCCGTGGACCGTGAACCACGCCGGCCGGCTCGACCGCACCCTCGACGGTCTGGTCGGTCGCCTCGTCGCCGACGGCCGGGCGGTGGTGGTGGCGCTCGATCGGCTGACCGCGCTCGACACCGCCGGGGCGTGGCTGTTGCACCGCACCCAGCGGCGGCTCGCCGAGCAGGGCGTGAGCTGCCGGCTCGAGGGCCTGAGCCCGCCGCGCGCGCGTCTGGTGGCCAAGATCGAGAGCGCCTGCGCCCAGGCGTCGCTGCCGCCGGCACCCCGCACCAACTGGCTGGTCGAGCAGCTCGCGGTGTGCGGGCGCGCCACGCTGGACGCGCTCGACGAGGTCGTGGAGCTGCTCGCCTTCTTCGGCGCTCTCGCCGCGACGCTGGTGGCCACGCTCGTCCGCCCCTGGCGGCTGCGGGCGACCGCCTTCAGCGCGCACGTGATGCGCACCGGGCTGGAGGCGCTGCCGATCGTCGGGCTGATGTCCTTTCTGATCGGCGTGGTGCTGGCCTTTCAGGGCGCCAGCCAGCTGCGCCAGTTCGGCGCCGAGCTGTTCACCATCGACCTGCTGGCGCTGTCGATCCTGCGCGAGATCGGGGTGCTGATGACGGCGATCATCGTCGCCGGCCGCTCCGGCAGCGCCTTCACCGCGCAGATCGGCACCATGGTCGTCAACGAGGAGGTCGACGCCCTGCGCACCCTCGGCCTCGATCCGATGGAGGTGCTGGTCGTGCCGCGCGTGCTGGCGCTGATGGTGAGCCTGCCGCTGCTCGCCGTCTTCGCCGACTTCATGGGCCTGCTCGGCGGCGGACTGCTGACCATCCTGGTCCTCGACCTCCCGCTCGGCCAGGTCGTCGATCAGCTCCAGCGCTCGACCGACGGCACCCAGTTCTGGGCGGGGCTGGTGAAGGCGCCGGTCTTCGCCTTCGTCATCGCCATGGTCGGCTGCCGCAACGGCTTGCGCGTCGAGGGCGACGCCGCCAGCGTCGGCCGGCTGACGACGCAGGCGGTGGTGAGCGGTATCTTCCTCGTCATCCTGTTGGACGCCGGCTTCTCGATCGCCTTCAATGCCCTCGGAATCTGAACCCGCCATCGCGCTCGAGGGCGTCGTCAACGCCTTCGGCCGCCACGTCGTCCACGACCGGCTCGACCTCGCCGTCCGCCGCGGCGAGATCCTGGGCCTAGTCGGCGGCTCGGGCTCGGGCAAGTCGGTGCTCCTGCGCACCATCGTCGGGCTGCGCGCCCCCGAGGCCGGCACGGTGCGCGTCCTCGGGACCGACGTCTACGGTGTCGGGGTGCGCACGCGGCGTGCGCTGCAGGCGCGCTGGGGGGTGTTGTTCCAGGACGGCGCGCTGTTCAGCTCGCTCACCGTGCGCGAGAACATCCAGCTGCCGATGCGCGAGCGGCTCGAGCTCTCGCAGCCGCTGATGGACCAGCTCGCCGCGGTCCGTCTCACGCTGGTGGGCCTGCCGCTCGACGCCGCCGACAAGCTGCCCTCGGAGCTCTCGGGCGGCATGCGCAAGCGCGCCGGCCTCGCCCGCGCCCTCGCCCTCGACCCCGAGATCCTGCTGCTGGACGAGCCCACGGCCGGGCTCGATCCGATCGGGGCCGCCGGCTTCGACGAGCTGATCCTGGCGCTGCACGATGCGCTCGGGCTGACCGTGGTGATGATCACCCACGACGTCGACAGCCTCGTTCGGATCACGGATCGCATCGCCGTGCTGTTGAACAAGCGCTGCCGCGTCGCCACGCTCTCGGAGCTACGGCGTGCGGACGACCCCTGGGTGCAGGACTATTTCAACGGCCCGCGCGGGCGCGCCGCCCTGGCGGACCACGCGCCGACGCCGGCGGGGGAGTGAGGCATGGAAACGCGCGCGAGCCACGTCCTGGTCGGGCTCTTCGTCGTGGTCCTGGCGGTGGCGGGCGCCGGCTTCGCGCTGTGGTTGGCGAGCGCGCGGCTCGACCGCCAGGTGGACGTCTACGAGGTGGTCTTCCGCTCGGCCGTGTCGGGCCTTCAGAACGGCGCGCAGGTGACCTATCAGGGCATCCAGGTGGGCCGGGTCACCCGCATCCGCTTCGATCCCGAGAAGGTCGAGCGCGTCCTGGTGCAGATCGAGGTCGAGCCGACGACGCCGGTGACCGAGAACACCACGGCGCGGCTCCAGCCCCAGGGCATCACCGGCATCTTCTACGTGCAGCTCACGGGCGCCACCGACGCCGACGAACCCCTGGAGAGTCGGCCGGGCGAGCCGGCGCAGATCCCGGGGCGGCCGTCGACCATCGACCGGCTCACCGCCGACGCCCCGGAGCTGCTCAACCGCGGCGTCGTGCTGCTGGAGCGCGCCACCGAGCTCCTCTCCGACGACAACCTCGCGCGCATCAACGACACGCTCGACAACGTCGAGCGCTTGACCACCGCCCTCGCCGACACCCAAGCCGGCGTGGCGCCGTTGCTGGCGGACGCCGACCGCCTGGTCGAGGAACTGCGCACCACCGTCG
Organism: Alphaproteobacteria bacterium; assembly: GCA_009908425.1. GTDB lineage: Bacteria > Pseudomonadota > Alphaproteobacteria > Geminicoccales > Geminicoccaceae > JAAAPF01. The sequence goes on from JAAAPF010000005.1 coordinate 13,440, forward strand.
ACGCGATCGGAACGACCACGGCGCGGCTGGACACCATCGCCGCCGCCGTCGAGGCCGACGCCGACGCCTTGGTGGCCGACGCCGCCGGCAGCCTGGAGCAGCTCAACGCCGCCGCGGGCGAGCTCGACCGCGCGGCGACGCAGATGAGCGGCCTGTTGGGCGACGTCCGCGAGCCCATGCGTGACTTCTCGCAATCCGGCCTCTACGAATTCACCGCCCTGATCGGCGAGACGCGACAGCTGGTGGCCACCGCCTCGCGGATCACCAAAGAAATCGAGCGCGATCCGGCGGGCTTCTTGCTCGGCGGCTCGTTCAAAGGCTTCGAGGCCGAGTAGAACACGGAAACGATCGGCGATGCGCGCGGCTCTGGCGGCGATCTTGTTGCTCTGCGTCACGCTCGGCGGCTGCGCCGCGGTGAGCCTGGTGACGCGGCAACCCCCCGAGCTCTACGCGCTGACGCCGAAGACCACCTTTCCCGCCGATCTGCCGGATCTCGACCGCGCCGTGCTGCGGATCGAGACCCCCACCGCCGCCGCCGGGCTCAACACCACCCGCATCGCCCTCAAGCCGACGCCGACGCGCCTGCAGTACTATGCGGGTGCGACCTGGATCGAGGTGCTGCCCTTGATGGTGCAGAACCTCGTCATCGAGAGTTTCGAGAGCACCGGCAGCGTCGAGGCGCTCGGTCCGTCGGGCACCGGCGGGCAGGCGGCCTGGGCGCTCAGGATCTACATCCGCGAGTTCCAGGCCGAGTACGAGGACGACACCGACGCCCCGCCGCTGGTGCGGGCACGGCTGCAGGCCCGGCTGTTGCGGATGCCGCGCCGCGAAGAGGCCGCCTTCGCCAACTTCGCCACCGAGGAGCCGGCCGCGAGCACGCGCCTCGACGACGTCGTGCTGGCGATGGACGCCGCCCTCGGCGCCACCATGCGGGACCTGGTCGAGTGGACGCTCCGGCGCATCGCCGACCTGGAACGCGCCGCCTGAGCGGTCGTTCAATCGTCTCAGACTGGCCGGCGCCGCGCCGCGGTCCACCAGCCATTTCGGGGAGTTGGCCGCTCGCGCGACACCACCGCGAAAACTGCCGACCGGATGCCGCCTTGACCCTCCCGCGGCGCCCTCGTAGCTGCGAGGAGTAGCCGTCGGGAGGGGCTGGTCGATGATCGTCTGTGTCTGCAACGCACTGGCTGAACGACAGTGCCGCGAGGTGGCGGCGCGGCCCGAGACCCGCGACGCCGGCTGTATCTACCGTCAACTGGGTTGTCGCGTGCGGTGCGGCGCCTGTGTGACGACGATGCGTGATATCATCGATCACGTTCGCAACGAACGTACGGCCCCAGCCGACCCCGAACCGCAGTCGGTCGAGGAGTAACGCATGTCGAAACCGCAGGACGTCGTCGGGCATCCCGACGTGATCGCCGCGCTCAACGAGGCGCTCAAGGGCGAACTGACCGCCATCAATCAATACTTTCTGCACGCGCGCATGTTGGAGGATTGGGGCTTCAAGAAGCGCGGCAAGGAGGAATACGACGAGTCGATCGAGGAGATGAACCACGCCGACAAGATCATCCAGCGCATCCTGCTCCTCGGCGGTCTCCCCAACCTGCAGGAGCTCGGCAAGCTCTACATCGGCCAGGACCTGAATGAGGTGATCCGGGGCGATCTGCGCCTGGAGCTGGAGGGCATCCAGCACTACCGCCACGCCATCGGCATCTGTGAGCAGCACGGCGATTACGTCAGCCGTGATCTCTTGAAGGTGATCCTGGCCGACGAGGAAGAGCATCAGGACCACAACAAGACCGAGCTCGAGCTGATCGAGCGCATCGGCCTGGAGAACTTCGGCCAGTCGCAGATCTGAGGTCGGCTTCGAGGTCCACGGCCGGGCCGTCGCTCAAGGCTCGACGGCCCGGTCGACACCGACGACGCGAAAGCGGCCGGCGACGAAATCCGGATCGCGCAGACCCAGGTGCCCGGTGGTCGCCAGGGTGGTGCCGGGTTCATCGCCGCCGGTGACGTTGCAGCTCACCGGCACGCCGGATCGCGCGAAGGCGTCGGCCGCCGCCTCCAGCACGTGATCGTTGACGCTGTGGACCCGCGCCAGCGCGGCGCCGTGAAGACCGACGCCGTGGACGGCACGTTCGATGCTCTCCGCGGTGTCGTCGGTCGCCACCACGAACGCGACCGGCGCCACCCGCGGCTCGGCGTAGTCCCGCTCGCGCCCGGCGTTGGTGGCCAACACCAGCGGGCCGAAGGTGCGCGCCCGGGGCCAGCCCGGCACCTCCAGCCGGCGGGACTCGCGAAGCGTGCGGCCGAGCGGCTGCGCCGCCCGCACCGCCTCCAGCGCCGCCTCGGAACGCAGCGCGCCCAGCCGGTCGGCGACGCCACCCGGCTCGTCGAGAAGGTCCTCGATCGCCCCGGCGATGCCCTGCGCGACGCCGTCGAACGTGGTGCGCACCCCCGCCGCCTCGATGCCGTCGCCGGGCACGAAGATCACCCGCGGCGCGGTCACCGTCTGGCCGGCGTGACGGACCAGCGCGAGCGCGAGGTGGCGGTAGAGCGCCGCCGGCTCGTCGGTGCCGTCGACGACCACGGGGTTGAGCCCGGGCGTCTCCAGGTGCAGCCGGGCGTGGTGGGCGTTGCGGTCGAGCCAGTCTGCGAAGGCGCGGCCGCCGGCGTAGTCGATCACGCCGACCGCGGGCTCGCGCGCGAGCGCCTTGGTCACCGGCGCGTCGGCGGTGTCGACGCAGAGCTGGACGACGTCGGCCGGCAGCTCGGCCTCCACCAGCACCCGGCGCAGCGCCGCCACCACCAGCGCCAGCGGCAACACCGCCGAGGGGCTCGGCTTGACCAGCACCGGATGCGCGGTGGCGAGGCTCGCGAACAGCCCCGCCGCCGCGGCTTCCCAAGGCGAGGTGGCGGTGCCGACCACGAGCGCGGTGCCGCGCGGCACCACCCGCCAGCGCCGTTCGAACCACCGTTCGGGCGCGCCGTCGCCGGCGGCCGACCGGCGCTCCGGCGGCGGCACCCGCTTCACCGCGGCGTAGGCCTGCGCCGTCGCCTCCAAGGCCCGCGCGAAACCGAGCGGCCCGGAGGACTCCAGCGCCATCGCGGTGGGCTGGCCGGTGGTGTGGGCGACGGCGTGGGCGAGCCGACCGGCGTCGGCCTCGAGCGCCGCGAGCGCCTCGAGCAGAACCCCGACGCGTTGCTCGATCGGGGTCGCCGCCCAGTCCGCCCGGACCGCCTCGGCCGCCGCCAGCCATTCCGGCGGGCTGGCCGTGGGGTAGGTGACGGCGAGGTCGAGCCCCCACGGGCTGCGCTCGGCACCCAGCCGCCCCGGCGCCGTCACCCCCGGCAGCGCGAAGCTGCTGCCGAGCAGCCGGCGAAAGCTCGCCGCCGCGGCGGCGTCCAGCGCCGCGGTCGGCGGCGCGACCGCGACACCGCCGCGCGCGAGCGCGTCGAGCGCGGCGTCGAGGCGGGCACGGTGGCGGTCGAACAGGGACATGGCGGTTCCCCGCGGCGGCCGATGGGCACGACGCGCCGTTGACACGGACGCGACGGTGTCTCTCGCTACGCACCAGCCGGCGAAGACGCAACGGCAAGGAGGCCGCGGTGGCGTTCGATACCATCCGCTACGACGATCGCGACGGCTGGGTGCACCTCACCTTGAACCGCCCGGACGTGCTCAACGCCCTCGATGCCCCCATGCACGACGAGCTCGCGGCCGCCCTCGGGCAGGTCCGCGGCGACGGCGCCCGGGCACTCGTGCTCTCCGGGGCGGGGCGCGGCTTCTGCGCCGGTCAGGATCTGCGCGACCCGACCTTCCCGACCGGCGAAGGCGCCGACCTCGGCGCGATCCTGGAGAGCCGCTACAACCCGCTGGTGCGCACCCTGGGCGAGCTGCCGCTGCCGACCATCGCCGCGGTCCACGGCGTCGCCGCCGATGCCGGCGCCAACCTCGCGCTCGCCTGCGACCTCGTGCTCGCCGGCCGCGGCGCGCGCTTCGTCCAGAGCTTCGCCCGGCTCGGCCTGATCCCCGACACCGGCGGCACCTGGACGCTGACCCGCCGCGTCGGCGAAGCCCGCGCCCTCGGCCTCGCGCTCACCGGCGAGCCGGTGACGGGTGAGGAGGCGGCGGCCTGGGGGCTGATCTGGAAGGCGGTCGACGACGACGCCGTGCTCGAGGCCGCCGAGGCGCTCGCCGTGCGGCTGGCGGCCGGCCCGACCCGCGCCTTCGCCCTCACCAAGCGGGCGATCCGCGCCGCCGCGGTCAACGACCTCGACGCCCAACTCGGCCGCGAGGCCGATCTCCAGCGCGAGGCCGGCCACGGCGAGGACTTCCGCGAGGGCGTGCGCGCCGTCCTCGACGAGCGCGAGCCGGTGTTCAAGGGGCGCTGAGCGATGCCGCCCGGCCCCCACCCGCGGGCCCGCCGTTGAGCCCGCCCGCGGACCCGGAGGACGACGAGGACCCGCAAGCGCGGGCGATGCGCCGCGCCGCCACGCTGTGGGCCGAGGACGCCTGGTCGCGCGGCCTCGGGATGGTCGTCGTCGAGGTCGCTCCCGGCCGCGCCGTCGTCGAGCTCACCATCCGGCCGGCCATGGCCGACGGCCACGGCACCGCCCACGACGGCGTGGTCTTCACCCTCGCCGCCAGCGCCTTCGCCTTCGCCGCCAACGGCGGCGCCGAGGAGCAGGTCGCCGAACACGCCACGGTGAGCTTCCTGCGCCCGGTCGCGCCCGGGGCGCGGCTGCGCGCCGACGCCCGCGAGCGCGGCCGCCGGCCGCACGGCGGCCTGTTCGACGTCACCGTCACCGACGCCGCCGGCGAGGTCGTCGCCGAGTTGCGCGGCCACAGCCGGCCACGCGGGGCGGGCGACGGCACCGACTGACCCCGGATTGTCATCGAGCTCGGCTAGCACGGAAGAGAAAGGTCGCGCTTGTGCGGCCGCCGCCACCGTCGAGAGAGGATGCGCAATGCTCACCGTTGCCCCCGGGCGGGCGGCGCTCGTGGCCGTCACCGGCCTCGTGCTCGCACCCGCCGCCGACGCCCGCACGGACTACCAGGGCACCGTCGAGGTGGTGCCGGCGATGGCCGGGACCGCCGCCGACAGCGCCACCGGCGTGGTGTTCCACGACCTCAGCCGCGACGGCGTGCGCCAGGCCGACGAGCCGGGCGTCGAAGGCGTGCTGGTCTCCAACGGCCGCGACGTCGTCCGCACCGACGCCGACGGCGCCTACGCCCTGCCGGTGTTCGACGACATGACGGTGATGGTCCAGGAACCGGCCGGCTTCGACGTCCCGGTCGACGCCAAGGGCGTGCCGCAGTTCTTCTACGTCCACAAACCCGACGGCACGCCCGAGCAACTGCGCTACGGCGGGCTGCCACCGACCGGGCCGCTGCCGGCGGCGATCAACTTCCCGCTGGTGCGCACCGCGACCGCGGAGCGCTTCTCCTGCGTCGCCATGGGCGACACCCAGCCCTATTCCAACACCGAGGTCGGCTACGTCCGCGACCGCATTCCGCGCAACCTTCTCGCCCGCGACCTCGGCGACGCCCGCTGCCTCGTGCTCCTCGGCGACGTCATGGGCGACGACCTCGGCCTCTTGCCGCGTTTCATGGACATGATGTCGGTCGTCGGGCTGCCGCAGTACTACGTGCACGGCAACCACGACTACGACTTCGACGCCAGCTCGGACGATCATTCGGCCGACAGCTGGCGGCGGCTCTACGGCCCGAACTACTACGCCTTCGAGATCGGCGAGGTGGTGTTCGTGGCCCTCGACAACGTGGTCTACCCCTGCGGCGAGGACGACGCCGGGCCCGGCCGCGAGGAGTGCACCGACCCCACCGAGGAGGCGACCTACAACGGCCGCGTGACCGAGCGGCAGATGACCTGGCTGGCCAACACCCTGGCCGAGGTGCCCGCGGACAAGCTGGTGGTGCTGATGCACCACATCCCCTTCGTCTCGTTTGTCGACAGCGCGACCGGCCGCCACCAGACCGACGACCTGGCCGCGATCCACGAGCTCGTGCGCGGTCGGCCGGCGCTCTCGCTCTCCGGCCACACCCACACCTTCGAGTATCTGGCCGCCGGCGAGTGGTACGCGGGCTGGGAGGAGATGGTCGGCGTCACCCGCCTGCCCTTCGACCACGTCGTCGCCGGCGCGCCCTCGGGCAACTGGTATCAGGGCGACTTCGGCTTCGACGGCACCCCGCTCTCCTTCGCGCGCGGCGGCACGCCGCCCGGCTACGCCATGATCCACTTCGACGGCGCCGACTTCCGGATCGACTTCCACGCCGCCGACCAGCCGGTCGAGCGGGCGATGGCGCTGTCCTTCAACACGCCGACGTTCCGCGACTGGTTCACCGAACTCGTCGCCTGGCAGGCGGAGGTCGGCCTCGGCGCCGACGCGGTGCCGCCGGTCACCGTCAACGACCTGCCCGATCAGAAGCTCTTCACCCCGGCAGAGCTGGCGCAAGGCGTCTTCCTCACCGCCAACGTCTGGCGCGGCAACCGGCGGACCGAGGTCACCGCGACCATCGGCGACGGTGCGCCGCGGGCGATGACCCGCACCCAGGAGGGTGACGGCGAGGGCGTGCGCAGCGGCGCCGCCTACGCCGATCCGTTCGCGACGCCGCGCCAGCTGACCATCGGGCGCTACGCCTGGCGCTCGAGCTCGGGCGATCCGCGCGCCCAGGGCGTCGAGCTCTGGCAGGGCGAGCGCTTCGGGCCGGTGCCGCCGCAAGCGATGAGCGCCGGCCACGTCGCCGACAGCTCGCCCCATCTCTGGCGCCTGCGGCTGCCGGAAGATCTGCCGCTCGGCACCCACGTCGCCGAGGTCACCGCCACCGACGGCCACGGCCGCACCGCCGTCGACCACGTCGTCTTCGAGGTGCGCGCGGAGCGGCCGCCGCGGCGGTGGCGGCGCGAGCTCTGGCCCGAGGACGAGTGATCGCGCCGCTCACTCCGCCGGCGCGAGCCGCCACATCGCCCCGTCGCCGCGGTCCACCAGCACGTGGATCGCGCCGTCGGGGGCCTCGGCCACCTCGCGGATGCGGTCGCCGAGGACGATGAGCTCCTCCGCGACGACGGCGGTGCCGTCGAGTTCGAGGCGGGTGATGCCCTGCGATTGCAGCCCCCCGATCAGCAGATCGCCGCGGAAGGCCTCGAACAGGCCGGCGGTGTAAAAGGTCATGCCGGAGGGCGCGATCACCGGCGTCCACTGCTTCACGGCGTCGGTGAATTCCGGCCGCGACGGCGGGTCGGGGATCGGCAACAGGTTGTAGTGGCTGCCCCAGCTCACCTCCGGCCAGCCGTAGTTGGCGCCGCGCTCGACCAGGTTGAGCTCGTCGCCGCCGCGCGGGCCCATCTCGGCCACCCACAGCCGGCCGGTCGCGGGCTCGCGCGCCGCGGCCTGGATGTTGCGGTGGCCGTAGGACCAGATCTCCGGCTGCGCGCCCGCGCGGTCGAGGAACGGGTTGTCGGGGTGCGGTGCGCCGTCGGGCATGACCCGCACGATCGTGCCGAGATGGTCGGCGAGGTCCTGGGCCGGGTCGAACTCGTAGCGCTCGGCCAGGGTCAAGAAGATTGAACCGTCCTCGGCGAAGACGATGCGGGCGCCGAAATGGTTTTGGCCGTCGTGCTTGGGCTCCATGCGGAAGACGGTGGTGAAGTCGGCGATGCGGCCGTCCTCCAGCCGGCCGTGGCCGAGCGCGGTGGAGGCGCCGCCGGCGCCGGGCTCCGCGAACGCCAGCCAGAGCCGGCGGTTGTCGGCGAAGGCGGGGTCGACGCGGACGTCGAGCATGCCGCCCTGACCCTCGGCGAAGACCTCGGGCGCGCCCGCCAGCGGCGCCGAGAGCGCGCCGTCCGCGTCGACCAGGCGCACCCGCCCCGGCCGCTCGGTCACGACCATGCGGCCGTCGGGTAGCCAGTCCATCCCCCAGGGATGGACCAGCCCGCCGGTCACCTCGGTCACCGCGATCGGCCCGGCCGAGCTCTCGACCGTGGTGATCACCTCCTGCGCCGTCGCCGGCGCCACCGCCGTCATCGCCATCGCCGTCATCGCCGCCGCCGTCATCGCCGTCGCCGCCAGCCCGCGCATGCGCCTCGTCCCTCTGCCGCTGCCGTCGCCGTTGAATGGCGTCCGCCGGCGCGGCGGTCCAGACCCGATCGGGTGCGACACGACGGGTGGGTTGCGCCGAGCCCGACGACGCGCCTCAACTCCACCCTTCCCCGT
>JAAAPF010000196.1 GCA_009908425.1 Alphaproteobacteria bacterium
GTACTGGACGGTCGAGGCCGACCTCGCGACCGCCCGCGACGAACGGTTCCGCGCCCGGCTGACCCACCTCGACGGCACCAAGCTCGACAAGTTCGCCCTCGCCACCGAGGCCGACGCGGTCGAGGCCAAGCGCCGCGTCGAAGCGGCCGCGCTCGCGGTCGCGAACGTCGAGAAGAAGCAGACCAGCCGCAATCCGGCGCCGCCGTTCTCGACCTCGACGCTGCAGCAGGAGGCCTCGCGCAAGCTCGGCTTCGGCGCCGACCGCACCATGCGCACCGCCCAGAAGCTGTTCGAGGGCGTCCAGCTCGGCGGCGAGACGGTGGGGCTGATCACCTACATGCGCACCGACAGCGTCCAGCTCAGCCAATCCGCCCTCGACGGCGCGCGCGCGGTCATCGGCGAGCATTACGGCGCGCGCTACCTCCCGGACCAGCCGCGCCGCTTCAAGACCAAGACCAAGAACGCCCAGGAGGCCCACGAGGCGATCCGTCCGACCGACCTCGCCCGCCGGCCCGACGAGGTCGCGCGCTTCTGCGACGAGGACCAGCGCCGGCTCTACGAGCTGATCTGGAAGCGCACGGTGGCGAGCCAGATGGCCGCGGCGGTCCTCGACCGGGTCGCGGTCACCCTCGCCGGCGACGGCGTCGCCCTGCGCGCCACCGGCCAGACCATCGCCTTCGACGGCTTCTTGAAGGTCTACCGCGAGGGGGTCGACGACGCCCCGAGCGGGAAAGCCGCCGACGACGAGAGCGACCGGCTCTTGCCGGCCATGGCCGAGGGCGAGCCCGCCCACCGGCACGCGGTCAAGGCCGAGCAGCACTTCACCGAGCCGCCGCCGCGCTACACCGAGGCCAGCCTCGTCAAGAAGCTGGAGGAACTCGGCATCGGCCGGCCGTCGACCTACGCCGCCATCATCTCGGTGCTGCAAGCCCGCAACTACGTCCGCATCGAGAGCAAGCGCTTCGTGCCGGAAGACCGCGGGCGGGTGGTGAGCGCCTTCTTGACCGAGTTCTTCGAGCGCTACGTCGAATACGGCTTCACCGCCGAGCTCGAGAACCAGCTCGACGCGGTCGCCGCCGGCGAGGTCGACTGGAAGCAGGTGCTGCGCGAGTTCTGGGACCCGTTCTACGCCCTGACCGAGGAGGTCAAGGGCAAGCGCAACGCCGAGGTCATCGACGCCCTCGACGCCGCCCTCGCCCCGCACCTGTTCCCGGCGCGCGAGAACGGCCGCGATCCACGCCAGTGCCCGCAATGCGGCGAGGGCCGGCTCAGCCTCAAGTTCGGCAAGTTCGGCGGCTTCATCGGCTGCTCGAACTACCCCGACTGCCGCTTCACCCGTAAGCTCGGCGAGCAGGCGGGCGACGGCGGCACCGACCTGCCCAAGGAGCGCCTTCTGGGCGTCGACCCCCATCTCTCCGAGGAAGTCTGGCTCAAGATCGGCCGCTTCGGGCCCTATATCCAGCGCGGCTCCGGCGACGAGCTCAAGCGGGTGAGCGTGCCCGCCACCCTGCGGCCGGCCGAGGTCGACCTCGACACCGCGTTGCAGCTCCTGGCCCTGCCGCGCGAGGTCGGAGTCGACGGCGACGGCGAGCCGGTGGTGGCGGGCATCAACCGCTACGGCCCGTTCGTGCAGCGGGGGCGGACCTACGCCCGGCTCGACGCCGACGACGACGTGCTCACGATCGGCATGAACCGCGCGCTGACGCTGTTGGAGGAGAAGGGCGGCCGTGGCGGTAAGCGCGCCGGCGGCGCGGCGAGCGCCGGCAAGACGCTCGGCGAGCACCCCGAGGACGGCAAGCCGATCGAGCTGCGCGACGGCCGCTTCGGGCCCTATCTCAAGTGGAACAAGCTCAACGCCAGCCTGCCCAAGGGCACCGACCCGGAAACCCTGGAGTTCGACGCGGCGGTCGAGATCCTGGCGCAGAAGGCGGCCAAGACCGGCGCCAAGCCCGCCAAGGGCAAGGCCAAGTCGAACCCGACGGGCAAGAGCGCCAAATCCACCTCGGGCGACAGCAAGTCCCCCTCGACCAAGGCGACCGGCTCGAAGAGCGCCTCGGGCAAGAGCGCGGGCTCGAAGAGCACCGGCAACAAGACCGGCGGCTCCAAGGGCGGCGGCAACGCCCGGGGCGGTGGGCGCCAGACCGGCTCATGAGGCGCCACCGCCTCGACCGCGAGAGCGTGCTCAAGCACATCAGCGAGAACCCCGGGCTCACCAGCAAGCGCGACATCGCCCGCGCCCTCGGCGTCAAAGGTGCCGAGCGCGTCGAGCTCAAGGCGATCTTGAAGGAACTCCAGCACGAGGGCCTGATCGAGCGTGGCCGCGGGCGCCGCTTCAGCCCCGAGGGGGTGCTGCCGCGGGTGGTGGTCGCCGTCGTCACCGCGGTCGACGAGGACGGCGACGCCACCCTCCGCCCCGCCGCCGCGCACGACGGCGACGAGGCCACCCTCCACCTCGACCTCGACGACGTCCGCGGCAAGCCGCCGGGTGTCGGCGACCGCGTGCTGGTGCGCACCGACCGCCGCGAGGACGGCGACTACGACGCCGGGCTGATCCGCATCCTGCCGCGCGAGGGCGGCCGCGTGGTCGGCGTCGTCGAGGCCATGGCCGACGGCTATTGGCTGAAACCGTCGAACCGCAAGGAACGCGGGCTCAGGCTCGATCCGCACCTGATGAAGGACGCGGAGCCCGGCGATCTCGTCGCCGCCGAGCCGACGACGCCGCAGCGCATGGGCCTCGCCCGCGGCCGGGTCACCGAGCGCTTCGGCGACGCCTCCGAGCCGCGTCACTTCTCGCGCATCGCCGCCGCCGAACTGCAGCTGCCCGAAGCCTTCTCCGACGCCGCCATCGCCCAGGCCGAGGCCGCCGAGATCCCGGACATCAAGGGACGGCTCGATCTGCGCGAGGTCCCGCTGGTGACGATCGACGGCGCCGACGCCCGCGACTTCGACGACGCCGTCCACGCCACGCCCGACGACGACCCCGACAACCACGGCGGCTTTCGCCTGATCGTCGCCATCGCCGACGTCGCCCACTACGTCCGCAGCGACGACGCCCTCGACCGCACGGCCAAGGAGCGGGGCAACTCGGTCTACTTCCCCGACCGCGTCATCCCGATGCTGCCCGAGGGCCTCTCCAACGGCCTGTGCTCGCTCCGCCCGGGCGAGCCCCGCGGCTGCCTCGCGGTCGAGATGGTCATCGACGCCGAGGGCAAGCTCAAGGCCCACCGCTTCGGCCGCGGCCTGATGCGCTCGGCCGCCCGGCTCACCTACGAGCAGGTGCAGAACGCCGTCGACGGCCATGTCGACGACACCACCGGGCCGCTGCTGGAGCCCGTGATCCAACCGCTCTTCGCCGCCTGGCGGGCGCTGGATCGCGCCCGGCGCGACCGCGGCACCCTCGACCTCGACCTGCCCGAGCGGGTGGTGGAGCTGGACGACGCCGCCGAGCCCACCCGCATCGTCGCCCGCGAGCGTCTCGACGCCCACCGCCTCATCGAGGAGTTCATGGTGCTCGCCAACGTCGCGGCGGCGGAGACGCTGGTGGCGCGCAAGCGCGAGGCGCTCTTCCGCGTCCACGACAAGCCGCAGCCGGACAAGATCGAGGCCCTGACCCAGTTTCTCCACGGCCTCGGCGTCGAGGCCAAGGCCCATCACCTCCGCACGCCGCGCGACTTCGAGCGGCTGCTGACGCGGGTGAAGGACCATCCGCTCGAGGAGACCATCAGCGCCTACATCCTCCGGGCGCAGTCGCAGGCGGTCTACAGCCCCGAGAACATCGGCCATTTCGGCCTCAACCTGCGCTACTACGCGCACTTCACCTCGCCGATCCGGCGCTACGCCGACCTCGTCGTCCACCGCGCGCTGATCGAGGCGCTGGAGCTCGGCGCCGGCGGCGCCCGCCACGAGCGCGAGCCCCTGACCGAGCTCGGCCAGCAGGTCTCGACCTGCGAGCGCCGGGCGATGGAGGCCGAGCGCAAGACCACCGACCGCTTCGTCGCCTACTACCTGAAGGACCGCATCGGCGCCCGGTTCAACGGCCGCATCGGCGGGGTGCAGCGCCCCGGCCTCTTCATCCGCCTCGACGACACCGGCGCCGACGTCTTCGTGCCGGTGGCGACGCTGGGGGCGGAGTATTTCGTCTACGACGAGGCCCAAAGCGCGCTCTTCGGCACCCGCACCGGCGAACATCTGGGCATCAGCGACCGCGTCGAGATCGAGCTCGTCGAGGCCGACAGCCTGCAGGGCGGGCTCGTCGGCCGCGTCACCGATCACACCGCGGTCACCGAGCGCACGCCGTCGCGCCGCCACGCCCGCCGCATCGAGCGCCCGCAGCGCCGCCACCGCCGCAGCCGCGGTTGACAGTCGCGGGCCCCCCTCGCATGTTCCGCCGCCACGACAC
>JAAAPF010000257.1 GCA_009908425.1 Alphaproteobacteria bacterium
ACAACCTCGCCGTTTACCGGAGCAACCTCGGCCGCCGCGAGGACGCCCTCCAAGCCAGCGAGGAAGCCGTCGCCATCCGACGACGCCTCGCCCAGGACCGACCCGACGCTTTCCTCCCCGACCTTGCCATGGCAGTCGGTAACCTTTCCAACCAGCTCAACGCCTTGGGCCGTCGAGAGGAGGCGCTCGAAGCCAGCGAGGAAGCCACCGACCTCTGCCGAAGCCTCGCCCAGGACCGACCCGACGCCTTCCTCCCCGACCTCGCCACAGCCCTGAACAACCTCTCCGCCGATCTCGGCAACCTCGGCCGCCGCGAGGACGCCCTTAAAGCCAGCGAGGAAGCCGTCGCCATCCGACGACGCCTCGCCCAGGACCGACCCGACGCTTTCCTCCCCGACCTCGCCATGGCCCTCTCGGTGCGGGGCGACGCGCTGGAGGCGCTGGACCGTCTGGACGAGGCCGTCGCCTCCAACCGCGAGGCCGTCGCCGCGCTGTCGGGTCCGTTCCTAGCGCTGCCCCAGGCGTTCGCGCGGCACATGATCGTGTATCGCCGCGATTACCTGCGTCGGGCCGAAGCCGCGGGGATCGCACCCGACGACAAGCTACTGGCGCCGATCGACGCGGCGCTGGAACCGTTCATGCGACAGCCGGGGAGCGACGAGGGATGAGCATCGAGCTGGCCTCCGCCGCGGTGGGGGCGCTGGTGCCCTATCTGAGCGCGGCCGGAGAGAAGGCGGCGCAGGCTCTGGGGGCGGAGGCGGCGACGGAGCTCCGGGCGCTGTGGGACTGGGTCAAGGGCAAGGTCGCGGGCGGCACCACCGAGGCGTTGGCCGCGACCCCGGCGGACGCCAAGGCCCAGGGCAAGCTGGAGGGCGCGCTCGAGCAGGTGCTGGAGGACGAGCCCGCGCTCGCCGACGAGCTGCGCCGGCTGGTCGAGGCCGCCGAGCCCGAGGCCACGCGGCTGGAGCAGACGATGAACATCCAGGGCGACGACAACGTCGCCGTCCAGAACACGGGCCACGGCAACACCTACAACATCAACAAGGGCTGAAGCCGTCTAGGCCCAAATTCCTATTCGACCGATGGGGGTCGGCGGCGTAGCCTGGGGCGCGGGCTCTCGCGGACCTGCGAGCTGACGGCGGACGGAGCGGTTCGGGTGTTGCCGAACGAAGCCAGATCGGCGGATTGTCGTGGCCGCGCAACGGCTTGGCGGGTCATCGGCGGGGCCGGCTCACTCCGCCGCCTCGGCGGTCGGGGTCTCGCAGCCGCCGGGGAGGTGGAGGCTGGCGCGCAGGCCGCCCATGGGGCCGTCGGCGAGGTCGAGCCGGCCGCGGTAGAGCTTGGCGTGGTCGGCGACGATGGCGAGGCCGAGCCCGGAGCCGGGGACGTTCTCGTCGAGCCGCCGGCCGCGCTCGACGACGCGGGCGCGCTCGGCCGCCGGCAGGCCGGGGCCGTCGTCGTCGACGTGGACGGCGAAGCCGGCGGGCGCCGGCTCGACCGTGACCCGGACCTCGCGCTCGGCCCATTTGCAGGCGTTGTCGAGGAGGTTGCCGAGCATCTCGGTCAGGTCCTCGCGCTCGCCCTGGAAGACCGCCTCGTGGCCGTCGGCGCGGGCGAGGTCGACGCCGCGGCCGGCGTAGAGCTTGCCGAGGGTGCGCAGGAGCTCGGCCAGGACCGGGCCCACCGGCTGGCGGCCGGTGCGGGCGCCGGTGGGCCCGGCGATGCGGGCGCGGGCGAGGTGGTGGTTGATCAGCCGCTCGATGCGCGGCAGCTGGCGGCGGGTGGCCTCGGCGAGCCGGGCGTCGTCGCCGCGCTCGGCCTCGTTGGCGAGGATCGAGAGCGGCGTCTTGAGGGCGTGGGCGAGGTTGCCGCCGTGGGCGCGGGCGCGCTCGACGATGTCCTGGTTGTGGGCCAAGAGGCCGTTGAGCTCCTCGACCACCGGCTCCAGCTCGTGGGGGAACGGGCCGGCGAGCCGCTCGGCCTCGCCGGTGCGGATGCGCTGGAGCTGCTGGCGCAGGCGGCCGAGCGGGCGCAGGCCGACCGCGACCTGGAACAGCACGGCGAGGATCAGCCCGAGGCCGAGCACCGCGAGCGAGACGCTGACGCTCAACGAGAACTGGGCGGTCGCGCGGGCGATGGCGTCGGTCTCGCCGGCGATGCGGAAGCGGTAGACCCGTTCGCCCATGACGATGGCGCGGCTCAGCATCCTGAGGCGCTGGTCGCCGGGCCCGCGCACCATCGCGGTCGCGGCCGCCGCCTGCGGCAGGTCGCGGTCCCACAAGGAGCGCGAGCGGATCAGCCCCGACGGCGTCTCGATCTGCCAGTACCAGCCCGAGAGCGGGGTGCGGAAACGCGGCTCGCCGGGCGGGTCGCCGACGATCAGCTCGCCCCCGGGGCCGATCTCGGTGACCGCGATCAGCCCGCGCAAGAGCACCTCCAGGCGCTCGTCGAAGTTGCGCTTGACGCTCTCGGCGAAGATCCAGGAGAGCGTGATCCCGCCGGCGGCGAACAGCACCAGCGACCACAGCGTGGCCAAGAGGACGAGGCGGCCGGCGAGCGAGTGCGCGCGCCGCCCGGGCGCGGTCACGCCTCGGACCGGGGCTCGGTCAACCGGTAGCCGAGCCCGCGCACGGTCTGGATGAGCTCGGGGCCGAGCTTCTTTCGGAGCCGGCCGACGAAGACCTCGATGGTGTTGCTGTCGCGGTCGAAGTCCTGGTCGTAGATGTGCTCGGTGAGCTCGGTCCGCGAGATCACCCGGCCCTGGTGGTGCATCAGATAGGCCAGGACGCGGAACTCGTGGCCGGTGAGGCGGACCTCCTCGCCGGCGAGGCTGACCCGGGCGGCGCGGGTGTCGAGCCGGACCGGCCCGCACACCAGCTCGGCCGAGTGGTGGCCGCTGGCGCGGCGGATCAGCGCCCTGAGGCGCGCCTGCAGCTCGGCCATGTGGAAGGGCTTGGCGAGGTAGTCGTCGGCGCCGGCGTCGATGCCTTTGACCTTGTCGCTCCAGCGGTCGCGCGCGGTCAGGATCAAGACCGGCATGTCGCGGCCGGCGGCGCGCCAGCGCTCCAGCACCCGGATGCCGTCCACGACCGGCAGGCCGAGGTCGAGGACGACGGCGTCGTAGGGTTCGGTCTCGCCCAGATGCCAGGCGTCCTCGCCGTCGGCGGCGAGGTCGACGGCGTAGCCGGCCTGGGTCATCGCGCTCTCGAGCTGGCCGGCGAGCTCGGGCTCGTCCTCGGCGATCAACAGCCGCATCGGCTCAGTCGCCTCCCACCACGGCGCCGGTGCGGCCGTCGACCACCACCTCGCGCACCCGGTGGCCGTGCTCCAGGAGCTTGAGGCGGTAGCGGTAGCTCGTCGGCGTGCGCTCGAGTTCGGCGTCGAGGACCTGGGCGTCGGCGCCGACGACGCGGTCGACGATGGCCTCGAGCGGCATCGCGGCCCGGGTGGTGACCGCCGCCTTGGCGGCGTCGTGCTCCTCGATGGCCGCGCACGGCGTCAGCACGGCGGCGGTGACGCCGAGCGCGGCGAGGGCGAGACATCGCGCGATCATGAGTGGACCCTGCAACCGAGCCGCTGAACCATCGTTGAACCTCGTCACCAAGGAGGCCGCGCGTGATGTGGGCACGATCCGCCGTCCTG
Source organism: Alphaproteobacteria bacterium (assembly GCA_009908425.1). Classification (GTDB taxonomy): domain Bacteria; phylum Pseudomonadota; class Alphaproteobacteria; order Geminicoccales; family Geminicoccaceae; genus JAAAPF01. The sequence goes on from JAAAPF010000257.1 coordinate 3,643, forward strand.
CCAGCCCTGCTCGTCGCCGCCGCCCCGGCGCTCGCCGGCGAGGCCGACGTGCTCGCGGTCGACGTCACCGCCGCCGGCGAAGGCTACCGCATGGCCGCCACCGTCCGCCACGCCGACGAAGGCTGGGACCACTACGCCGACCGCTTCGAGGTCGTCACGCCCGCCGGCGAGATCCTGGCCGTCCGCACGCTCCACCACCCGCACGTCGAGGAGCAACCCTTCACCCGCTCGCTCTCGGGTGTGATCGTGCCGGCCGGCCTCGACCGCGTGGTCGTGCGCGCCCGCGACAGCGTCCACGGCTACGGCGGCGAGACGATCGAGGTCACGCTGCCGCCGCGCTGAGCGCGATCCCGGCCTCAACTTTGCACGGCGTTGTGCCATGCTGCCGCGTTTCGAGACCCGAACCACGGAACGACACGGACATGGACCTCATCGTGCCGGGGCGGCCGATCGCGGACGAAATCCAGCTGTCGCTCGCCCCCGTCTTCCTGCTCACCGCCATCGCCGGGCTGTTGACGGTGTTGACCAGCCGGCTCGGCCGCGCCACCGATCACGCCCGCCTCGTCGCCGAGCGGATCCGGGCGGACGGTGACGTCGATCACGACCTCGCCGCGTTCGCGGTGCTGCGCCGCCGTATCGCGCTGTTGCGCCGGGCCATCGGCGCCATCGTCGTCGCCGCCTTCGTCATCTGCCTCGTCATCATCCTGATCTTCCTCGGCGAATATCTCAGCGTGCCGATCTCGTGGGCGATCGGG
>JAAAPF010000226.1 GCA_009908425.1 Alphaproteobacteria bacterium
AGGTCGAAGCCGCCCTCGTCGGCGACCAGGCAGACCGCGCTGTCGGTCAGCCGGTTCGAGCGCCGCACGTCCTTCACCGCGTCCCCGAGCGTCACCTTCATGTGCGCGACGAGGCGGTCGAGCGCCGGATCGTCCTCGGCTTTCTCCTCCTCGGCCTGCTCGGCCTCACCGATCTTGGAGAGATCGACCGCGTCGCGCGTCAGCGACTTGAAGGGCTTGTCCTCGAAGGTCCCCGCCATCGGCAGCCAGAAGTCGTCGATGGCGTCGGTCAACAGCAGCACCTCGACGTCCTTGGCGCGCGCCTGCTCGAGCTGCGGGCTGCCCTTGAGGCTCGCGAGGTTGTCGCCCGAGATCGTCAGGATCGCCTCCTGGCCCGCCTTCATCCGCGCGACGTAGTCGGCGAGCGACACCCAGCCCTCGCTCTTGGTCGAGCGGAAGCGCGCCAGCTTCAACAGCCGCTCGCGGTTCTCCTGGTCCTCGTAGAGCCCCTCCTTCACCACCGCGCCGAACTGGCTCCAGAACTGGTCGTAGTCGGGCGCGTCCTCGGCCCCTTCCCGGTGCCGCTTGGCGATGCGCTCCAGCTCGTCGAGCACACGGCGGGTGATCGCCTGGCGGATCTTGGTGACGACGATGTCCTTTTGCAGCGTCTCGCGGCTGACGTTGAGCTGCAGGTCCTCGCTGTCGACCACGCCGGTGACGAAGCGCAGATAGCGCGGCACCAGCTCGTCGAGCTGGTCGGTGATGAAGACCCGCTTGACGTAGAGCTTGACGCCGTGGCGGCGCTGCGGGTCGTAGAGGTCGAACGGCGCCATCGACGGAATGAAGAGGAGCCCGGTGTAGGCCAGCACCCCCTCCACCGAGAAGTGGATGCGGGTGAACGGCTCGTCGAAGGCGTGGGCGGTGTGGCGGTAGAACTCGGTGTACTGCTCGTCGCTGATCTCGCTCTTGGGCCGGCGCCAGAGCGCGCTGGCCTCGTTGATCTGCTCGGGCTCGCCCGACTGCTCCCCCGGCGTCTCACCGGGCTGGCCGAGGCGGATCGGAAAGGCGACGTGATCGGAGTAGGTCCGCACCAGCTGCTTGAGGCGGTGCTCGTCGAGGAACTCCTTGGCGTCCTCCTTGAGCTTGAGGACGACGGCGGTGCCGCGCGCCACCGTGGCGTCGGTCTCCTCCAGCGTGAAGCCCGACCGGCCGTCGGAGCGCCAGACCCAGGTGGTGTCGGCGCCGGCCTTTCTGGAGAAGACGGCGACCTCGTCGGCGACCATGAACGAGGCGTAGAAGCCGACGCCGAAGCGCCCGATCAGGTCGCTCGCGCCCGCTTTGTCGGTGCCCTTCTGCTCGGCCAGCGCCTCGGCGAAGCGGGCGGTGCCCGAGCGCGCCACGGTGCCGAGGTTCTCGGCCATCTCCTCTTTGTCCATGCCGATGCCGTCGTCGGCGACCGTGAGCGTGCCCTTCTCCTTATCGGCGACGATGCGGATCTCGAGGTCGGGGCGATCGCCCAACAGCTCGGGGCGGCTCAGGCTCTCGTAGCGCAGCTTGTCGCAGGCGTCCGAGGCGTTCGAGATCAACTCGCGCAGGAAGACCTCGCGGTGGGTGTAGAGCGAGTTGATGACGATATCGAGGACGCGGCCGACCTCGGCCGAGAAGGGCTGCATGTCGCTCACGGGTCCGCTCTCCAACGCTCGGGCGGTTCGGGTCCGTCGTACGCCGTTCATGTTGTCCGAAGCGCCCCGGATGTAGGCGCGCCGGCGCGCGCTGCAAGGCGGTCGGCTACGCCGGCCAGGACGGGTGGTGCAGGTCGATGACGAAGGCGTGGCGGTGGCGCAAGGGCGCGTGGCGGTGCGGGTGCGCGTGCGGCGCCGGCCCCTCCCAGTCCGCGTGGGCGTGGGCGTGGTGGGGGTCGTCGTGGGTGTGCAAGTGGTCGTGCGCGCCGCCGGCGTGGACGTGCTCGAGCTCGCTCGCGTCGCCCGCGGGCCAGAGCGCCCACGCCGCCGCGCCGCCCGCCGCCGCCAGCGCGCCCAGCCCGGCGAAGGCCGCACCGGTGCCGGCCACGCTCGCCAGCCAGCCGGCGAGCGGGTAGGTCACCAGCCAGCAGGCGTGGCTCGAGGCGAACTGCGCCGCGAAGAAGGCCGGCCGGTCGCTCTCCCGGCTGGAGCGGCGGAGCACCCGGCCGATCGGCGTCTGCACCAGCGCGAGGCCGACGCCGGTGGCGAACCAGAGGGCGAGCAACCCCGGGTAGCCCGGCGCGGCGAGCGCGCCGGCCGCCATCGCGGCGGCGAGGAGCACCGCGCCGGCGAGCATGAGCGTGCGCTCGGCGACGCGCTCGATCACCCGCGGCAGCGCCAGCGCCGCCGCCATCGAGCCGCCGCCGGCGAACGCCATCGCCAGCGCGAGCGCGCTCTCGCCGAGACCGAGCTCGCCGCGCACCAGCACGACGCTGTTGACGATGACCATCGCCCCGGCGGCCGCGACCGCGAGCGAGAGCGCCAGCACGCCCCGCAGGCGCGGGGTCGCCAGATAGGCCCGCACGCCGAAGCCGACGTTGGCCAGAACCGAGCGCCCGCGCTCGGCCGGCCGGGGCCTCGGGATCGCGGCACCGAGCACCCAGGCGGCGGAGACCAGAAAGCCCGCGGTGGTGGCGACGAAGAGCGCGTCGAAGCTGACGACCAGGAGCGCCAGGCCCGCGAGCAGCGGGCTCAACAGGTTCTCGAGGTCGTAGGCCAGGCGCGAGAGCGCGAGCGCGCGGGTGTAGTCCGGCTCGTCGAGCACGTCGGGGATGGTCGCCTGAAAGGTCGGGGTGAAGCCGGCGGAGCAGGCGTTGAGGACGACGATGACGAGGTAGAGCTGCCAGACCTCGCCGATCCAGGGCAGCGCCAGGACCGAGGCGGCGCGCACGAGGTCGAGCCCGACCAGGAGCGGCTTGCGCGGCAACAGATGCGCGAGCCCGCCGACCACCGGCGCGATCGCGACATAGGCCAACATCTTGAGCGCGAGCGCGGTGCCGAGCACCATGCCGGCATCGTCGCCCGCGAGCTCGAAGGCCAACAGCGCCAGCGCGACCGTCATCAAGCCGGTGCCGGTGAGCGCGGTCACCTGGGCGAGGAACAGACGCCGGTAGGTCGGATGGCGCAGCGGCGAGAGCATGCGGCTGTGGCTAACAGCCGGTGCGCGCGTCGCCAAGGCGGGGGGCGGCCCGGTAGCGCGGGGGTCGAAGTTCGCCGCGCCGCCTGTGCGCCAGGGGGAGGCACAAGGCGGGGCGCCGGCGTGGGCGAGGTCGGTCTATGGCGGCCGTTCCCGGGGTCGCGAATGGGCGGTCGCGACGGGTCGTCGAACGGACAGCGGCGAGCGGAGGGGCTCGGGCCGATGGGCCAGCCGAGGGCCTGACATGGGGCCGACCACGAGCTACAGTGTATTGCGGCGTGCTACGCAAGGGGATCGGGCCGATGCCGTCGACACCTTATTCCGTTCGTCTCGACGCGGAGCTCAAAAGCCGGCTCGATGCCGAGGCGGCGCGGCTGGAGCGTCCGGCGAGTTGGGTTCTGCATCAGGCGCTCGTGGCCTATCTGGACGACAAGGACGCCGAGCGCCGGCACCTCGAAGCGCTCGCCGCCGAGGCCGATCGTGGGACGTTCGTCTCGTCGGCGGCGATGGGGCGGTGGGTCGACAGCTGGGATACGGCCGAGGAACTGCCACCGCCCGAGCCCGACATCGTCCCGCCACGCTGAGCCCTTGCAGATCGTCTATCTGCCGAGCACCCGAGCCGGCCTCGCTTGGCTCCGGCGCTACTACGCCACCGTGTTTCCAGCCGGGAGCGCGCGGGCGAAGCAGCAATTCCACATGATCGAGCGTCTGCTGGGCGAGCATCCGCAGGCGGGACACCCGACGACGGTGGCAGGCGTGCGCAGGCTGGTGATCCCGCGCACCCCCTTCAGTCTCCTCTATCGGGTGACGGCGGACCGCATCGAAATCCTGGAAGTACGCGACGATCGGCGCCCACCGGCTGGCGAACGCGATCAGCGGGATCCGTGACGCGCCCCGCCACGGCAGCTCGCGGGGCGACTGCGCCACCCCCGCGTCCCCTCCTTCCGTCGACCGCCGGCTCGGGCCGCCGGCAGCACGCGCCGGGAGGACCGCTCCCCGTCCATCGCTGCCGCGTTCAGGGTTAAGGGTTAAGCCCGCTCCGGGCCGCGTGGCGTCACCGAGAGGTGGAGGCCATGGCCGCGGGCGGTTAGGTCTGCTATCCTAATTCGACGTGGCGTGGGACTTCCGCCCGCGATCCAGCCCAGCGAGTTCGGGAAATGCCGAACGGACCCAGATCGGCGACTTTTCGTTCTCCCGCAGCCGCTTACGCGGCCATGGGACGGGCGCGGGGTGCCCCGGGGTACGGCGCT
>JAAAPF010000063.1 GCA_009908425.1 Alphaproteobacteria bacterium
CATAGCCTCTCGCGTCGAGGCCGCGTGCGCCCGGCCCGGCAACGCCTGATGCGGCGTCAGCCGTCGCCGGCGGGCTCCTCCAACATCAGCAGCCGCAACTGGCCGTAGCGGACGCCGCGCTCGGCGGTGATGCGGTCGGCGATGCGGCGGATCTCGCCGACCGGACCCTTCAGCACCGAGACCTCGAGGCAGGCCTGCGGGTCGAGGTGCAGGTGCAAGGTCGACAGGCTCTGGTGGTGATGGTCGTGGTGGGCGTGGGTGAGCGTGCGCGCCAGATCGCGACGGTCGTGGTCGTAGACGTAGCTCAGCACGCCGACGCAGGGTGCGGCGTCGTCGGCTTCGGCGCGGCGGCGGGCGAGGCCTTCGCGGCAGAGATCGCGCACGGCCTCGGAGCGGTTGGCCCAGCCGTCGGCGCCCACCAGCGCGTCGAGGGTATCGGCGAGGTCGTCGTCGACGGTGATGGTGATCCGCTGCATGGGGTGCGTCATAGCACGGCCGCCCCGGCCGTCGCCTCCGCGGCCTTCGGACGACCGTCGGCGAGGACGAGCCGCCGCGTCGCGAGGGCGGCGAGGAAGCCCGGATCGTGGGAGACGATCAGCATCGCCAGGGGCAGCGCGGCGAGCCGGTCGAGCAGCCGGGCGCGGTGGTCGGCGTCGAGCCCGCCGGTGGGCTCGTCCAGCAGTAGCACCTCCGGTTCCAGCGCCAGCACGCCCGCGAGGGCGGCGAGGCGCTTCTCGCCGCCCGAGAGCCGGTGCGTCACCCGCTCGGCCAGATGAGCGAGGTCGAGCCGGGCCAGCGTCGCCGCGGCTATCGTGTGTGCTTCGTCGTCGTCGAGGCCGCGGTTGAGCGGGCCGAAGGCGACGTCCTCGCGCACGGTCGCGCAGAAGAGCTGATCGTCCGGGTCCTGGAAGAGAAAGCCGGCGCGCAGGCGCACCTCGTGGAAGTCGCGCTCGGACACGCGCTCGCGCCCGAAGGCGGTGACCGTGCCGGCCCGCGGCCGTTCGAGGCCGACGAGCGTGCGCAGGAGCGTCGTCTTGCCGGCGCCGTTGGCACCGCCGAGCCCGACTCGCTCGCCGGCGTGGAGGGCGAGGTCGGCGCCGTCCAGTACGCGCCGGCCGCCGCGGTCGACGACGAGACCGCGGGCGTCGATCAGCGCCCCGCTCAAGCCGCCAGCTCCAGGGCCATCAGCACGGCGGTCACCAGCACCACGCCGCCGGCGGCGGCGCCGTCGACGGCCGTGAGCGGCGCCGACCGCGGCCGCGGCAACCGGCCGGTGAAGCCGCGGCAGCGCATCGCCTCCTCGATCCGCTCGGCGCGCTCGATCGCGCGCACCAGCGCCGCCCCCGCCGCCTGGGCGAGCGCCCGGCGGGTCCGGCCCGACGGCCGCGGGCGAAAGCCCCGCACCCGCATCGCCTCGACCAGCCGCGCGACGTCGAGCCGCGCGAGGTCGAGATAGCGGATCAGGAACAACAGCAGGTGCACCAGTCGGTCGGGGACGCGCAGCCCGGCGAGCGCGCGGGCGAGCCGGGTCGGCTCCAGCGTGCCCACCAGCGCCAGGGTCACCAGCAGGCAGACGTTCACCTTGACCGCGAGCGCGGCGGCGCGGGCGAGGCCCTCCGCCGTCATCGTGAAGCCGAGCACGCGCGCCACCGGCGCGCCCGGCACCGAGAACGGCACGACCACGAGCAGGACCAGGACGACGCCCTCGACGTGGGCGAGCCGGGCGGCGAGCCGCTTGGGCCGCAACCGCGCCGACGCGGCGAGGCCGAGCGCCACGGCCGCCGCGGCCGCGAGCGCGGCCGGGCTCGTCACGACCGTGGTGACGACGACGAGGACGAGCGCGGCGGCGCAGCGCACGCGCGCGTCGATGCGGTCGAGCGGTGCCGTCACCCGTCGTCGCGCGCGCGTGTGCGGGTGCGCGCCCACAGCCCCACGCCGGCGAGGCCGACGATCATGCCGATGCCGCCCATCACGTCGTTGAAGCGGATGCGGCTCTCGGCCGCGGCCTGCGCCTCCAACAGCGGGCGGATCTGGCGCGCCACCGCCGCCTCGATCGCCGCTTCGATCTTCGGGTCCAGCGCGTCGGGCGAGGCTGCCTGCGACGCGGGCGCCGGCGTCGCCTCGCCCGCCGGCGCGGCACCGAACCGCTCGGCGCCGAGCGTGACCTCGGCGGTGTGGCCGCCGCCGGGATCGACCACGACGGTCAGCGGGCCCGTCTCCTCGGGCCGCCAGGCGAAGGCGCCCGCGGCGTCGGTCGTGGTCGCGTGGACGAGCTCGCCAGCGCGCACGAACCGCACGGCGGCGCCCTCCGGCCGGCCACCGCCGACGAAGAAGGCGTAGCCCTCGATCACCCCGCTCTCGACCGTGGCGAACACGCGCAGGCGATGCGCCTCGGCCGGCGTCGCCGCAACGACGACGAGCACGGCGAGGACGAGGGCGACGACGACCGCCCTCACGGCCGCACCTCGGCCGACCGACCGAGAAGGTCGGGTCGCGCCTTCAGGAGAAAACCGACGATCGACGCCGTGACGACGGCCTCGATGCCCATCAGCGGGACGTTGGTGGCGATCACGAGCGGCGCGGCCGGGGCGTAGGCCACGTCCGACAGCCGCAAGGCCGCCGCCATCAGGCTCGCCGACAGCGCCACGCTCGCGGCCGCGGCCGTACCGGCGGCCATGGCCGCGAGCGGCGGGGCGGCGCGCACGACCAGCGGGCGGGCGACGGCGGCGACGAGTACGGGCGGTCCGGCGAGGATCACCGTGTTGACGCCCAGGCTGGCGAGGCCGCCGAAGCCGAACAGCGCCGCCTGCAGCACCAGCGCCGCCGCCACCGCCGGCAAGGCGTGCGCGCCCAGCACGAGCCCCATCAGCCCGCCGAGGACCAGATGCACGCTGGTGGGCCCGAGCGGGATCGCCACCAGCGACAGCGCGAAGAACGCCGCCGCCAGCACCGCCGTGCGCGGGATCGCCGCCTCGTCGAGTCGGCGCAGGCCCCAGCCGACGCCGGCGGCGGCGAGCACGGCACCGCCCGCCAGCACCGGCGCCGACAGCACCCCATCCTGCAGATGCACGACCGCCTCCTCAGTCGCCGCCTCGACCGTCCATGTCGACGGTACGCACCCACATCAGCCCGCCGAGTTCGACCGGCACCGCCTCGCCGTCGGGGCTGGTCATCGTCGCCTCGGCCTCGACCAGGGCGGCGAAGCCCCACCACCCGGCGCGCGGCATGGCATACGAGAAGTGGCCGTCGGCGTCGGCCCGGATCACCTGGGTGACGAAGGCCGGGTTGGGCGCCGCGACGCTGCCGTCGTTCAGGTACTCGACCTCGATCTCGGCGTTCGGCACCGGCGCGCCGTCGCGCAGGACGACGCCGCGGAAGACGTTGCCGGTCCACAGGCCGGTCGGGCGCACCAGCGGGCGGATCTCGACGGGCAGGCCGACCTCGCGGTCCCAGCCCTCGCCGGTGGCGTAGGAATCGAGAAACACCTTGGTGTAATGCACGATGTACTTGCCCTCGGCGGGCTCCCAATAGGGCGCCGGCTCGACGAACAGCGTGGACCCGCCCGGCCGCGCCAAGTCGAGGTCGAGCGTGAAGGCCTGCGCGCCGTCGACGGTGACGGGCTCGAGGTCCGCGCCCAGCGTCTCGACGCCGTCGGCGCCGGCGAGCCCGACCCGCTCGGGCCGGTCCATGTGCATCACCGGTCCGCCGTCCATCGGGTGGCTGAAGCGGATGTCGACGGCGACGGTGCCGCCGTCGGGCAGCACGTCGCGCTCGGGGATGAGCTGCAGGAAATGGGCTTGGGCCGGCGCGGTTGCGAGCGCGGCGAGAACGGAAACGGCGGCGAAGCTGCGCACGAGGTCTCTCCCGGTGTTCATCGACGACCAACGATAATATGATCTTCAAACCCATTCTGCATACTAGTCGAAACGACGACGCCCGGTTCGACCGCCGTCCCACCCGTCGGTCCCGATGCTCGGTTCCGCCACCGCACCGGACCCGGTGGCGCTCCAACCCGCGAACCGCTCATCTGGTCCTCACGGGTGGGTCACCTTACCTACGACGACGCCACCATCGTGCCGGAAGTCGCGGCGCGCTGGGAGCTCGTCGACGACGGTGCGGCGATGCTTTTTCATCTGCAGCCTGAGAGCCCCTGAAAAAATCGCCGCATCGTGCTGCAATCGGGGGATGATCTGGATGACGTGCGCGCAGGTGGGACGGTGAGCGAGCGCTTCGACGATCTGCCGGAGCAGCGGCGGGCGCGGTCGCCGGCGTCGGCGCGGCCGCGGCTGTTGGAGGCGGACCGCCGGCAGGTGGGGCTGGAGCCGGTGTGCCTGGACGACCTGTTGGCGCCGGAGCATCCGGCGCGAGCGGTGTGGGC
>JAAAPF010000075.1 GCA_009908425.1 Alphaproteobacteria bacterium
ACCGGACGGCTTCGAACGCCTCCCCGACGGTCCCCGCCCGTAGGGGTGTGGCGGCGTCGTGTCGCTCTGCGGCACGGTCGGGCTCGGCCGGGAAGGCGGTTTCCGGCCCTGGAGCGCGCCGCGGGCGTGCCGGCAACACACGCAGGGGACACGTCGCATGACACGTTCGTTCGTTCTTTCCACCGCTTCGGCGATGGCGTTGACGCTGAGCATGGCCGCGCCGGCCTTCGCCCAGGAGGGGGGACCCGGGCAGCTCGGCGAACCGCAGGGTGGCCCCCCGGTGATCGAGGCCCCGGGCTTCCCGGTGCTCGGTAGCGCCTCAGCGGACGGCGGCGGTCAGGCCGTCCAGCACGAAGCGTCGACCATCGGCAGCGGTCCCGGCAACGATGTCGGCCTGCGCGATTCGACGATGGATTCGATGAACGCGATCACCAGCACCATCGAGGGCAACGAGCTCACCTTCGAGGGTCTCACCAGCTCGGAGGCCACCGCCAGTTTGGAAGACTTCCAGGGCACCGGCCAAGTCACGAGCTCGCAGAACGCCGGTAACCAGAGCGTGGTCGGCGCCGGCATCTCGGTGAACTTCACGGTCAATCAAGGCCCGGAGAACGGCCCGATCATCGCCGACGGCGCCATCCTCCGGCAGATCGACGTCGACACCACGGAAACCGTCGACCCCGACGGCAACGAGTCCACGACCGAGGTGGGCAGCTTCGTCGAGACGGCGGCACCCGACATCCAGACCACCTTCAGCGACGGTGATGCGAGCGCCAACGGTGGCGGCCGCTCGGCGCTCATCGGCGACGAGGTCGTCAGACAGACGCATATCGCCAAGACCACGGCCAGCGGGACCGGCAACGACACCGGGTTCTCCAACGCCACGATGACGAGCAGCAACACGCTCAACGCGACCATCACCGGCAACACCATGGGGGTCACCTTCGGTGAAGGCGGTGACGACGGAGCCGTCGCGCTGACCTCGGCGGCGTCGATGACGGGGGTGAACGTGACCGGCCAGGCCGCCTTCACCCAGAACACCGGCAATCAGTCGGCGGTGAACGCCGGTACGTCGGTGACCTTCGTCTCGAACTTCACCACCGCGCCGGACCTCAACACCAGCGCGCCGTAATCGGGAGGCCGACGGCGGTGGTCGAGCACGGCCACCGCCGTCGCGTCGGCCTGCGCCAAGGGGCCCGACGGGAGGACGGTATGGACGGCTTTCGGGTGCTGATCGTGACGAGCGCCCTCGTCACCGCGGCGCTGCCCGTGACGGCGGTCGCGGGGTCGCCGTCGCCCTTCGCCGACGCGCCAGCGGTGGGCGACGCCCGCCTCGCCGCCGAGCGGGGTCGCGGAACAAACGGCGGCGTCGTGGTCATCACCGGCAATACGATCATCAACGACGGTCTCCGCGAAAGCCGGCGGACGGCCGCCATCGAGGGCTCGTTCAACGGCAGCCACGGCATCGTCACGGCGGTGCAGAACCTGGGCGATCAGGTGAACCTGCAGATCACCACCAATGTCACCGTCAACGTGTACTGAGCGGCGAGCGTTGCGCCGACCGACCCGCCGGGCGATGGTGCTGGCGCTGGCGGGCGGCTTGGTCGCCGCGGCGGCGAGCGCCGGCGAGGTGGCGCTGCCCGGCCGCTTGGGCGGGCTGTCGCTCGAGGTCGAGAGCCTTCAGGAGCGACGCTATCGCGGCGTCGTGCGGCAGCGCTACGATTTCAGCTGCGGGGCCGCCTCGGCGGCGACGCTGCTGACCCACCATTACGGCCTGCCCACGCGCGAGGACGACGCGATGCTGGGCATGCTCGCCGCCGGCGACGAGGGGCGCATCCGCGCGCAGGGTTTCTCGTTGCTCGACATCAAACGCTATCTCGAACGCCAGGGCGTGCGCGCCAACGGCTACGAGCAGCCGCTCGACACGCTGCAGGAGGCCGGCATCCCCGCCGTCGTGCTCGTCGACGTCCAGGGCTATCGCCACTTCGTCGTGGTCAAGGGCGTGACGGCGGACAGCGTGCTCGTGGGCGATCCCGCCCGCGGGCTGGAACGCTACGACCGCGCCGCCTTCGAGCGCGCGTGGAACGGTATCCTGCTCGTCGTCGAGGATCTGGTGGCGATCGGCCGCCGTCGCTTCAACGAACCCCGGATGTGGGGGGCGCTGCCGCGGGCGCCGCTCGGCCGCCCGCTGGCACCCGAGGTGTTGCGCACCGCGAGCTGGATGCTGCGGGGCCCGAACGAGTTCTGAGCCGTCGTGATCAACCGGGGAGACACGGCCATGCGCCGGCACCGCCTCGCCTTTCGCCGCCTCCTCGCGCTCGCCGCCGTCGCCGCGATCCTCGCCGCCGCGGGGCCAGCCGGCGCCGGCGACGGCATCGCCGGGCTCGGTGCGGCGACGCCGGTCGCGGAAGACGCTCTCGCCGACGTCCGCGGTGGCTTCACCGTCGCGGGACGCCCGCTCGCCTTCAGCTTCCGCGTGCTGACCGAAGTGGACGGCCGGGTGGTGGAGCGGGCGGGTTTCTCGAGCGAACGTCTGGAGGCGGCCGGGACGACGGCGCCGCGCCGCTTGCCGGAGGGCGTCGCCGCGCGCACCGGGCTCACGCCGCAGGCCTGGTCGATGCTGGTGGAAAACCGTCGCGACGGCATCACGATCCGCCAGCTCGCCGATCTCCAGGTCGACGTCGTCTTGAACCGTCCCCGCCCCACCGACGCCGCCGCGCGCGCGCTCGACGGCGTTCTTCTCTTCAGATTGCCTTGACCCCATGCCCCTGTCCTTCGTCCCGCGTCGGCCCCCGGCCGCGCCTGTCGTGGCCCTCCTCACCGGCCTCGTCGTCGCCCTTCCCGGTGCCGCGCAAGAGGCCCCGGCACCCGACGAACTCCAACGGCTGCGCGAGTCGCTCGAGGACGACCGGCGCCGCCTCGCCGAGCAGCAACGCCGGCTCGCCGAGCAGCAACGGATGATCGCCCGTCAGCGCGAGGTCCTCAGCCAACAGCAGGCCGAGATCGAAGAGCTCGCCAGCACCATCCGCCGCCGCTTGGGCGACGCCGCCGCCCCCGCCGAGACCGAGCCGCCGCAGGTCGCGGCGGGCGCCGAGGCGGAGGCGCGGCGACGCCCCGACATCGCGGTCCTCGCCGAGCGCGGCGGCGTGCTCACCGACGAGAACCAACTCGTGGTCGAACCCTCCTTCGAGTACATCCGCAGCGATGTGGCCCGCGCCGAGATCACCGGCTTCACCGTCCTGCCCACCATCGTCTTCGGCGACATCGAGGTCACGGAAGCCTCCCGCGACACGCTCATCGCGGCGACGACGGTGCGTTACGGCGTCACCGACCGGCTCGAAGTCGAGGCCAAGATCCCCTACGTCCATCGCGACGACACCACCATCCGCCGCAGCGTCGGCGTGCCGAGCGCGGCGCCGGAAGCGGGGTCGGCGACCGGCAGCGACATCGGCGACGTCGAGCTCGCGGCCTCCTATCAGCTCAACGACGGCGCCGGCGGCTGGCCGTTCTTCGTGGGCAACCTGCGGGTCAGCCTCCCCACCGGCACCGACCCCTTCGAGGTACCGCGGGACCCGGTGAGCGGCGCGGAGGAGGAGCTGCCGACCGGCACCGGCTTTTACACCATCGAGCCGTCGCTGACGGCGATCTATCCCACCGATCCGGCCGTCCTGTTCGGCACGCTGAGCTACGGCTGGACGCCCGAGCGCGACGTCGGCGGGACGTTCGGGGAGGTCGATCCGGGCGATACCGTCGGGTTCGGGCTGGGGCTCGGTGTCGCGCTCAACGACGCGCTCTCGTTCAGCATGGCCTACAGCCACGACATGGTCTTCAAGACCAAGCAGGATGGCCGTACGCCGCCCACGGCGACCAACCTCCAGCTCGGCTCGCTGCAGTTGGGCACCTCCTTCCGCGTCAACCCGCGGGTGTCGATCGACACGACCTTCAGCTTCGGCGTCACCGAGGACGCCCCGGACATGCGGGCGCTCATCCGCGTGCCGATCCGCTTCGATCTGGGCGCCTGAGCCCCGGCGCTTGCTTCGCCCGCCGTCGGTCGCCACCTCGTCGGCTGACGACCGAGGAGAAGCGCATGACCCCCGACGACAAGCTCGACCCGCAGACCCGCCTCGAGGTGGAGGCCGCGGCGTTTCGCCGGCTCGTGGCGCATTTGCGCGAGCGCACCGACGTCCAGAACATCGAGCTGATGAACCTCGCCGACTTCTGCCGCAACTGCCTGTCGAAGTGGTACGCCGCGGCGGCCGAGGAACGCGGGGTCGCGCTCGACTACGACGAGGCCCGCGAGATCGTCTACGGCATGCCCTACGCCGAGTG
>JAAAPF010000125.1 GCA_009908425.1 Alphaproteobacteria bacterium
GGGCCGATCAGGCCAGCTGCATGTTTTGCGCCGTCGCCAAGTTCTTCCGCCCCGGCTACCGCGCCAACCTCGTGCAGCATTGGCTGCCGGCGCTCGACGGCGTGGCGGCGAAGCTGGAAAAGGGCGGCCGCATCGCCGACGTCGGCTGCGGTCACGGCTTCTCGACCCTGATCATGGCCGAGGCGTTCCCCGAGGCCGAGGTCGTCGGCTTCGACTTCCACGGCGCGTCGATCGACGAGGCCAACACCCACGCCGCGGCCCACCGCCTGTCCAACGTCCGGTTCGAGACCGCGCAGGCGAACGATTTCCCGGGCCAGGACTACGATCTGGTGACCAGCTTCGACTGCCTCCACGACATGGGCGATCCCGCCGGCGCCGCCGCCCACGTCAAGCAAAGCCTCGGCCCAGACGGGACGTGGATGATCGTCGAGCCGCTGGCGGGCGACGCGCTCGCCGACAACCTCAACGCTGTCGGTTGCATCTACTACGCCGCCTCGATGATCTGCGTTCCCACCTCGCTCGCCCAGGAGACCGGGGCCGCCCTCGGCGCCCAGGCCGGCGAGGCCAAGCTCGCCGAGGTCATCCGGGCGGGTGGTTTCCGGCAGGTCCGCCGCGCCACCGAGACGCCGTTCAACATGGTGCTCGAAGCGCGCCCCTGAGCCGGTGGGCGTGGGCGCGCCGGTCGCGCCCTCAGCCTTCCGCCGCCTCGGCCAGCTCCAGCCAGCGTGCTTCGGCCGCCTCCGCCTCACCACGCAACGCTTCGAGCTGTGCCGCGAGCGCCTTCGCCCGTTCCGGCTCGCGGGCGAAGAGGGTGCCGTCGGCGAGCCGCTCCTCGATCGCGCGGATCTCGCCGTGCAGGCGCTCGACCTCGCGCTCGGCCCTGGCGGCGTCGCGCTCGCGCCGGCGCTGCTCCTTGGCGGGGGTGGTGAAGTCCTTGCCGCCGGTGCCCTTGGCTTTCGGTTTCGCGGCCGGCGCGGTGGGCCCGCCCGTTGCCGCGCGCTGGCGCAGCATGTCGCCGTAGCCGCCGGCGTACTCGACCACGCTGCCGTCCGGCTCGAAGGCGATGGTGCTGGTGACCGTACGGTCGAGGAAGTCGCGGTCGTGGCTCACCACCAGGAGTGTGCCGGCGTAGTCGGCGATGGCGTCGCCGAGGACGTCGAGAGTGTCCATGTCGAGGTCGTTGGTGGGCTCGTCGAGCACCATCAGGTTGGAGGGGCGCGCGAACAGCTTGGCCAAGAGCAGCCGGTTGCGCTCGCCCCCGGAGAGCGCCCGACAGGGGCTCCGGGCCTGGCTCTCGTCGAACAGGAAGTCCTTCAGATAGCCCATGACATGCCGCGGGCGGCCGCCGACGGCGACCTGATCGCCGCCCTCGGGGCAGAGCACCTCCCACGGTGTCTTCGCAAGGTCGAGGTTCTCCCGCTCCTGCTCGTACCAGGCGATCTCCAGCTTGGTGCCCAGCTTCAGCCTCCCGTCGTCGGGCGCGAGCTCGCCGGTAAGCAGCTTCAACAGCGTCGACTTGCCGGCGCCGTTGGGGCCGACCACGCCGACGCGGTCGCCGCGCAGGATGCGCGTCGAGAAGGGCGGGACGACCGTCTCGCCGTCGAACGCCTTGGTGATCCCCTCCGCCTCGACGACCAGCGCGCCGGAGGCGGGCGCCGCCTCGGCGGCGAGCGGTGCGGCGCCCTCGGGGCGAACCCGCTGGGCGCGTTCCCGGCGCATCGCCTCCAGGCGGCGCAGCCGGCCCTGGTTGCGCTTTCGGCGCGCGGTGATGCCCTCCCTGGACCAGCGGGTCTCCTCGGCGATGCGCTTGTCGAGCTTGGCCGCCTCGCGTTGCTCGCGTTCCAGCTCCGCCGCGATCGCCGGCTCGAGGTCGTGGAACGGCACCTCGAGGTCGAGGATACGGCCGCGGTCGAGCCACCAGCAGCGCGTGGCGACGGCGTCCAGAAAGGCGCGGTCGTGGCTGATCAGCACCACCGCACCGCGAAACGCCCGCAGCCGCGTCTCCAGGTTCACGATGGTGTCGAGGTCGAGGTGGTTGGTCGGCTCGTCCAAGAGCAGGGCGTCGACGTCGAGCGCCAGGGTGCGCGCCAGCGCGAGCCGGCGGCGCTGGCCGCCCGAGAGCGTCCGCGGGTCGGCCGCGCCGTCGAGCTCGAACTCCTCCAAGAGCGCGTCGGCGGTGTAGGGCGGCAGGCCTTCCGGCGCGTCCTCGTCCGCGCGCACGAGCCAGGTGCGCGCGTCGGCGACGCCGTCGAACGCCGGCGCCTGAGGCAGGTAGGCGAGGCGGGTGCGCGGCGCCCTGGTCAGACTGCCGGCGTCGAGTTCGACCCGCCCGGCCAGCACCTGCAACAGCGTCGACTTGCCGGCACCGTTGCGACCTACGAGCGCCACCCGCGCGGCGGCGTCGAGCTTGAGCTCGAGGCCGGCCAAGAGCTTGCGCTCGCCGATGGCGAGTTGGGCATCCTTCAAGGTCAACAGCGGCGGGGCCATGGCGCTCCCGGTGGTCGTGGCGGCTACGCAGGGTCGAGGCCGGCTCAACGCGTGGTGGAGCTTTCGTCGACGGTACACCTGAGGTAGCAACGCGGCGTCGCCGACGGGAGGGGCCATGCACGCGCTCGAAGAGAGTTTCGCCGCCCTCGGGGTCCGCGAGCCGGAGGCGATCGCCGATCCCGACGCGGTCGTCGCGCGGCTGATCGCCCACTACGACCGCGCCAGCGAGCGCGTGCGCGCCGCCTTTCGCGACTTCGAGGCCGGCGGCGAGCCGGCGCCGCCGACCGACGCGACCTATCCCTTTCTCGGCCTCCGCGTCGGCGCCGAAAGCCTCAACATCGACGCCCGCTACGCCTTCGGGGCGCTGACCGATCCGGGTATCTTCGGGACCACCATCACCCGCCCGCGCCTGTTCGCCGGCTATCTGCTCGACAACGCCCGCCGGCTGATGGCCCATCACGGCGTCGAGATGGTGGTGGGGCGCTCCGACCGCCCCATCCCCTTGCCCTTCGTCGTCGACCGCTCGGGCCTCGAGCTCTCGGGCGAGCGGGTCGCGGAGGTCTGGAACCGCTTCGTGCTGCCCGATCTGCGCGACACCGACGATCGGGTCGCCAACGGCTTCTACCGTCCGCCCGAAACCCCGATCCAGCCCCTGGCGCTGTTCACCGCCGAGCGCACCGACTACTCGCTGCAGCGGCTCTACCACTACACCGGGACGGCCCCCGAGTACTTCCAGCGCTTCGTGCTGTTGACCAACTACCAGCGCTACGTCGACCGCTTCGTGAACTACGGCCGAAAGATCGTCCACGACAGCGACGAGTTCGAAGCCCTGGTGGAGCCCGGCGACGCCATCACCGCGCCGGCGGGCTGGCAGGCGCCGGCCGACGTCGGCGAGGCGCCGCAGCACCTGCCGCAGATGCCGGCCTACCACCTGTTTCGCTCCGACCGCCGCGGGATCACGCTGGTCAACATCGGCGTCGGGCCGTCCAACGCGCGGACGATCACCGACCACTTGGCGGTGCTGCGCCCGCATTGCTGGCTGATGCTGGGGCACTGCGCCGGGCTCCGGCGCTCGCAGCAGCTCGGCGACTACGTGCTGGCGCACGGTTACGTCCGCGACGATCACGTGCTGGATCAGGAGCTGCCGCTGTTCGTGCCGGTGCCGCCGATCGCCGAGGTCCAGGTGGCGCTGCAGGAGGCGGTGGCGCGGATCACCGGGCTCGAGGGCCTCGACCTCAAGACGCGGATGCGCACCGGCACCGTGGCCACCACCGACAATCGCAACTGGGAGTTGCGCTACGCCGAGCTCTACGAGCGGCTGAACCAGAGCCGCGCCATCGCCGTCGACATGGAGAGTGCCACGATCTCGGCCAACGGCTTTCGCTTCCGCGTGCCCTACGGCACGCTCCTCTGCGTCTCCGACAAGCCCTTGCACGGCGAGCTCAAGCTCCGCGGCATGGCCGATCAGTTCTACCGCCAGCGGGTGAGCCAGCACCTCGAGATCGGCATGGCGGCGCTCCGGATCCTGCGCGAAGGCGGCACCGACGTGCTGCATTCCAGAAAGCTCAGGAGCTTCGACGAGCCGGCCTTTCGCTGAGGCGGCGGTGGTGACGAGGGCGGCGGAGTTGCCAAAAGCGGTGTGGAAGCGGAGCGTCCTGTTGCTGGTGGCGGCCGTCGTCCTGGCGGCGTCGGCCTGGGTCAACCCGCTGGCGGGCACGGCCGCGCGCTACAACCGCGAGGCCACCGTCGCGGCGCTCTCGATCTACGCCAGCCTGCGCACGGTCAGCGCCACCCTCTCGGTCATGAAGGACGCCGACCTGGAGGGTTCGGTC